>REDH01000138.1 GCA_007693585.1 Deltaproteobacteria bacterium
CCCGGAGCGCCAGACCGGAGCGCCAGACCGGAGCGCCAGACCGGAGCGCCAGACCAGAGCGCCAGACCGGAGCGCCAAACCGGAGCGCCAGACCGGAGCGCCAGACCGGAGCGCCAGACCGGAGCGCCAGACCGGAGCGTGCGACGCTTCCGTCTGGCATGGCGCGAACCGGACCATCGCCGTGCCCCCTCGCTTCCTGATTCCGTGAGCGCTGTGCGCATCAGCAGCATCGCGAGTTCCGGAACTGAAGTCGGTCCCCACACCGGAAGGGTGCGGGGTCCGGTCATGGAGCAGTCCTGCCGAGGGAGCCGGCGCCGGTGAACGAGGGCGAGGGCGAGGGCGAGGGCGAGGGCGAGGGCGAGGGCGAGGGCGAGGGCGAGGTACTGTAGCGCAGCTGACCCATCCCCTCATCTCCAGCACAGCATGCACAGCTCATATCGCAAGAGTCTGTGTTCAAGCAGCATTTGTTCGCACGCCGACCTCTCGAATGCTTCGGCTCATGCGCCAGGTGCGAGGATCGCGGGCGGGCCCCTGTTGCGGCGCGGCGCGTCCCTTCAGTAGCGCAGCGTGACCATCGCCACCGCGCGGCCGCGCAGCACGCGCATCCGAACGACCCCAGCCGAACGCGAGGACTCCAGCGCCGCATGCAGACCCTCGGCATCCATCACGGGATGGCCAGCACACTCGGTGATCACGTCCCCCGCCCGCAGCCCCGCCCGATCCGCAACCGACGACTCGTCGACCGAACGCACGAGGACACCGCGCTCCGGCAGCCCGTCCTTGTCTTCCTCCACGTCCGTCAACGAATCTCCCCGGAAGCCGCCCGCAAACGAGCGGCCCGACGCGGGCGCGCTCGATGCCACGAGCGGCGCCCCCATCTCGACCGTCAGCGCAACCTGGGTCTCCCCCCGGCTCACCTCCACGAGGACCATCGAACCCACCCCGGCCACCGCCGCAAGCCAGGGCAGCTCGAAGTTGTCACGCACCGGCTGCCCGTTGAACTGCAGCACGATGTCCCCCACCTGCATCCCCGCCGCCGCCGCCGGTCCACCCTCCGTCACCCGGGTGATCAGGGCACCCCGCGCACGCTCGAGCCCTCGCTCGCGCGCCAGTTGCGGCGTCACCCGGTCCACCGCCACCCCCAGCCACGAGCGGGACACCTCCCCGGCGGCGAGCTGAGGCAGCAGCGCCTTCACCATGTTGATCGGAATCGCGAAGCCCACATTGTTGCCCCGCGGATTGATCGCCGTGTTCACCGCCACCACGTTGCCGTGGATGTCGATCAGCGGGCCCCCCGAGCTGCCGGGGTTGATCGACGCATCCGTCTGGATGAAGTCCGCCAGCAGGTCACGTCCTTCCGGACGGATGCCCCGACGGCCGATCGCACTCACGATCCCCGCCGTGACCGTGTGCTCGAGCCCGAACGGATTGCCCACCGCGATCACCCAGTCCCCCACCCGGACCCGGCTCGAGTCCCCGAGAGGCAGGAACGGCAGGGGTTCGTCCACATCGATTTGCAGGAGCGCAAGGTCCGTCTGCGGATCGGCCCCCAGAAGGCGCGCCGTGAACTCACGCCCGTCGCCGAGCCGCACCTGCACCTCGCTCGACGACTCGATGACATGGTTGTTCGTCACCACGTGCCCCCGTGACGTCACGAGGAACCCGCTGCCCTGACTCAACCCCGACGAGCCCCCGAAGACGGACCGCTGGCCGAGGGCCGCGTTGATGTTCACGACCGCGGGACTTGCCGCCTCGGAGAGATCCGCGAACGCACCGAAACTCAGCGGATCCCCCGCCGCGTGACGACCCGCTGTACCATCGCTCCACAGCGGCTCGTCCGCCGCAGCGACCCCGGGCAGGGCGAACCCCATCGACACGATGAGGCCCGCAACCAGCCGCGGAAGTCTGGCACCACCGCCCCGTCTCCCCCCCGCCAACCGTCTCGATTCGTTCATCCTGCTTCCCCGGCACCCGACTCGCCGCCAACCCGTGCGGCCCCCAAAAGGGCGACACGGGAGGCGCCGATGTCAAGCTCCCCCATTGCCTTTCCCGAGGCCATGCCGCACCCCTGCCCCCGCCCCCCGCCCTGTCCACCCCGCACCCCACCACAGAACCCCATGACCCCGCCCCCATCGCTGGCCCGCGACATCGACGCCCTCGCCGACCGGCTCGGCGGCGACCTCGACCGACCCCGCCGAGCACGCAGGATCTACTGCAACCGCGACCTCAACATGGAGCGCGTCCGCTGGGTCGGCTTCGACATGGACTACACGCTCGCCATCTACCGGCGAGACCACCTCGACGCCCTCGTCCATCGCCTCGCCCTCGAACGCCTCGCACAGGACGGACGCTGGGATCCCGGCATCGCCGACATCCCCTTCGACCCCGACTTCGCCATCCGCGGGCTCGTCATGGACCGACAGGAAGGCCACCTCCTCAAGATGGACCGCTACCGGCACGTCGGCATCGGCTACCACGGACTCCGACAGCTCGACGAAGCCGAGCGCGCCGTCTACCGCAACGACCCGCCACAACTCTGGTCCCCGCGCTACCAGCTCATCGACACCCTGTTCGAACTCCCCGAAGCCTACCTCTACTGCGCCCTCATCGACCACCACGAACGACGCGGCCTCCGCGTCGACTACGCAGAGCTCGCCGACACCCTGCGCCACACCGTCGACTCCCTCCACGCCGACGACTCCCTCAAGCGGCCCATCATCGCTGACCTCGACCGCTACATCCTGCCCGATCCCCACCTCGCCAGCACCCTCCACAGACTGCGCTCCGGCGGAAAGCGCCTCTTCCTCATGACCAACTCCTTCGCCCCCTTCACCGAAGCCGTCATGCAATGGCTCCTCGGCCGCTCGCGAAGGGACTACCCCGACTGGACCCACTACTTCGACGTCATCATCACCGGCGCCAGCAAGCCCGACTTCTTCGGACGCGGAGCGCCCTTCCTCGAGGTCGATCGCCAGGGGAACACCCTCCAGGACAGCGTCAGCCGACTCCTCCCCGGGCGCATCCACCAGGGCGGAAACATCCACGATCTCGAACGCTCCATCGGACTCGCCGGCGACGCCATCCTCTACGTCGGAGACCACATCTACGGCGACATCCTCCGCTCCAAGCGCGACTCCCTGTGGCGCACCTGCATGGTCATCCCCGAACTCGAGGACGAAATCCGACGCCTCGACGACAACCGCGACGGCCTGAAGACCTGGGACACCCTCGAGGAACGCCTGCACACCGCCAACGACCGCATGGGACATCTCCTCGTCCAGGAAGAACGGCTGCGCACCCTCGTCGACCGACCCGAGCTCGCCGAGGAGCCCGAACAGCTCGAGCGCGCCCGCGCCCTCCTCCACACCGTCGAACACCGCCTCCAGCAGCTCCGGCGAAGACGCGCCGCCGCCATCCGCGAGCTCCTCGACCACGAACGACACATGGAGAGCCGGTTCCATCCCCGATGGGGCAGTCTCCTCAAGAAGGGCAACGAAGCCTCCCTCCTCGGACAGCAGGTCGACAATTACGCCTGCATCTACACCTCCCGCGTCTCCAACTTCGCCACCTACTCCCCCAGCCAGTACTTCCACTCCCCCCGCGTCCTCCTCCCCCACGAGATCGAGTTCGAAGCCGATCGGTTGACCTGACGCGGACCCTGTGCCCCACTCCCCGCGGCGCATTTCGGGACCTCCGCAGGCCCCGCGCCCGACCCACCGCCATCCCTCGACTCAAGCACACCCATCCCCACCACCCCTCAGCCCCCGGTCCCCATGAAGATCGACACCCTCGCCATCCACGCCGGACAGTCCCCCGACCCCACCACCGGCGCCATCATGACCCCCATCTTCCAGACCAGCACCTACGTGCAGTCCTCCCCGGGCGTCCACTCCGGGTACGAGTACTCCCGCACCGACAACCCCACCCGACATGCCCTCGAGGACTGCCTCGCCGCGCTCGAAGGAGGCCGGTTCGGTGTCTGCTTCGCCTCCGGATGCGCCGCCACCGCCACCATCATGCACCTGCTGAAGAGCGGCGACCACGTCGTCGCCTGCGACGACCTCTACGGCGGCACCCGACGGCTCTTCTCCAGGGTGATCGCCCACAACGGCATCGACTTCACCTACGCCGACCTCGCCAACCCCGACGACCTCGAGCAGCACCTGCGCCCCGAGACCCGCATCCTCTGGCTCGAGACGCCCACCAACCCGATGCTCAAGCTCCTCGACATCGCCGCGCTCACCGAGCGTGCCCACGCGAAGAACATCCTCGTCGTCGTCGACAACACCTTCATGTCCCCCATCTTCCAGCAGCCCCTCGCGCTCGGCGCCGACCTCGTCGTCCACTCCACCACCAAGTTCATCAACGGCCACTCCGACGTCGTCGGCGGCGTCGTCATCACCCGCGACGAGGCCCTCAACGAGCGGCTCCGCTTCCTCCAGAACTCCATCGGAGCCGTCCCCGGACCCATGGACTGCTTCCTCACCCTCCGCGGGGTGAAGACCCTCGGCGTCCGCATGCGCCAGCACGAGGCCAACGCACGACGCATCGTCGACTTCCTCGTCGACCACGCCGCCGTCGACCAGGTGCTCTACCCCGGACACGCCTCCCATCCCCAGTTCGAGCTCGCCCAGCGCCAGATGTCCGGCGCCGGCGGCATGATCACCTTCACCCTCGCAAACGGACTCGACGCCGCACGCACCATGCTCGAACGCACCCGGATCTTCGCCCTCGCCGAGTCCCTCGGTGGCGTCGAATCACTCATCGAACACCCCGCCATCATGACCCATGCCTCCGTCCCCGCCGAGGTCCGCGCCGAGCTCGGCATCTCCGACGGGCTCGTCCGCCTCTCCGTGGGCATCGAGGACATCGACGACCTCCTCGCCGACCTCGACCACGCCCTGGCGTGAGGCACCGACGACGCCCCGCGTCGTCCCGGCGCATGCGTCGGCATCCCGTGACCCATCGCTACGGGCGGTGCAGCCCCTCGGATCGCGGCGCACAGCCTCCGCACCCACGCATTATCCCGTGCCTGGGTCCCCGGCGCCCTCCCCCCCCTCACCCGGCTCCGTCTCCAGGTCGCGCCACCCCTCCAGCGCCTCGCGGACGCCCCGCTCCGCGCGCCGACGGAGCGTGAGGTGCAACAGCAACGCCCCGACCGCCATGACGATGCCGATCGCCTGGCTGGTCGTCAGCATCAGCACGCGATCCGGCTCGAACCCCAGCAAACCCGACAGCCAGGGCAACCGGATGTCCACCAGAAAGCCGCGGATGGCGTCGTCGCGCACCATCTCCAGCGCGAACCGGAGCATCGCATAGAGCCCCGCCCAGGTGAGGATGACCTGTCCGTGGTACCGCTTGCGCGGCTGCACCAGCAGGATCAGCACGAAGAAGATCGCCAGCTCGCCCAGCGCCTCCCAGAGCTGCACCGGAATCACCGCGTGCGAGTGCATGTGCTCGAGCAGCCACTCCCGCTCCTCCCCCTGCGCCGCCGCGAGGTGATTGTTGAACGGACTCGACCACGCCGGGAAGTGCACCCCGTGCGCCGCGTGGGTCCGCGCACCGTAGCAGCAGCTCGCCGCGTAGCAGCCCAGGCGCCCGATCGCATGGCCGATGGCCAGCGCAGGGGCAAAGAGATCGGCTCCCCGGAGGAAGGACACCCCACGCCGCCGACACCACAGTGCTCCGCCTGCAAAGGCCCCGAGGACGCCCCCGTAGAAGACCAGCCCCCCTTCCCAGATCCGGAGGAACGCAAGACAGTCCCCCGCCTCTCCCGTACACAACGCCACGTAGTGATCCACCCGCGTCACCATGAACAGCAGGCGAGCGCCGAGCAGGCTGCTGATCAGCAGCCAGAAGGCGAGATCGATCACCCCGAAGCCCCCCGGGGGCCCCGGCGTCCGCTCCGCCTCCCGGAACGCGAGGGACGTTCCCACCAGGAACGCCACCCCCATCAGCACCCCGTACGTCGGCAGCACGAGCCCCCGCGGGCCGAAGAACAGGTCCCCCAGCACCGCCGCGCCGAACCAGCGCCAGACGCCGAAGACCACGAGCCCGCCACCGGTCAGCCAGCCGAACACCCCGTCCCGAAGCCCCCGTCCCGCCACCCGCTCGCGCCACATGAGCGCAAGTCCCACCAGCAGGACCAGCGCCCAGACCACCATCTCGAACCCGCGCCCATGGGCGCGCAGGCCAACCCACTCGAAGAGATCAGGCGCCATCGTCCGCGGCCCCCGCATCGGCCGTCTCGCCCCCCGTCTCCGCGGGTGCGGGCTCGCGAGGACCGCCTCGGATGATCTCCACGAACATCAGCCCGACCCCGACCGAGATGAACACGTCCGCGATGTTGAAGGTCGGCCAGTGGCGTTCCTGCCCCCCCCAGGTCACATACCAGTCGACGAAGTCGACCACGTACCCGTAGCGAACCCGGTCCACCAGGTTGCCGAGGGCGCCGCTGATGATCGTCGACAACGCCACGAGCAGGAGCGCCTGCTCGCGGGGGGTCCGCACGAAGATGAACCCCACGAAGAACACCGCCACGAACGACACCCCCACGAAGAACGGCCGTCGGAAGCTCTCGGGCTTGTTCGCGAACATGCCCCAGGCCGCTCCGGGATTGCGCACGTAGACGTGGTTCCAGAAGCCGGGGACCACCACCGTGTACCGATGCCGTATCTCGATGATGTCCCCCGCCGCCACGGGCGTGGCCGGCATCAGGCGCTCCACCCGCTCGGGCGGGGTGAACCCCCGATCCGGCGTGTAGCCCGCGTCGAGGACCCGGTGCAGCGAACCGATCGCACGCTGGCCGGGCGGCGAGTCCGCCGGCGTGCCGAAGGCCGCCTCGAACCACGCGGCCGCCGTCTGGCCGTCGTGCGCCGCCTCCACCTGGCGGTACAGGAACGGCAACCGCTCGCCGATGGGCTCCGGGCGCAACGCCTCCCGCGCCCGGACACGATCGTACTCGCTCAGGCTCGCGAGGTTGTTCTCCGCCCACGTCTTCGTCGCCAGGTCGAGCACCGTTCCGCCGACCACGACGATGAGGAAGAGCGCAATCTTGTTCATGCTGATCCGTGTGAAGAGGACCCGGTACAGCCCGGACCGGGCTCGGGTTCAGGCGGTGGACACGACCGCTGCGCAACGCCCACAGAGGTCCGGGTGTTCCGCCACCGCGCCGATGTCGCCCCGGTGGTTCCAGCAACGCGCGCACCGTGGCCACGGCGACGGCGCCACCGAGACCTCAACATCCCCCGCGGGCACCTCGCCCGCCTCGACGGTCACCGACGCCACGATGAACAGCTCCGCCAGCTCGTCCACCACGGATGACCAGCGATCCAGCTCGCGGGGTGCCACGGTCAGCGTCACGGCTGCCTCCTGTGACGAGCCGATCTGGCCTTCCACCCGCTCCCCCTTCTTCGCCGGACGGCGGGCCTCGATCGCCTCGTTCACACGCTCGCGCACCGCCACCCAGCCATCCGCGACGGCGCGGGCATCGGCGACAGACCAGGCGGCGCCGCTGTCCTCCAGGTCGGAGAGCAGCCGCTGTCCCGGGCTCGCTGCGCCCGGGGCCCCGAACGTGGCCAGGAAGACGCTGTCCGGGTCGTCCGCGCGGCGTGGCAGATGGCCCCAGGCCTCCTCCGCCGTGAAGCTCAGCACCGGCGCCAGCGACAGCACCAGCCCGCGCAGGGCCTCGTACAGCACCCGCTGGGTCGCGCGCCGGGACGGATCGCCCGCATCCTCGCAGTACAGACGATCCTTGAGGGCATCCAGATAGACACTGCTCAGCGTCAGGTTGCAGAAGTCCAGCGCCGTGTGGAACACGCGATGGAACTCCATCTCCTCGTATCCGTCCCGCACCTGGTCGAGGTAGTCCGCCGTGCGGGCCAGCGCCCAGCGGTCCAGCGTGGTGGGCGCCACGTCGTACGCGGACGCCGGGTCGAAGTCGTGCAGGTTGCCCAGCAGGAAGCGGATCGTGTTGCGGATCTTCCGGTAGGCATCGCCGATCTGCTTGAGGAGCGCCGGCGCCAGCGCCACGTCTCCGCGGTAGTCCACCGCGGCCACCCACAGGCGAAGGATCTCGGCCCCGTTGCGCTCCAGCATCTTCGCGAGCGGCTCGAAGTTCGGGCTCGACTTCGAATACTTGCGACCGGACTCGTCCACCACGAAGCCATGCGTCAGCACCGCCCTGTACGGCGCGTCCCCCCGCACCGCCACGCTCGTCAGCAGCGAGGTGTGAAACCAGCCACGGTGCTGATCCGACCCCTCCAGGTACAGGTCCACGGGAAGCGGAAGCCCCTCGCGAGCCTCCACCACCGCCGCCCAGCTCGACCCGGAGTCGAACCACACGTCCAGGATGTCATCGTGGCGGGTGAACCCGTCCGCTCCGCCACCGCAGTGCGGGCACACGTAGCCCTCGGGCACCAGCGCCGACGGCTCGGACTCGAACCAGAGATCCGCGCCGTGCTCCTCCACGAGCGACGCCACATGGCGGGCCACCTCCCCGGACACCACGTGGTCTCCGCAGGAGCCGCAGCTGAACACCGGGATCGGCACACCCCACGCCCGCTGCCGCGAGATGCACCAGTCCGGGCGCTGCTCGATCATGCCGCGGATGCGGTTCTCGCCCCACCCCGGAACCCATCGCGTACGGCCGATGGCTGCCAGCGACGCCCCGCGGAGATCCGCATGATCCACCGCGATGAACCACTGCTCCGTCGCACGGAAGATCAGCGGCTTCTTCGTCCGCCAGCAGTGCGGGTAGCGCTCGATCTCCACCGTGGCACCCGGGCTGCTCAGCAGGCGGCCACCGGCATGCAGGCGCTCGACGATCTGCGGGTTCGCCTTGAAGACGTGCTGGCCTGCGTAGTCCGGGACCTCGTCGGTGTAGCAGCCGCGATCGTCCACCGGGGCGATCACCGGGAGGTCGTACTTCAGGCCCGTGGCGTAGTCGTCCGCGCCATGGCCTGGCGCCGTATGCACGCAGCCCGTCCCCTGCTCCAGGGTGACGTACTCCGCCGGAAGAAGCACCGAATCCCGGTCCAGAAACGGATGACGCGCCAGCGGGCGCGGGACATCGCCCCCCGAGCGGCCCACGAGCTTCTCGCCACGGAACGCGTGCAGGACCGCGAGCTCGCCCAGGCCGCACGCCGCCAGCGCGCGCTCCCTGAGCCCCTCGGCCACGAGGATGGCGCGCGTGTCGTCCAGCGCCAGCAGCGCGTACTCGAGGTCCGGATGCAGCACGATGGCCACGTTCGACGGGAGGGTCCAGGGCGTCGTCGTCCAGATCACCACGTCCACCGACCGGCCGCCGGCCGCCTCCGCAAGCCAGGCCGGCGGCTCCGGCAAGGCGAAGGGCACGTGGATGCTCGGTGCCGTGTACGGGGCGTACTCCACCTCCGCCTCGGCCAGCGCCGTGCGCGCCGCCCATGACCAGTGCACCGGCTTGCGGCCCCGGTAGATGTAGCCGCCGTCCGCGAAGGCAGCGAACACGCGCAGGATCGACGCCTGATAGGACGGATCCATCGTGCGGTAGGGGTTCTCCCAGTCCGCCAGCACCAGCAGGCGCTCGAACTGCTCGCGCTGCCTGCCCACCCAGCTCTCCGCCCACTCGCGGCACCGGCCCCGGAACGCGGACAGGGTCAGCTCGTCCTTGGCGCGGCCGAGCTGCTCGTCGACCTTCTGCTCGATGGGCAGACCGTGGCAGTCCCATCCCGGAACGTTGGACACGCGGTGGCCGGTCATCGACCGGTACTTCACCACGATGTCCTTCAAAATCTTGTTGAGGGCGTGGCCGTGATGCAGGTCGCCGTTGGCGTACGGCGGGCCATCGTGCATCACGTAGACCGGCCCGTCGGCGCGGCGCTCGATCATGCGTCGGTAGAGTCCCTCGTCCCGCCAGCGCGCCACCATCTCCGGCTCGCGGCTGGGCAGGTTCCCACGCATCGCGAAGGAGGTCTCGGGGAGGAGCAGCGTGGACTTCCAGTCCACCTTGTCGGGGGCGTCTGTGCCCATGGCGCGGTATCCGTCGTCGAGCGGGGTGAAGCGCAACCGGTGCGCAGGGGCAGGCGACTGCCCACGGCGGGAGGGCGAACCCTAACAGCGCCGGACGCGCGGTCAAGCGCCGCCCGCGGCGCCCGGGCGCTCAGTGCCCGAAACGCTCGGTGCTGAACGCCGCGTCGAGCAACTGCCGGTTCTCCAGCCGGTGCGCGGACGCCGAGCCCGTCGCCGGACTCGCCGACTCCGCACGCGAGATGCACTGCAGCGGGAGACCGGTCCCGAAGAGCGCCGTCAGCCGCGCCTGGATGAAGTACCAGGCGCCCATGTTCCACGGCTCGTCCTGCACCCAGCACAGCTCGGTACCCGGCGCATACGGCGCCAGGAGCTGCGCGAGCAGGTTCCCGTCCAGCGGGTAGAGCTGCTCGAGCCGCAGGATGTGGACGTCCGTCGCCTCCCGCTTCTCGCGCTCCTCCTCGAGATCGTAGTACACGCGGCCGGAGCACAGCAGCACGCGCCGCACCCTGTCCGGCGCCGTGCCCGAGACGTCCGGAATGATGCGGTGGAACGTGCCGTCGGCCAGATCCTTCAGCGTGCTCACCGCACGCTTGTGGCGGAGCAGGCTCTTCGGCGTCATCACCACGAGGGGCTTGCGCCAGCGCGCGAGCATCTGTCGCCGCAACAGGTGGTAGAACTGCGCCGGTGTCGTGCAGTCGCACACCTGCATGTTGTCCTCGGCGCAGCTCTGCAGGAACCGGCCAAGCCGGGCGTAGGAGTGCTCCGGGCCCTGCCCCTCGAACCCGTGGGGCAGCAGCAGCACCATGCCCGTCAGCCGCCCCCACTTGTCCTCGCCGCTGGCCATGAACTGATCGAGGATGACCTGCGCCCCGTTCGCAAAGTCACCGAACTGCGCCTCCCACAGGATGAGCGCGTCCGGGGACTCGAGGGAGTACCCGTACTCGAACCCCATGCACGCCGCCTCGCTCAGCGGGCTGTCGAAGGCCTCGAAGATCCCTCCCTCGCCCTCCACCGCGGAGTACGGCGTCCACCGGCGGCCGTTCTTCGTGTCCACCAGATACGCGTGACGATGGCTGAACGTCCCGCGCCGGCTGTCCTGACCGGACAGCCGCACCCGGACGCCACCATTCACGAGGCTCGCGTAGGCCAGCGCCTCGCCCACCCCCCAGTCGAACGGCTGATCGGGATCCAGCGCCTTCGCCCGCTGCTCGTACAGCTTTCGCACCTTGGGGTGGGCGTTGACCCCCTCCGGGATGGTCGTGATGCCGCGCAGCAGCGACTGCAGCGTCTCGAGCGAAACACTCGGATACTGCTGCGCCGCCTCGGCCTCCATGCCCCCCTCGTAGGTCGACCACACGTCCTCGTCGAGCGTGGGCATCCCGTGCTGCCCATTCTCCCGGGACTCCCGCAGGGCCGCCATCATGCGCTCGCGACGCGCCTTCACCATCGACTCGCTCCCCGCCTCGTCCAGCTCCCCACGCTCCACCATCCGACGCGCGAGCAGCTCCCGCACGCTCGGATGCCCATCGATGCGCTCGTACATCTGGGGCTGCGTGAACCGGGGCTCGTCCCCCTCGTTGTGCCCGAACCGGCGATAGCCCACCAGGTCGATCGCCACGTCGCGACCGAACCGCTGCCGGTAGGCCACCGCGATCCGCGTCACCCGCACCACCGCGTCCACGTCCTCCGCGTTCACGTGAAAGACCGGTACCCGGAGGAATGACATCGCATCCGTCGCGTACCGACAGGACCGCGAGTCGCTCGGGCTCGTCGTGAAACCCACCTGGTTGTTCAGCACGATGTGCACCGTGCCCCCCACCCGATAGCCCTCCAGCTCGGCCAGGTTCAGCGTCTCGTAGACGATCCCCTGACCGATGAAGGCCGCGTCCCCATGGATGCACAGGGGCAGCACCGACCCGCCTTCCGACTCGCCGCCCCGATCCAGCAGCGCCCGCGCACGCCCCACCACCACCGGGTTCACGAACTCCAGATGGCTCGGGTTGAAGCACAGCGCCACGTTCACCGTGCGGCCATCTCGAGCCTTGTGATCCGTCCGGTACCCCAAATGATACTTCACATCGCCGCGGCCCAGCAGCTCCTCGCTCGCATCGTCGTTGAACGCGCTGAACAGCTCCTTGAGCTGCTTGCGCATGATGTTCACCAGCACGTTCAACCGGCCTCGGTGCGCCATCCCGATCACCGCCCGGCGCGCGCCGAGCTCCGCCGCCTCGTCCAGCATCAGGTGAAGCATCGGGATCAACGTCTCCAGCCCCTCCAGCGAAAAACGCTTCGCCCCGAGGTACTGCTGGTGAATGAACCGCTCCAGCTCCTCCGCGTCCGTCAGCCGCTGCAGCACCCACCGGTGCTCGTCCGCCGAGAGCTCCGTCCCCCGCGACCCCTCGAACTGGTTCAGCAGCCAGGCCCGCTCCTCCGGATCCTCCACACCCATGATCTCCGCGCCCACCGTGCTGCAGTACGTCTCCCGCATCAGCGCGATGATCTGCCGCGGCGTCGCCTTCTCATGCCCCGGAATGTCCGTGTGGACCTCCACGTCCAGATCCGACTCCGCGATCCCGAACGACTCCGGACGCAGCTCCTCCGTCGACCGGTTCTCGAGATCCAGCGGATCGAGCTTCGCGAAGATGTGCCCGCGCGTCCGGTACGCCGTCACGAGCTGACTCAACCGCCACGCCAGCTCGGACTGATACAGCAACGCCCGATCCGCACCCGCCGCCGCAGACGACGACGGACCGCCCCCGTCGTCCCGGAGCCGGTTCGCCTGCTCCGGCGTCAACCCCTCGAAGAACGACCGCCACTCGTCGTCCACCGCCATCGGGTTGTCGAGATACCGACGGTACTGATCCTCGACCAGCGCCTGATTGACTCCGAAATCCTGATTCATCTTCGCCTGCGATCAGCCCGCGAGGGCACAAGAAAGGCCGGAACTGCACCCTCGGGAGCAGCCACGGCCTCCGGATGATTGTCAGCCAGCCTGTTGATAGACAGCCATGGACGGCGGAAGAAGGACCCCGAAAGGCCCCGGCGGGACCTCGACAGCCCCGGACCGACGCACGCCATGCTAACGCAACCGGGGCAACGGTCAAGCCCGCACCTCACCCCCACCGCCCCGTTCCCGAACACCCCATGACCACCACCCTCGACGAAATCGCCCTCCGATCCCCGGAGCCCGTCCAGACCCTCCGCGACGCCGCGCTCCAGGGCCGAGTCCGACGGCCCGACGGCACCCCCCTCCGCCCCGACGACCCCGTCACCCCCCACGAACCCCTCCTCCTCGACCAGACCCCACTCCCCGACGACCTCCCCGCCCGCATCGCCC
>REDH01000049.1 GCA_007693585.1 Deltaproteobacteria bacterium
ATCGAGGTGTCGGTGGCCCGGCTTCCGTACACCCTCGATGGCTTCACGATCGAGCGTGTGATCGACGGCGAGGACACCGTGCTGTTCGCCGTGGATGCCGGTGAGACGATTCACGACGACACGACGGCCCCGGCCCCGGAGCTGCTCGCCCCGTCTGCGCCGAGCGCCACGGATGGCCTCGTGCTGGGTCGGGTGGAGTTCACGAGCACGATCCCGAGGCCCTTGCCCGGAGAGCCCGCCCACTACCGCATCCGTCAGCGCTACACCGAAGGGGTGTCCTCGGACGACTCTCCTGCGGTCACAGGCCACCGGGATGTCGAAGTGGTGACCACGACACTGTATCGAGGTGCGTCGGAGGGGCTCCTCGAGACCGTGATCGTCGACGCGAGCCAACCCATCGCGACCTTCGACGCGGGACCCTTCGCCTGGCACGGGGAAGACACCGACGCCACGCCGGTCTTCCCGGTTCGTCACTACACGCTGGTGCTCTCGGCGCAGGGGCTGTCTTCCGTGCAGACGACGTCCACCAGCGGCTTCCCGGGGGCCATTCCGGAGGTGAGTCTGGGCACCGTGGTGATCACGGGTCACACGACCGCGAATCTGCACGGCACCCATGTGGATGTGGCGCCAGAGCCGGGCGCCGTGCGCGGATGCTGGCGGCTGCAGGGCGAAGCCGTGTTCCAGTGCGGTGCAGTCTCGACTGTGGACCCCGGCGCGCTGTCCGTTCCGCTCGCGGGCCTGCCTGCGGGACGCTACATCGACTTCCAGCTCCGATCGGAGAACATCCATGGCGAAGGGACCAGCGCCGTACTCACCGCGCTGACGCCGCCCTCGGCACCGGCTTCGTTCCAGGCCGGTCAGGGAAACGACCACCAGCATGTCACTCTCGCCTGGCAGCACAATGCCGACCAGGTCGTCGATACCTACCGCATCTACCGCGGGGGAGAGTTCCTGCAGGCCGTTCCCGGAACGGGCACGAGCTTCAACGACGCCGGTGCACCGGCCGGCACGGTCGGGGCGCCGACAAACATCGGCACATCCGGCGCCCCGGACGTCGTCCACGTCTCCTGGACCAATCCGGCACCGCAACCCGGCGCCTCCAGCACGTACCAGGTCATCGCGGTCAACGCATCCGGCACCGGAGCCTCTCCGGAACGCAGCGGTTGGCGCGGTGCGCCCACCATCACGGCCATCGAGGTCGACACCTCCGCAGGCATCGAGGCGATTGCAGGTGACCCGATTCCCCAGTCGTTCGCGGACTCGAATGCCGGCGCCCCCTCCCTCCAGGCAGGAACCCTGAGTGCGTCACAGGGAACGCACGCATCACACGTGACCCTCAACGCCTCCGGCTTCTCCACCTCGCCCGGTGCGTCACGAACCTATCGCGTCCGCGTCCTCACCAACGCAGGCGCCAGCCCATGGTCCGAGAGCGCCATCGGTTCGCGAACGCCGGGTCCGCTCGAGGTGCGATTCGAGTTCGATCAGGGCGGCGGCAGCTTCGCACTGGTCCGGAACTATGCGACCGCCACCCACCACAATGACTCCACCGCGCCCGCCGATGGGAGCCCGAGAACCTACCGGGCGCTCGTGCGGGCTGCAGGAACGGGTACCCTGACAAGCAACTCGGCCGTCGGGTATCGCTTTCCACCGCTGGACCTCGGCGAGAACTGCTCCGCCAACTGGCAGTGCTTCTCCGGTCTGTGCTCCAGCTTCTGGGGCACCTGCCGACTGCCCGTCATGGCCGCATGCGATCCGCAGGACCCCGACGGCAACCTGTGCTGGACGGAGTACTGCGACGACTCCGCGGAGGTGTGTCAGATGGTGCCATCGGGATTCCCCTGCAGCTTCGACGACCAGTGCCAGGGAGCCTGGTGCTGGGACGGCTTCTGCTACTGAGCACGGCGGCCCGGCGATGGCTGCGGCTTCTCGGGGGCGCTTCCTGCCGGACAGCTCCGCCAGCGACGGGCTGCGCGGCTGTGGTACGCCAGCGCGCGGAGCGCGCGGTGCCTGTCGAACCGTGATCCGGCGACGTGGCGCCCCATCCGGCGAACGGGGACGCGGAGGAGGCGTCGACCGCCACACCCGCCGATCGCGATTGCGGAGCGCAAGCGCCTCAGCCCGATCGCTGTCGGGCGTGCGGTGAGTCTCGCGCGGATCGAGCCGTAGCCTGCATCTCGCGGGCAAGGCCGCGGAGCTGTGCCGAAATGCAGGTGGATGTGCGACAACCGTCGAGATAACAGATCCTTGCGCATCGCACCTCGGGCTGGTACGCTCGCGTTACAGTCTGGCCCGTGCCGCCCGTCCGGATCCTGCCCCCCGTCCGAGAAGGTGTTCCATGTGGAGTCGTCCCCTGCTGTCCACGCGTCGCGCCCTCGCGCCCGCCATCGTGTTCTTTCTGTCGGCCTGTGCATCCGGTGGGGAGGATGCGACCGTCGCACCGACCGAGGAGCGTTCGCCGCCGGTTGCCGTGCCGGCGGAGGTGCGCCCGGAGCTGCCCGCGATGTCGTCGTCAGCAGCACAGCCGGCGATGCGCACGGTGGGTCACTTCGAGGGCTGGGTGGAGCCGCTCACCGGCGAGGCGCATGTGTCGATGGTTCACCCGGGCCAGAAGAGCGCGGCGCTGCCGGGGTTTCGGGATGATCTTCGCCAGAACCGGGACGACGGGGACTTCGAGAGCGTACGCGGGG
>REDH01000003.1 GCA_007693585.1 Deltaproteobacteria bacterium
CGGCGGCTGGCTGGCGGCCTCGCAGACGACAGCCTCCCTCGTGTCGTGGGTCGGCGCGGGCGGCGCGCAGCACTTCGCCACGGGCACCAGCGCCCCCTGCCTCTCCGCCTTCAAGCCCGTGCGCGTGGGCGCGCCCATCGGCGTCGAGAGCGCGGCGTTGTGGCGCGCCTTCGAAGGCATTCACCGGCGCGCCATGCGCAGCCCCGACGCCCTGCCCCGCGCATGGTTCGACGAGCGCGACGCCCTGGAGTCGGCCGCCCTCGCGGCCCCCTCCGCCGACCCGGCCCCACACTGGCGCGCCGTAGGCGCGTTGGTGGGTCGGTGGAACGCAACTCTGGACGCAACGCCACCGCGGGACGCTCGACCAGCCTGGTTGCGCCGCTGGTGGGCGCCGCGCGACGAGGAGTTCGGACGGGAGGGTTGAGGGGCGCCGGATAATGGGTCGAATTTCGCGGGGGGATGGGGTATGGGGGGGGGCGGCGTGAGTTCCGATTTGCCCTTCTTTCGCAGAGCCCGTTGCCATGCGTAGTTTCCGATTTCCGGTGTCCCTTCTCTTCGTTCTGAGCCTGGCCCTGCTCCCGGCCTGCAAGGTCGTGCAGCCCGGTGAGGTCGGCGTGCAGACCTTCATGGGCTCGATGAAGGACCGCACCCTCAGCGAGGGGGTTTCCGTCCCCAACATCAACAACGTGACGCGGGTGTCGACGCGTGCGCAGAGCATGACGGTGGGGGGCGAAACCGGAGCGGCGGTCACGTCGGACATGCAGAGCGTGGGCTTCCGGGTCAACCTCAGCTATTACGTGCCCGATGGAGAGGCGGCCAAGGCCCTCTTCCGCTACGTGTCGCGGGACCCCAGCAGCTGGCGCAACATCATCCTCGCTCCGGCCGTCTCCCAGAGCGTGAAGACGGTCTTTTCGACCTACACCCTGCGCGGGCTCGTGGAGAACCGCGAGCAGGTGCGCCGCGAGGTCGCGGAGCAGATCAACGAGGTGGTGGCCGAACGCCTGGTGGAGCGCTCCGACGAGCTGGAGAACACCCTCATCGTCACGCAGGTCGTGCTGGAGAACCTGGAGTACAGCCGGGAGTTCGCCCAGGCCATCGAGGCCACGGTCCGCGCCGAGCAGCGCGTGCGCGAGGAGCGCAACGAGCTGGAGCGCGTGCGCATCCAGATGGAGCAGCGGGTCGTGCAGGCGGAGATGGAGCGCCGGGCTGCGGTGGAGCGCGCGCGCGGCGAGGCGGAGTCCATCCTGATCCGCGCGGAAGCCGACGTGCAGGCCTACATGGCTTACGGGGCCGCCGGACTCAACCCCAACACGTTGCGCTTCACCGAGGTCTGGGACGGCGTCCTTCCCTCGGTGCTCTCCGGCGAGGGCATGGAGTTCCTGACGCGGCCCTCCACCCCCGGACGGGCGGGCAGCGTGGAGGTGATCCTGGAAGGCATCCGCGCCGCGCGGCACGAGCTCGCGCCGGTGCCCGAGCGGAGCCTCTCGGACGAGGTGGTGCCCATCGAGGAGCTCATGGCGCCTCCGGCCGGCGAGTAGAGCACCGCGTCCCGACGACCGGGTCGCCAGCGGGTTGTGCACTGCATCCCGACGGCCGGGCCGCTGACCGGAGCGGAGAGCACCGCGTGCTCAGCGCGTGGCTTCCTCGTCGCAGGGCACGAAGAAGAGGGCGCGCTTCGGGGCCCTCGGAGGTGTGGTAGTAGCCCCCGTTGGGTCCCCAGGCGATCGCCTCGCCCTGGGGTTCGTCGGCGGCCGGCACCGTGCGCACCGGCGCATTGAAGAGGCGGGTAAGAGGGCGGCCTGCGAGAGCGAATTCGAAGGCGAAGTCCCGGGTGCGGAAGATGACCCGCCCGGTCTCCGCCTCGAAGTCCGCCGCGGTGACCCGCTGGGTGCGGGCGTCCTCCTCGGAGAGGACATCGCGGAGCAGGAACTGGTCCACGAAGGTGAGGACCCGAATCTGCTCCGGGACGGTAGCGCGGAAGGGGATGGTGTAGAGGCGGGTCAGCCCACCCGGTTCCTTGGAGGCGATCCACACGTTCTGCCGGGTGTCGACCCACATGGCCTCGGCGTCCCGGGGACCGTCGGGATAGCGCACCCGCATGATCTCGATCTGGGAGCGGGAGAGGCTGGTAACGCCGTCGAGCGACTGGGGCTCGCGGAAGCGGTAGACCTCGATCCAGGGGTGCGTCGCGTTGTTGTCGCCGATTTCTCCCAGGTAGATGCAGCGGCCCTGGGCATCGTTCTCGTCGCAGGGTCCCCTCGCAATGTCCTCCCAGTCGCGATTGCCCACAGGCATGTCGATGCGCGCCAGGAGGGTTCCGTCGGTGGCGATGGCAAAGAGCTCGGCGGGGTTGTTCGAGTCGTTGTGGACCCAGAGCCGGCCCGGGTCCCAAGCGCTGCGCACGAGCCCGGAGGCCTCCACCAGCCCCGTCGGTAGGCGTCCGGTCTGGCGCGGCGTGCCGTAGACGGCGCAGCCCGGGGCGCGCTCGAAGGCCGTGGCGTCGTCCGTCGGCGAGGGGGTCGAGAACACGCTGCAGTCGAGGTCGCCCGGATCGCATCCCGGAGACGGGCCACCGTCGCCACAGGCGACGAGAGAGAGCGCGAGGGCACCGGCGAGGACCGGAGTGAGCAGCAAGGGTGGGCGGAAGGCGGGGTGCGGGAACATGAGCATCGGGGGAG
>REDH01000196.1 GCA_007693585.1 Deltaproteobacteria bacterium
GCGGGGGAGCCTGTCCACCCCAGCCGGGGCCGCCCTGCTGCGGGGGAGCCTGTCCACCCCAGCCGGGGCCGCCCTGCTGCGGCGCCTGCCAGGGGTTGTGCTGTTGTGCCGGATCGGACGGGGCCCCGGCAGGGCCCTGCGGGGGGGAATTGGGATGCTGCATGAAGAAGTCTCGTGGAGACGGGAAGAAGGGTGCGGCCGTTCCGGGCCGGTGTCGAACCAGAGTACGTGTCCGTGAACGGTCGGGCAAGGGGCAGCACCGGTGGACACCTTCCGGGGAAGTCGCTAGGCGTGAATGCCCGGAAGCGCTGTGTGCATCCCCCTCGCCCATCTCGGAGTCGTCATGGTTCGTTCCCCGCACTTCCTCTCGGTGGGCCCTGTTGCCCTGCTCCTGCTGGCCTCGTGCCTGGCCCTGGCGGGCTGTGGCGAGCTGGATGACCTGCTGGGTGGCGAGACGGAGACCGCGCCTGGGTCGCAGGCGCCTCCTCCGGGCGAGCAGACGTCCGGGGTCCCCACCACCGGCGGTCCGGGAGGAGGGGTGACGGACGGCCCCGGGACGGGTCCGGCACCCGAGTGCACGCGGGACACCGACTGTGCGGGGGCGCTGGTCTGCCGGGAGGAGCGCTGTGTCGAGGCGGGGGATTCGCGCACCCCGGAGCAGCGCGAGGACGAGCGGCGCTGCCGCCTGGACTGCGAGCTGGCGCAGGAGTGCGACGGAGAGCGTTTCTCGTCCACCTACACCTCCGTGGGCGCCTGCACGCAGCAGTGCACCCGGGACATCGACCAGGCGCGGCGGGATGCGGAGCGGGGCTGCTTCAACGCCCAGTACGCGCGCCTGGGGTGCGTGGCGGAGCTCGACGGCTGCGCGGCTCTCGACGCGTACCTCGAAGGCCGCGCCGGCGCGACCTGCGTCGACGAACGCATCGCCGCTGCCGCGGCCTGCGACCCCTTCGCCGCCTTCTGCGCCGAGGACTGCGCCCAGTACGCCACGTGCACTCCGGACGCGTTCTCCAACGACCACCCCTCGGAGTTCTCCTGCATGGAGTCCTGCATCGACAACCTCGTCGCGTTCGGCATGGAGACCACACCGCAGTGCTTCGACTCGTCGTTCGAACTCTACGTCTGCACCGCTGCCCTGGACTGCTCGGGCTACGACGCGTTCACCGCCCGTCAGGGCGAGTACCCGTGCCGGGCCGAGGACGAGCGGAGCGCGGACGCCTGCTTCGAGTGGGAGCTGTGCGTGCAGGAGTGTGGCCAGCTCGCCGCGTGCGACCCCGAGACCTTCGCGAGCTACCCGAGCGCCGCCGCCTGCGAGGACGACTGCGCGGCGGACCTCGAGGCGCTTCGCGAGGGAGTGGGCCCGGCCTGCTACTTCGCCGAGATGGCGCTCTTCGCCTGCGTGACGGCGCTGAGCTGTGGGGATCTCGACCGGTACTTCAACGACGAGGGCCCCGACTTCCCGTGCCGGGACGAGGTCGTCGAGGCCGAGGCATCCTGCGGCTGACGGCTCCGATCAGTCGGGAAAACGGATGACGAAGCCCCGCTGAATCATCTGGTTGCGCAGGCCCTCGTGGGGAATCGAGGCGAGGTCCAGGCGTTCGCGCCCGACGCGGAACCGGTTGAGCATCGCCTCCACCTGCGTGTCGAACAGGCGATTACCGCTCGACTCGACCACATCCCAGCCGAGGATCTGCCCCTCGCTGGAGACGCGGATCTGGACCCGGGTATGCAGCCGGCGCAGCTCCGCGTCCGACAGGGTCGCCGGCGGCCGGAACGCGCGCTGAAGCTGCGCGCGAATGCGGGAGAGCATGTCGCGCTGCGCGCTCTCGGAGAGGCTCGTTCCGCCGATGAACCCGTCCGGGCTCCCGTACATCGGCCCGTCGGTGATCGGCCGGTTGGGGTTGTGTTCGCCCCGCCAGGGCCGCTCCGGTGCGTCGGCGGCGGCCTGCGCGTCCGTTCGCTCGGGCCGCCGTTCCGGCCGATCGCGCTGCGGCGCCGGTTCGGGAGGTGGCTCGTCGCGAGGCAGCACGACCTCGTCGGGCGCGGGGGGTTGCTCCTCGGGCTCCGGCGGCGGCGGCGTGTCGGGCCGATCCTGGGGCATCGGGGCCGGCGCCGGGTTGGGGATGGACGGCAGTTCGCCCGGATCGGGCATCACCTCCCCCCACCGCAGCAGGTCGGCGCTCAGGACCGGCAGGATGACGGGGTCCTCCGCCTCCGCCACCCCCGCCCGGCCGAAGAGCATGAAGGCGAGAAAGCCCCCGTGCACGACCGCCGTGAGGATCGCGCCGAAGACCAGCTCGAGGGTGTCGCTCTTCGAATCTCCCATCAGGGCCCCGGTCTCTGATCGCCGGTGAGGTACTCGGGGTTGGTGACCATCCCCACGGAATGGACACCGGCGAGGCGGATCCGGTTCATCGAACCGACCACGAACCCATACGGGATGCCGGTGTCGGCCAGCAGATAGAGGGCTCCCTCGTCCTGAAGTCGCGGGTTCTGCCCCAGCTTCTCCTGAATCTCGTCGAAGCACGGCTCGAAACGCTCGGCGCCGGGCCGATCCAGGGCGGTGGAGCAGTCCGTGATGAGCTCCTCCCCCACGTAGACCCGCAGGTTGGCGTCGATGCGCAGGATGAGCTGCGACGTGTCGGTGATGTCCACCACGGTGGGGTTCTCGCGGGTGACGGGCAGGTCCATGGCGATCTCGCGCAGCATGGCCTCCTCCACGATCATGGGCGTCGCCACCATGAAGATGATGAGCAGCACCATCATGACGTCCACGAGGGGCGTCACGTTGATGTCGCTCATCGCGCTGCCGCTACCCATCTCGATGCCCATGAACGTCTCCCCGTCGCCGCGCGGGCGGCGTGGCCGGGCGTCACTTGAAGAAGTGCCGCTTCACGATGTTGAGGAAGTCGCTGGAGAAATTCTCCATCTCCACGGCGAGTCCGCGGATGCGCGCGTTGAAGAAATTGAACGCGATGACCGCGGGGATCGCAGCGACGAGCCCGATGGCCGTCGCGATCAGCGCCTCGGCGATCGGCCCCGAGACCACGTCAATGCCGGCCTGCCCCATGGCGGCGATCTCCATGAAGGCGAGCATGATGCCCCACACCGTCCCGAAGAGCCCGACGAACGGCGCCGTGGCGCCCACGGTGGCGAGGAAGGGCATGAGACGCTCCATCTGGTTGATCTCCGCACTCATGGCCCGGCGCAGGGCCCGCTCGACGTTCTCGATGCCGCCGAGCTGCTGGCTCATCGTCTCCTCGCCTTCGCGTCCCTTCAGCTTGCGCAGCTCCACGTATCCCGCCTGGAACACCTTGCTCACCGGCGAGTGCGGGAGCGCCTCCGCCTGCTGATAGATGCTGTCCAGCCGTTTGGACTGCCAGAAGACGTCGTGGAAGCGGCGCGACTGCTGATTGGCCCGCCGCAGGGCCAGCCACTTGTATCCCACGATGAACCAGGTACCGATGCTCGCGGCGATGAGCAGCAGCAGGACCAGCAGGACGACGCCGCTGGCCTCGAAGAAGAGGGCCCAGGCCGAGACGTTGCTGCCTCCCGTATCCGCAACCACCAGCTGAACCCAGGTCAGTTCGTGCATTCCAGTGCCTCTGTGATTCGTCCGGACCCCCCGGTCGGGTCCCTGTTCTCCGCCACAACCACTGGGCCGGAGCGTGTATTCTCCCCCGCCTAGCACACCGATCCCGCGATGGCGATCCCCGGTGTGGTCTCAGGGTGCAGCGGCCGCCTCGGCAAACACCCAGCGCAACCCGAGCTGCGCGCGAAAGAACGCGCCCTGCTCCAGCAGCACCTCCGCCCCGATCCGGTTGCGCGGAACGATGCCGAGCCGCCCCCAGAAGACGCCGAGCTGGTCGCCCCAGGTGCCCACCAGAAGGTCGTCCCGATGCCGGTAGCCGGCGCTGAGGTGAACCACGGGGTTGACCGCGAGCTCGAGGGCCGTCTCCGACGGAACCGTGATCCGCAGCAGGTCGGCGGTCATGCGACGCCCCCCCTGCACGCTCTCCAGGGCGAGCGCATCGGCCATCACCCCGACGCGAAGCTCCCAGACGAGCCCGGTCAGGTGCGACACGACCGTGCCCGCATCCAGACGCATCACGCTCTCGCCCCCGAGCCGTGTTCGGCCCGCACTGCTGGCACGCTGCCACTCGTCGTCCCCGAGGGCACGCAACTCCAGCGAGGACAGCCGGTCCAGCGGAATCCGCCAGCCGATCGCCAGTTGAGCCCGCCGGTAATCGAAGCGGGTGTCCGCGTGCAGCTCCGGGTGGATGCGCAGCCGACTCCAGCGCAGCGGGACGGCGATCACCCCGTGATCTCGCACATGCATGCCCTGGGCAAAAAGGCGTGAGAACGCCAGCTCCAGCGAGGCCCCGTCCGGCGTGAACGCCGGAAAGGCCGCCGGGCTGCCCGTGCCCCGAAACGACCCCACGACGTCCCCCGCCCAGGTCGCGGCGAAGAGCCCGCCGGCGCCGACGGCGAGGGCGTCGCTCGCCCCGGCGAGTCCCGTCGACCGGGGCGCGATTCGGCGCATGGCGATGCCGGTGGCGAACACCGCGATCGACACCCCCTGGCCGAGGAAGAGCAGCAGGGCCGTGTCGGGATCGCCGATCATCCAGTGCCCCAGCCCGTGGACCACGAGGCCGGCGGTGCCCGCGGTGAGGCCGGCCACCGCCGTCCCCGGACGGGCGTCCTCGTCGATGAAGGTCCAGCCGGCAGCGCGCAGCTCCTCGCCGGATGGCGCATCCACCCGCTCCCACGGCGGCACCTCGCCCCCCCGGCGCAACGGCATCCGTTCCGGGGCACGACCTTCCTCGTCCACGCGCTCCTCCCCGGACTCCCCCGCGTCCGCCATCTCCGCCCGCGCCACACCAGCGGGAAGAAGCGCGGCAACGGCAAGGATCAGCATGAGCGCCACCGCCTGCAGGCGACCGCCCCCGAAACCCGTCCGGCCCTCAGCGCGCAACAAGGCGCCCGGCCTGAACCGTGGCGAACCGCGGCGTCATCCGGGCGTCCCCCGACCCGTCGAACAGGATGCGCCCCGTCACCGTCTCGAACCCCTCGTCCGACTGCATCCGCGCGGCGAACCGTCGCGGGTTGCGCTGCCCTTCCGCGACCAGCAGCCTGCGAACGATGCTCGCGGCGTCGTGGGCGAACGCCTCCAGCGGCCCCGGCCTGCGGCCGTAGGTGTGCTCGAACCGCCAGGTGAAGGCGGCCGCGTCCCCGGTCGCCAGATCCGGATGGTACCACCACGGCAGGATCGCCCCGACCAGATATTCCGCCGAGTTGCGCAGCAGCGACTCGTTGAGCAGAAAGCTGTTGCCCACGTAGGTCACCGCCCGTCGCCCGCCAGGGCCGCTCGTGCGGGCGTCCGTGGCCGACCAGATCCCCTGGCCGGCCATCCAGGCGACGAACGGCCCCGCCGTCGCCGGCGACAACGCCAGCACCACGGCGTCCGCCTCCGTCGACGCGATGCGACGCACGGCCCGCTCGGCGCTCTCCTGCAGCGCCGGCCCACGGCCCCCCACGCTCACCTCGAGCAGAACCTCCCCGCCCGCTTCCTCGATCGCCGAGGCCGCGGCAGACGCGAAGTGATCGAGCCACGGTGACTCGTCCTCCTCGCGCACGATGACGAACCGCTGGCTGCGGCGAACACGCACGGCCTCCGCCACCGCGGATCGGGCCTCCGCGGACCCATCCACCTGCAGCCGCCAGGTCGCCTCCACCCGCTCCGGCAGGGGCAGCGGGGTCAACGCGACGTAGGGCACACCGTGTCGGGCGGCGGCGCGCTGCCCCGCCGCGGCGAGCGGGTGCTCGATCGGGCCGATGATCGCGCTGACCCCGAGACCGACCAGCTCCTCCACATGGGCGGTCACCTGCTCGGCGGAGCCGGCCGCGTCCCGGATCAGGGCAAGGGATACCGCATCCTCGGGCTCGAAGGCCCGCTGCGCGAGGAGAATGGCGCCAAGGGCCTGACGGCCCGCACCCCGATCGGGGCCCGAGAGCGAGAGGATCACCCCGTACCGCAGCTCCCGGCGCTCACCGGTGGTTGCGAGGCGCGTCTGCGCCAGCACGAGCGCGTCCACCTGGCCCGTCGACACCAGCGCCTCGGTGGCAGCCTCGAGCACCGCCACCGCCTCATCGCGCCGATCCGCCTCGAGCAGCGCGAGCACCTGCAGCGGCGCCGCAGCCGCGCGCTTCACCGTCGCGTCCGACGACGCGGCCCGCCGCAGCGCGTCCGCATCGAGATCGAGCGTCGCAATCTCCACCGCCCGATCCATCGCATAACTCCGCAACAGCGCGTCCGTGGCCGAGGCGTGCACCACATCCAGATCCCGAAGGGCACCGAGAAACTCCCCCCGCCGGATGCGCGCCTCCGCGAGCAGCGAGGCGAGCAGCGGCTCATCCCCCGGCACCACCTGCGTCCCGTCCACCCGCGCATCCCGCGTGTCCCGCAGCAGCTCGTCCATCCGCCGATCCCGCAGCTCATCCTCGCCCTGCAGGGCCGCCACGAAGGCGAGATACAGCCTCGCGCTCGCCCGCGCCTCCGGCACGAGCTCCAGGGAACGGAAGACCTCCTCGGCCTCCCGTGCGCGACCCGATGCCGCCAGCGAACGCCCCAGATAACGCTCCGCCGGAAGGGTCAACGCGTCCCCGGGAAACTCCGCGGCAAAGAGCCGGAAGGCATCCGCGGCAGCATCGAACCGGCCCGCCTCGTACAACGCCACCGCGTCCCCGAAGCGCGCCACCGCAGCCGGATCGTCGCTCGCCCGCTCCGGCGTGAACTCCACCGGACCGGGCGCGGGAACCGGCCGGTCCGGACGCGCCTGCGGACACCCGGCCAGCAGCAGGGCGAAGAGGACGGGAATCCATGCCCCCTCCCGCCGCACGCGAACCGCACGACGCCGACCGGCAACTGCCCTCTCTCCCGACTCCGCTCGACGAATCCGCATGACTCCAGCCTCGAACGCACGGCTCGGCAACACCCCGGGGGATCCTCTGCGACAGGGCGGATTCCCTTGTCCGCACGCGGTCGGGCGCGGTACACCCGATCCGGTGCCCCGCGAAGACCACGCCCCCTTGTGCACCACCACGCCACTTCCCGCAACCCGGGTCTGCCCGGCTTCCACAGCAACGCCGTGTTCGCCCTCCCCTCCCTGCCCGCAGGCCGCAGCCCCCTCGAGCGCGCCGATCACCTGATCGCGATCGCCCTGCTGTTCGCCTCCGTGGCCCTGCTCCTCGCCACCGACGGCATGGGGTTCACCCGCGACGAGTCGTACTACTTCCACGCAGGGCGCGAATACGGCGGGTGGTTCATCGAACTGGCCGCGAACATCCGCGCCGGAACGCCACTCGAGAGCTTCCGGCAGGCCAGCATCGACCACCACTGGCGCTACAACCCCGAGCACCCGGTCATCGTCAAGACGCTCTTCGCGCTCTCCCGCATCCTCTTCGCCGACCTCCTCGGATGGCTCGACGAACCCACCGCCATGAGACTGCCCGGCATGATCTTCGCCGGCGCGCTCGTCAGCCTCACCTTCCTGCTCGCCCGCGAAATGACCGGCGACCGCATCACCGCCACCACCGCCGCCGTCTCCCTGCTCCTGCTGCCCCGCGTCTTCTTCCACGCGCACATGGCCTGCTTCGACATCCCCATCACCACGATGTGGGTCGCGGTCGTCTACGCCTGGTGGCGATCCTTCGAGTCCGAACGCTGGGCCTGGGCCACCGGCGCGCTGTGGGGCATCGCCCTCGGCGTCAAGCTCAACGCCTTCTTCCTCCCGATCGTCCTCGGACTCCACCTCGTCACCACGCGCTGGCTCGCCTGGCGACGCGGCGCCCGGAACGCCCCCTTCCGCCCCCCCACCACCGTCGTCGCGATGGCGATCCTCGGCCCCCTCCTCTTCGTCGCCCTCTGGCCCCGGCACTGGTTCGACACCATCGCCAGGATTCGCTGGTACGTCGAGTTCCACCTCTTCCACGAACACTACTACGTCGACTACTTCGGCCGACACTTCATCGAGCCCCCCTTCCCCGTCGAGTACCCCTTCGTGATGACCGTGGCGACCACGCCGCTCATCTGGCTCCTCGCCTTCGCCATCGGCACCATCGCCTGGCTGCGGCTTCGCATCGCCAGCCCACCCGCCACCCCGGACGAACCCGGCGACCACCCCATCCCCGCACAGCGTCCCGGCGACGTGGAACCCGAACGACGCATCGCCATCGACCGCGCCCCCGGCATCCTCCTCGCCCTCAACATCCTCATCCCCTTCCTCGTCATCGCCCGCCCGGAGACCCCCATCTTCGGCGGCATCAAGCACTGGATGCCCGCGCTCCCCTTCATGGCCATCGCCGTCGCCCACGGACTCCGCACCGTCGCCGCACCCCTGCGCCGACCCGACGGCTCCACCCACCCCCTCGCCCTCTCCACCGCCTGCCTCGCCCTCCTCGGACCCGTGGCCCTCGCCGCCTGGATGAGCCACCCCTTCGGCCTCGCCTGGTACGGCGAAGCCGTGGGCGGCGTCACCGGCGCCGCCGACCGCGGCGCCATGCGCAACTACTGGGGCTACACCTCGCGACAGGCACTCCCGTGGCTCAACGAACACGCCCCGCCGAACGCACGCGTCCACTTCCACCACACCACCGAGCTCGCCGTCCGCGAATACCGCGCCCTCGGCTGGCTCCGCGAGGACATCCGAAGCGTCCGGAATGTCGACCACGCCGACATCGTGCTCTACCATCACCCCAAGGCCGTCGGCGCGCGCCTCAACGAACAGTTCGTCTGGCAGCGCTTCAACACCCTCTCCCCCGTTCACGTCATCTCCCTGCACGGCGTGCCCCTGCTGTCCGTCTACCAGACCCCCGAACGCCCGACCCCCCCAGCCCCCCCACCCCGCGAACTGCCATGACCCGGCTCGCCCACGGGATCCTCTTCTCGCTCCTCCCGCTGCTCGCCCTCACCGCCACCGCCGGCGCGCAGGATCGCCACGACGCCGCCCGACAGGCCTACCTGCAGGGCATCGAGGCCTACGACGCCGGCGCCTTCGAAGACGCCGCTCGCCTGCTCCGACAGGCCTACGCCCTCGACCCCGACCCCCGCCTCGCCTTCAACGTCGGCCGAGCCTACGAGCTCGCCGGAGAACACGCTCTCGCCCTCGAATTCTTCGCCCTCGCACGCGACTCCGCCCGAAACACCGAACTCGCCGATGTCGCCACCGATGCCATCGACCGAGTCCAGCAGGCCCGCACCGCATCCGCAACCCCGACCGCGGACGAACCCTCACCCCCCACCGCCACGCCCTCCGCCTCCGTCGGACCCCACGCCGAAGGCGCCCTATTCATCGTCCCCGACCGCGGCCTGCGCGCCGTGCTCGGCAACGCTCCACCCGCCGAAACCCCCCTCACCCGACTGCTCCCTCCAGGCACGCACCGCGTCGAGGTCCTCACCGGCGACGGTCGCGTCCGACGCTACGAAATCTCCGCCGAACCCGGCACCGTGATCCTCATCCGGCCCAGCCACGCCCTGCGCACCGAGTAGATCACCCGACGCCGAAGCCCGCGCGGCCACGCCGCCTCCCCACCAACGCGAACGGAACCAGCAGCTTCTGGCATCCGGGTCGCAGGATCGATACACTGGCGTGCGGCCGAACCGCGTCGCCACCCACCTCGTCCCACTCTCCGCACGCCCGCCATGATTCGGCCAGCCCGAACGCGGGCGCCGACCAGGGCCAATCATGGGCTACCCCGCACTCCCCGCACGCGCAGCGCTCGCCCTCGCCGCCTCACTGCTCCTTCTCGCCGGATGCAGCCGAAGCCCCCTCGGCGAAGCCTGCGACAACGACCGCTGGTGCACCGACGGCCTCGTCTGCATCGAAGGGCGCTGCGCCGAAGCCAACCCCTGCCAGTGGGACGACCAGTGCTTCGGCGACCGCACCTGCATCGACCGACGCTGCACCACGCCCTGCAGCCGCGACCGCGACTGCCTCCCCGGTGAACGATGCCTCGACGGCCTCTGCGCCCCCGATGATTCCAGCGCGCCCGGGACCTCCGCCGACGCCTCCGAGGTCCCCGACACCAGCCATGACTCCTCCGACCCACCGGATGTCACGGACCCCACCGGACCACCACCGCTGTGCACCAGCGACGACGACTGCCCCGAAGGATGGAGCTGCATGGACGGGGAATGCATCGACCCGGGATCCACCGGGCCACCGCCGCTGTGCGAGAGCGACGACGAATGCCCCGACGGGTGGACCTGCGTGAACGGACAGTGCGCCGAACCCGGATCCACCGGGCCACCGCCGCTGTGCGAGAGCGACGACGAATGCCCCGACGGGTGGACCTGCGTGAACGGACAGTGCGCCGAACCCGGATCCACCGGGCCACCGCCGCTGTGCGAGAGCGACGACGAATGCCCCGACGGATGGGCCTGCGTGAACGGACAGTGCATCGCACAGCCGCCACCCCAGTGCACCACAAGCAGCGACTGCCCCGATGGATGGCGCTGCCGCGACGGCCGATGCACCGAACCCGACCCGGTCGGATGCCGGAGCAGCGCGGACTGCGACGACGGGGAACGGTGCCGCGACGGGCTCTGCGTGCCGCCCCCGCCGCCGGAGTGTCGCGACGACAGCGACTGCGACGACGATGCGTTCTGCGATCCCTTCTCGCGTCGCTGCACCCCCCGCACGGGATGCGACTCCGATGCCGACTGCGCGGACGGTCGCCGCTGCGTGTCGGGCGAGTGCGTGGCGATCGGCGAGTGCACGAGCGACGCCGACTGCGATGACCCCCTGCAGTGCACGAACGGCTTCTGCCTGCTCCCGCCCGGATGCGCGGGGGACGAAGACTGCGCGCCCGGCGAGCGCTGTGACCTGGGCATCTGTCAGCCCGTCGAGTGCCGAACCGATGCGGACTGCGAAGAGGGGTGGACCTGCTTCGCCCAGGTGACGTGTGTTCCGCCAGTGCCCTGCCGGACCGATGCAGACTGCCCCGAACTCACCCAGTGCATCGATGGCCTGTGCGAGGTCGACCTGCGGTGCAACGCGGCGGGAGAGTGCCCCGAGGGCTACAGCTGCGATCCCGGTGGCAACTGCTTTCCGGACAACCTCTGCCTGACGGACGTCGACTGCCCTGAAGGATTCGTCTGCACGTTCCGTGCCTGCGTGCCCGCCCCGGAGTGTCGCGCGAACGCCGACTGCGGCCCCCACGAACGATGCGTCGCCGAGCGCTGCGAACCGGTGCTGGAGTGCGTCGAGGACGGGCAGTGTGCGGGCGGAGAGACGTGCATCGACAACCGGTGCGTCTTCGACGGTCAGTGCAGGACCGACGACGACTGTGCTCCCGGCGAACGGTGCGACGCGTTCCAGTGCGTCTTCGACGGTCAGTGCAGGACCGACGACGACTGTGCTCCCGGCGAACGGTGCGACGCGTTCCAGTGCGTCTTCGACGGTCAGTGCAGGACCGACGACGACTGTGCTCCCGGCGAACGGTGCGACGCGTTCCAGTGCGTCTTCGACGGTCAGTGCAGGACCGACGACGCATGCGCTCCGGGAGAGATCTGTACCGGCAACGTCTGCATCCCGGGGTGCCGGGACGACGACGGCTGCGAGGCCGGGCGAATCTGCACGGGCAACGTCTGTGTTCCGGGATGTCGGGACGACGGCGCCTGCGGCCCGGGAGAGATCTGTACCGGCAACGTCTGCATCCCGGGGTGCCGGGACAACACGGGCTGCCCGGAGGGTGCGATCTGCCGGGGAACGACCTGCATTCCGGGCTGCCGCTCGGACGCGGAGTGCCGGCCCGGTGAGTCGTGCCAAAGTGGACGATGCGTCTTCACGGGCGAGTGCCGGCGGGACGCAGAGTGTGGACCCGGCGAGCGGTGCGAGAACTTCACGTGCGTGTTCGACGGAGAGTGCAGGACGGATGCCGACTGCGGACCGGGCGCGGCGTGCGAGGACTTCCGCTGCGTGAGTGTTCCCGACTGCCAGGTGGATGGAGACTGCGGACCGGGTGAGCTGTGCGTGAACGGATCGTGCGTCTTCTCCGGGGAGTGCCGAACGGACGAGGAGTGCCTTCCGGACGAGCAGTGCGAGAACTTCGCGTGCGTGCCACGGGAGGTGGACGAGTGCCAGACCGACGGGGACTGCAACCGGGGCGAACGGTGCCTGGATGGGCAGTGCCTTCCGCAGGGCTCGTGCCTCGTGGACGGCGACTGCCCGTTCGGGGAGGTGTGCGACTCGGGTCGCTGCGAGGCATCGATCCCGTGCGTGTTCAACGAGGAGTGCGGCTTCGCCGGACTCTGCATCGACGGCATCTGCCGGTTCCAGGAGCCGCAGTGCTTCGAGGACGTCGACTGCGGCGGTGACGGCAACCTCTGCGTCTTCGGGTTCTGTGCCCAGACGCGTCGATGCTTCGCCAGCTTCCAGTGCGGTCCCGGCCGAGTGTGTCGCAGCGGCTTCTGTGCACCGTCGACCGCACAGTGCACGTCGAACGCGGAGTGCCCGGGGGCCGAGGTCTGCATCGGCGGAACCTGCAGCGCGCCCTGAACCCGGAGCGACGCCGGCGGGAGCATCCCATCATCGCGAGAGCGCTGCAGATGCCGGTCTTCGCCGTGCGGAGGTGAACGGGCTGCGTCGGGCAACCCGTATCGGGAGGGATGCTCCACGCCTCGACCACGTGGCGGCCGTGTGCCGGCGTACGTGCCGGGCCGGCCGGACCGTCAGCGGCCCGGGATGGAGCACGCCTGCGGCAGAGAGCCTCCGGCAGGGACGGGAATTCCGCACCCGGTGCGCGGAGCCCTCCGAAACAGGGACACCACCAGTCTCGCTTCACCGACTGGTCAGCGCATCCCTCCGGGGGATTCCATCCGGAGGGGCGTGGTCGCCACGCTCGGCTCTCGCGGTGGAACCCGGCGCAAAGGCGTCAGGGCTCGTCCGTCAGGGCGTCGACCATCTCGCGCAGCTGCTTGCCGACCTTGAAGTGAATGGCCTGCTTGCTGTCCACAGGCACTTCCTCGCCCGTCTTCGGGTTGCGGCCGACGTACGCGCGGTGCTGCTTGAGGGAGAAGGAGCCGAATCCCCGGATCTCGATGCGGTTTCCGCTCTCGAGCGAAGCAGCCAGGGCCTCGAAGATGCAATTGACGGCTTCTTCCGCTCGCTTGCGCGGAAGATCCTGGGACTGTGCGAGGCGCTCGATCAATTCACTTTTCGTCATCGCGTGCACCTGATGGATGAGGTCGATGTCCAGTGGAGTGTCTGGCCGGGCCGCGAGGTGCAGTGCACTCAAATTCAAGTATGCCGCACCGCGACGCAGCGGGGCGTCAGGGTACTGCCGTCCGGTTCCCTGTCAAGGCGCGGATGCCCCTGATTTCGATGTATACGTTCATCAACCCGGGCGCCATGTAGGTGTCTCCCTGACACGGGCGCACAGGCTACCGGCGACGCCGAGTCCGGCGGACGCCCCGTACCGATGTCGGACGTCCTTTGCAGTCACACGCACATCCGCTACAATCCCAGCGCTGTGGCGTTTGGCGCCGCATGAGACCGGGCCGAGAGGCTCGCCGGACTTCCGGCACCTCACCGCGCTCCGGTCGCTCCTTGCCCCCTCCCCGCATCAGGGTTCGCCGTGAACATGTCGCGACCGTCGTGGATCATCGTGGTGTCCATTCTCCTTCTCGGGCTCCCCTGGTGGAGTGCCTGCAGTGACGACGACAACGCCGGTGCAGGGGATGGCGAGTGCCGCTTCGGCGAGGAGCTTCGGGACGGTCGCTGTGTCCGGGTGGGTGGAGGCGGCGGTGCCGTGGACAGCCGATCCGGGGTGCCCGGCTCGGGCCCCGGAGGCACGGTGACGGACCCCGGCACTCCGACGTCCACGGGGGTGCTCCCGGAGCTGTCGTGTGACGCGGGCGCGTCCTACTGCGTCAACCCGGGGCTGGCAGCGGTGTGCAACGCGTCGGGGGACGGACACGCCGAAGAGCGGCCCTGCTCGGAGACGGAGCGGTGCACGATGCGGGATGGCGTGGCCGTGTGCATCCTGGGCAGCCAGGACCGCTGCGACGAGCCCGGCGAGTTCGTGACCTGCTCGGGGCCGGCGCAATACGTGGCCTGCGGGGACAACGGCTTCGCGGACATGGACAACCTGATCCCGTGCCCGGCCGAGGAGCCCTTCTGCCGGACCGGAATGGGGTGCACAGCGTCGATCTGCACCCCGGGCACGCTCCTGTGCGAAGGAAACCAGGTGCGGCGGTGCAACGAGGCGGGCGACGACACGGACTTCGTCGAGAACTGCTCGGCGGGCTGCGAGGGCAACACCTGCGTGGACCCCTGCTCGGACGACGGGAAGGGCTCCTACGTCGGGTGCGACTTCTACGCCCTCTACCTGGACAACGCCGAGGACAACGGGCGTCGGGACTGGGCCGTCACCGTCTCGAACGTGTCGCCGAATCCCGTCGAGATCGAGATCGTGGACGGCAACGGGGAGACGGCCGCAGCAGCGACCATCCCGTCCCGGCAACTCGAGACCTTCCGGCTGCCATCGCGGGCCGCGGGCCGGACGGAGATCCACAACGAAGCCTACCGGATCGTGTCCTCCGGTGCCGTGACCGTGCACCAGTTCAACCCCCTCGACAACGAAGGCGCCTTCTCCAACGACGCCTCCCTGCTGTTCCCGACCAACGCGATCGGGACGGACTATCTCGTTCTCTCCTGGCCGGCCGTCGGGTCGCGCCGCGGATTCGTCACGATCATCGCCACCGAGGAAGAAGCCCCGACCGAGGTTCGCGTCCGCCCCTCCATCAACGTGGCCGCGGGGGGCGGCGTCCCCGCAATGCAGGCGAACCAGTGGACCACCGTCACGCTGCAGCGCGGGCAGGTGCTCAACCTGAACAGCGCGGCGGCCGACGCCGACTTCACCGGAACCGAGGTCCAGTCCGATCACCCGGTGGTGGTCTTCGCAGGCTCGGAAGCCACGACCGTTCCCCTGAACACCGCCTACGCCGACCACCTCGAGCAGCAGCTCACGCCCACCGACACCTGGGGCAGCGACTACATCATCGCCAAGTTCCGACCGCGCGGAAACGAACCCGACGTGTTCCGCGTCCTCGCCCTCGAGGACAACACCATCCTCATCACCTCCCCGGCGATCCCCAACGTGGACGGCCGGACCCTCCGGCGCGGAGAGTTCGTGCAGTTCGAGGAGCGACGCAACTTCGAGGTCCGCGGACGAAGCGGCGTCAGCGGAAACCCCGCCCCCATCTCCGTCGGTCAGTTCATGGTCGGATCCAACTTTGGCTGCACCCAGGGCGCGTTCGGACCCAGCTGCCCCAACCCGCGCCCGATCCCGGCCTCCTCCCGATGCGGCAACTCCGCGATCGGGGACCCCGCGTTCCTGCTCAACGTGCCCACCCGCCAGTTCCTGAGCGAGTACGTGTTCTACGTCCCGGCCCAGTACCACGAGAACTACATCTCGGTCGTCGCCCGAACCGGCACCGGGATCCAGCTCGACGGAAGCCCCATGGGCGCCCCGCCACAGCGCGTGGAGGGCACCCCGTTCGACGTCTTCCACATGCCCGTGCAGGCCGGCGTGCGCACCCTCACCGCCGACCGGGCCGTCGGCCTCTACGTGTACGGCTACGACTGCGACGTCTCCTACGCCTATCCCGGCGGCATGAACCTCGACGTCGACGCCGCCAGCAACTTCTGACCGGCACCACGCCGGATCCCTCGCCGCAATCTGCCCGGAGCCGGCCACCATGACCGACCACGCGAACGCCCGTCGAATCGCAACACTCCTGACCGGACTGCTCCTCACGGTCACCGGTTCCCTGGCCGGCTGCAGCGACGAATCCACCGGCGAGGCATCGCCCGAGTGCCGGTTCGGCTGGACCGCCGGACCCGACGGAACCTGCATCCCTCCGCGCCCCCCCACCCCCACCATCCCCGGAACCAGCGACGAGCCACCCAGGAGCTCCGAAGGCGACACCTCCGACCCCCCCTCCCCATCCACGAGCAGCTCCGGGTCCGATCCCGACCTCAGCTGCGAGCCCGGTGCCTCCTACTGCGCCAACCCCGTCACCGCCGCTGTCTGCAACGAGACCGGCGATGGCCACGTGGAAGAGACCCCCTGCCCCGATGGCGAAGTCTGCCGCCAGCGCGACGCCGTCGCCATCTGCCTCCCCGGCAATGCGGACCGATGCGAACCCGGCGACCTCGTTCACTGCGCCGGTCCCGCCAGCTTCGTCGCCTGCGGACAGGACGGCTTCCCGGAGGACGTCCCGTCCAATTGCCCCCCGGAGACCCCCTTCTGCCGCTCCGGCATGGGCTGCACCGACGCGATCTGCAACCCGGGCATCCGCTCGTGCGACGGCAACCAGGTCGTGGAATGCAGCCAGGACGGCCAGTCCCAGACCCCGATCACCAACTGCCCCGCCGGCTGCGCCGCAGGCCAGTGCATCGACCCCTGCGACGATGACGGCAAGGGCTCCTACGTCGGCTGCGACTTCTTCGCCGTCTACCTCGACAACTCAGTGCCCGCCAACAACGTGCGCAGACCATGGGCCGTCACCGTCTCGAACACCAGCTCCACATCCTCCGTCGACATCAGCATCCTCGACGCCAACGGAGACGCCCTGCAGGAAAGCACCCTCGGCCCCTCCACACTCGAGACCTTCCAGCTCCCCCCCCGCGAAGCCAGCCGAAGCGAGATCCACAACGACTCCTTCCGGATCAGCGCCACCGGACCCATCACCGTCCACCAGTTCAACCCGCTCGACAACATCGGCGCCTTCTCCAACGACGCCTCGCTGCTCTTCCCCAGCAACGCGCTCGGCCAGCGCTACCTCGTTCTCTCGTGGCCCCGAATCACGAACCGGACCGGCTTCGTCACCGTGATCGCCGCCGAAGACGACGGCCCCACGGAGGTGCGCATCCGCCCCACCGCCCCGGTCGAATCCGGAAGCGGCGTCCCCGCCATGGCCGTCGGAACCTGGAATACCCTCACCCTCAACCCCGGCCAGGTCCTCAACCTCGTCACCCTGGCCACACAGGGCGACTTCACCGGCACCGAGATCGAGGCGGATCGTCGCATCTCCGTGTTCGCGGGCGCACAGTCCACCCAGGTGCCCATCGGCACCTCCTACGCCGACCATCTCGAACAGCAGCTCTTCCCGACCGAAATCTGGGGGGACAGCTACGTCGCCGCCAAGTTCAGACCCCGGGGCAACGAGCCCGATGTCTACCGGGTCATGGCCCTGCACGATGGAACACGGATCGAGACCACGCCAAACATCCCCAATGTACACGGACAGATGCTGGCGTCCGGGGCCTACCTGCAGTTCCAGGAGCGTCGCCACTTCGAGATTCGGGGCGTCAACGCCGTCGACGAGACCCCGGCACCCATCCTCCTCGGCCAGTTCATGACGGGCTCCAACATGAGCGGTATCCCCAGCACGTGCCCGGCCGGCTGCGGCGGCCTGTTCAGCCCGTGCAGCACCGGGATCGGCGACCCGACCTACGTGCTCAACGTCCCGACCCGGCAGTTCCTCTCCGACTACGTCTTCTACGTGCCGGCCGACTACCGCGAGAACAACCTCTCCATCGTCGCCCGTCCCTCCACCACCATCACCCTCAACGGGCAGCCCCTGAGCGCGGCGCCGCAGGCCGTCGAGGGCACCCAGTGGCGCGTGTATCACGCCCAGGTCCCCGCCGGTGTGAACCGCCTCGGCGCGAGCGACCCGGTGGGCCTGTACGTCTACGGCTACGACTGCGACGTGTCCTACGGCTACCCGGGCGGGATGAACCTGGACATCGACGCGATCGTGGACTTCTGAGCCACGGTTGCATGCCTCAGTTGAGCTCGACCACCACGCTGGTCATCAACCCCACCCCGTAGAGGCTGTGGCTGCCGTGGTTCTCGGTGAGTGCCTGAGCGTCCTCCCGCGTGACCAGACCGAAGTGCACGGCCTCGATGCGGTACATGCCGGCCGCCGGAAACGCGCTGCCGGGCAACCGGGCCTCGTCCCGTGCCCCCGTGCGCAGCCGCTCGAGCGCGAGGGGCACATCGCCGGGGCCTTCCAGACCGAAGCTGGAGAAGGTCGGCTCCTCGGCACCGCCGAGACGGATGACCCGGAGCCACACGCCGTCGGCGGCGCCCCCGAGGACGATGTCCACGGGCTCTCCGGCGAAGAGCACGAGCTGCGTGGGAGCGATCTCGAGGGTGTGCTGTCGGGTGGGAGCGGCGATCGCGGCCTCGAATTCGCTCTCGCGGCCCTCCTCGTCGTTGTGCCGGAAGAAGAAGCGGGTCGTCACCCCCGGCGACACGACCCAGCCCCCGCGGTCGGAGCGGGTCTCGAAGACCCCGCCGAGACTGGTGCCGAAGAACGGGTGTCGCCCTTCCTCGATCCCGAGCTCGGGCAGGTAGACCCCGTCGAGCCAGGCCGCGTTGCCGCCGTCGATTCGTGCGGTCATCAGCTCAGCCTGGAAGGCGCCGTCACTGCGCTCGTGCACGAGCCCGATGGCGTGCACGGTCCCGCGCAGGTGCGTGGGGTCGCCTCCGCCCCCCCCATCGGTGGCCCGGAGCTCGGAGCACGAGGCGAGGGCGACGGACGCGACGAGGAGCAGGAGGGTCCGCGCGGCCCGGGCCGGGCGGTGCGGTCGAGGATCAGTCGAATTCGACACGGAAGAGCTGCTGTCCAAGGAAGATGAAGTCCCCGGGGCCGAGCTGCTTTCGCTCCCAGATCTTCACCCAGGTGCCGTTGGAGGACTGGAGGTCGACGAGGTAGTAGTGTCCGTCCTCGCGGGGGAAGACCTGCGCGTGCCGAGAGGACATGAACTTGTCCCGCGGGAAGATGACATCGCCCTTTTCGCGGCCGATGACGGCTCCTGCTTCGGGAAGGCAGTGGACGTTCTGCACGATTCCCCCGATGCCGATCTGGAGAAGCTTGTACAGTCCACCCGGGGGAGGCGAGCCCATGTAGCGGGTTCCATCGGACGAGCGTGCGCGGGGAGCGATCTCGTGTTCGAAGCGCTCGAAGCGCAGGACCTGACGACCCATGAGGAAGGTGTCGCCGGGGGTCAGCTTCACCTCCTCGCGCAGCTTCACGTAGGTTCCGTTGAGGCTGTAGAGGTCCTCGAGGAAGACGCGGTCCCCGTCGGTGGTCACCCGAGCATGCTTCGGGCTCAGGAAGGTGTCCGTGGGGAAGCGGACATCTCCGCCGCGGCCGACGATCGTGTCGGCGAACTCGAGCCGGATGTGCTGTCCGTCCTTGCCGTCCTCATTGATGGAGACGAGCGTGACCCGAGCGGTGGCCGCACGGCGTTCGGCAGTGGGCTGGGAGCGGAGCGCTTCGGCGCGGGCGTGGGCGCCGCGCAGATCGGCCCCGCACTCCTTGCAGAAGCGAGCGTCGGCCGCGTTCTCGTGGCCGCAATGGGGACACGCCACCGCCGGCGGAGCGGTGGCCACCTGGGCCGAAGATGCGGCGGCCCCTCCCTGGGCCACACCCCGGAGCGCTCCCGTGGCCGGAGGGACCGGCAGCTCCCGCAGGAGATACGACGGACGCGCCGCCTCCTCGCCCCGGACCCGCAGGACATGGTCGTCTTCGATCTCCAGGGCCTTGAGAAGGGCCGTGGTCAGGTCGGGATCTGCTTGACTCGTGCTCATGAGGTCACGCTTCGGAGCCGGGGGGCGGGAATCGGAAGCAGGCTGCACCTGCACCGGGTGCAGCGTACCACGGCTGCGCCCACGATGGCACTATTCCGCAACCGACGCCGGATCAATCCGGACGTTGAGGATCCGGTCCGACCTCCCGGTCCGCGTACCGACGATTCCTGCTCTTCCTCTTCGCCCGAATCGTGCTCGATCACGCCACAGATCCTGCGGTCGATCTCCGGGGCGCACGGAACGCGAGCGCAGGGACGGTGCGCCGGCCACCCCCTACTTGTGGACCGTGACGCAGCGTGATACGGTCGGAAATTGTGCAGGAGGGACGGCGTTCGTGACGGCCCGCATCCCCGATGATGTTCAGACTTCCGCTGGTGCGCTGACAGCGATCCGAACTGTCCGCTCTCCCCCCATGGAGTGATTGGCGTGAACTTCGATACCATGACGGACCAGCTGGCCGAGCCCGCACCCATCGAACTCGAGGGCCGCAAGATCTTCGGTGACTACACCGTCAAGAAGAAGCTCGGCGAAGGGGGAATGGGCGCGGTATATCTCGTCGAGAACGACGAGATCGGACACCGCATGGCCATCAAGGTGCTGCACGGACACGTCGGTGGAAACTCCGAAATGGCCAAGCGCTTCAACCGCGAAGCCAAGGCCATCGCGCGGCTGACCAGCCAGAACACCATCCGCGTCTTCATCTTCGGACGCACCGAGGACAACCTCACGTACCTCGGCATGGAGTTCGTCAAGGGAAAGTCGCTTCGGGACGTGCTCTTCGAGGAAGGACCGTTCGACACGAAGCGCTGCATCAACATCCTCAGACAGTGCCTCCACGCGCTGCACGAAGCCCACGAACTCGGCATCGTCCACCGGGACCTCAAGCCCGACAACATCATGATCACGGAGTACCGGAGCACCACCGACTTCGTGAAGGTCCTCGACTTCGGGATCGCCAAGGTCAAGGAGCCGGACGGAAAGCCCACCCAGAAGCTCACCCAGGCCGGAGTGGTCTACGGAACCCCCGAATACCTCTCCCCCGAGCAGGCACAGGCCCTACCCCTCGACGGGCGCTCCGACCTCTACTCCCTCGGCGTCATCCTCTACGAGATGGTCACCGGAAAGGTCCCCTTCGAAAGCGCAACCGCCGTCGGTATCCTCTCCCATCACGTCTACACCGAGCCGACCCCACCCAGCCAGGCCTGCAGGCACCCCGTCGACCCGCGGGTCGAGAAGATCATCTTGAAGTCCCTCCTCAAGGACCCCGACCAGCGCCACCAGAGCGCCATGGACTTCCTGCAGGAGCTCGAGGACATCGAGAATGATCTCACCGGCGGCAAGGCCACCCGCACCGCCATGATCGACCCGCGCCAGCTCCACATGGTCATGCAGGCGGCGCGCGCCCGACAGGCCGGAGCCGACGCCAGCGCCAGCACCTTCGACATGGAGCGCACCGCGCCCATGAACGACCCGCGGCTCCAGGCACAGCCCCAGCCCACACCTGCGCCACAGCATACACCGCAACCCGGACCGCAGACCGCGCCCGGACCGCAGGGGCAGTTCCGCGGACACACCCAGCAGACCGTCCAGAACCCGGCACCCCAGGACCGCTCCATGGTCCTCTACGGCGTCATCGGTCTGCTCGCCGTCATCCTGCTGGTGCTGCTCGCCGCCCTCGCCTGGGTCTCCCTCACGGACAGCGGCGCCACACCCCCGGCCATCGAGGAGGCCGCCCCGGCCACCGAAGCGGCCGACCCCTGAACGACCCGCGACTCAGCGACCCCCGCTCAGCTCGATCAGGGCCCAGGCCGCCGAACGAATCCCCTGCCAGTAGTTCTCCAACTCGAACTTCTCGTTCGGAGAATGCAGGCGATCGTCCTCCAGACCGAAGCCCATCAGCACGCTGGGAAGCCCGAGCAGGCGAACGAAACTCGCCACCACCGGAATGCTCCCCCCGCTGTGCCCCAGCACCGGCGCCACACCCCAGACCCGCTCCAGCGCTCGGGACACCGCGACGAGCTCGGGCGTATCACGGTCGATCCGGAACGGCACCCCCCCATGGTGCGGATCCACATCCACCGTGAGCCCGGCCGGACATCGCTCACGGAAGTAGGCCGCAAGCATCGCCGTCACTTCCTCCGGATCCTGATCCGGCACCAGACGACAGGACACCTTCGCGTGCGCCTCCGCAGGAAGTACCGTCTTCGCTCCCGCACCCGTATAGCCCCCCCACAGACCGTTCACATCCACCGTCGGGCGCACCGTCATGCGCTCCAGCGCCGTCCACCCCGCCTCGCCCACGAGCTCCGTCACCCCGATCTCCTCCCGAAGCGCCGACTCGTCATGCCCCAGCGCCGCCATCTCCCGACGCTCGGACTCCGGAAGATCCCGCACCCGGTCGTAGAAGCCCGGCACGGTCACGCGGCCACTCTCGTCCAGCAGACCTCCCAGCATCCGCGCGAGACCGAGCGCAGGGTTCGCCACACCTCCGCCGAAGAGCCCGGAGTGGAGGTCGTGCGACGCGCCGCGAACATGCACCTCGACGTACGACAGCCCGCGCAGCCCCACCGTCAGCATGGGCCGCCCCCGCGCAAACATGCTCGTGTCCGAGATGAGCACGATGTCCGCCGCCAGACGATCCCGGTTCTCCTCCAGGTACGCATCCAGGTGACGGCTCCCCACCTCCTCCTCCCCCTCGAAGATCATCTTCACGTTGACCGGAAGCGTCCCCGACGTGGCCAGCAGCGCCTCCACGGCCTTCACATGGCAGTACATCTGCCCCTTGTCGTCCGTGGCGCCGCGCGCCACGATCCGGGTACCATCCTCGATCACCGGCTCGAAGGGCGGATTTCGCCAGAGCTCCAGCGGATCCGCCGGCTGAACGTCATAGTGACCGTAGATCAGGACTGTGGGTGCACCGGGAGCATTCAGCCACTCCGCGTACACGACCGGATGTCCCGGGGTGGCATGCACCTCGGCCACAAGGCCCGCCTCCTCGCACCGATCGCGCAACCACCGGGCACAACGAGCCACATCGCTCGCGTGTGCGGGATCGGTGGACACGCTGGGGATTCGCAGGAAATCCTTCAGCTCTTCAAGGTGGCGCTCACGCTCGCGGTGCAGCCAGTCGTCGGGGTTCCAGTCTGTGGGCATCGCTCGCTCCAGGAAGGAAAGGTCCTTGTACTTCACGAAACGGGGGCTCCCCCGTCACTGCGGTCCACACTGGCGACGCCATGCATCATGCACAAGGATCCCCAGTTCCCGGTATCCGGGCCCCTGAGGAGCACGCGCCGTACGCTCGCGCTCGAGCCAGTCCAGCGGCAAGTCCGTCCCGTCCGCAGATGCCCGAAGGGCGAGAAGCGTCACCCCCCACCGGTGCCCGGAGCGGGTCACCGGCCCATCCGGATCCGCTTCCGCACCGTACAGACGTTCGAGTTCCGCAACGGCGTCGACCGACAGTCGGGCCCGCAGCGCGAGCGCCAGCGCACGCTCCGCGATCTCGCGTTCCCCCGAAGCGAGCCCGGAAAGAACGGCTTCCCGCCACGCCGACGACGCAACCAGCTCGCCGATGACGTGCTCCGACACCCGCGGCGCGAGGAGCCACGTCCCGTCACGCGACAATTCGAGGGCAAGAGGAGCACCGAACCGGCCCAGCTGCGGCAGCACGCGCTCGAGCCACCATCCCTCGGGCTCGAGCTCCGTCGACAGCGCGGCGACCCACTCTTCCCAGCGGCCTGCAGACCACAGGCCAGCCGCATGAGAAAGCTGCCACTGCGGCAGGGTACCCTCCCGCATCAGGCCGAGCAGCGGCGCGGGATCGGGCGACGACACGGCAGCCACCAGCTCCGCGGAGACCTCGCCGTCCAGATCGCGAAGGACCCCCGCGTCCCCCCGATGCCGGGCCAGCGCCAGAACCGAGAGCACCCCCGTACGGCCTCGTGGCCGACCGGCCTGGTTCGCGAGACGCTCCAGCGCCGCCTCCGGCAGCTCCGCCATCCCCGCCTTCACCATGACAACCGCCACCAGGGCCGCCATGGGGCGCGCGTCGCGCTCGACCGTCTCGAACGTCCGCCGCAGACGGCCGTGCGACCGTTCGTCAGCGAGAGACGCTCCGGCACCGAGGAGCGACTGCAGGAGAAGACTCTCCAGCGCCGTGGACCGCGGGCGCGCGCTCAGCAACTGGAGCCGCACCCTCATCAGGGCCTCCCCTTCCATCCCTGACTGCTCGAGCCGCTCCACGCTGTCCAGCAACAAGTCGAGATCCTCGTCCCGTAGCGCCTCGGCAGCCGCCTCCCAAGCCTGGAGCGCCCCGTCCCCGAGAACCGCGGCACGCTCCGCCTGGAGCAGGCGCCGCAACCGCTCCGGCTCCAGGTGGTCCAGCAGCTCCGGAACGACGAACGATGCCTCGATCGCCGCGTACGCACAGGCCCGCTGACCCGATACGTCGGCACAGGGAGCACCGGGGCCCCACAACCGCTCCAGCGCGGCCAGAGGATACTGCACCGCCGTCCGCACACCCGACTCCAGAGACCGCTCACTGCCAGCCCCTCCCTCGTGCCGCGCGATCACGTCCACGAGCCCGTCGATCCCCACTTCCCCTCCCCGCGCAAGGTGATGCACGGCGACGAAGCGTGGGGCGAGCTCGCCCCGGTGGCGCATGAGCAGACGCACCGCGACCGCCGCCGCATCACGCTCCGACCGGTCGGCAAGTACCTCGAGGAGCAGGGCCCCGTTCGCATCCGCCTCCACCACCGCGCGCACCCGAGCGTCGATGTCCGCCCCCGTGGCCTCCAGATGCGCGATCTGCGCCTCGACAAGCTCGCGTCGCGCCTGAAGGGCCGGACCACCTCCTCCACCGCCTGCCGGAAGCGCGCGCAGATGCACCTCGGCCGCAGCACACGCCGCGGCATCGGAGGACACGACCAACGGCTCCGCCCCCTCCGAACCGGGGGCGGACCCACCGCAGCCGCGCGAACACGAGGCACCCGTCCCCGACAGCAGCGCCACACTGCACAGGAGGGCGAAGGGAACGCGCGATCGAAAGCGCGCGCGAGCGGACCTGGACGGCATCTTCATGGGAGACTTCACAGCGGCCCGGAGCCGGAATTGGAGAGAGGAGAGCGACCGCAGGGCGCCCGACACCGGAGATACGGTGAACGGTTCCGGCGGACAAGGGCCGCGGCAGACGGGTTGCGTCCCGCACACCGACCGCTATGCTCGCGCCGCCCCGGCTCCGCGGCCCCCCACCCTCCACGAGCACCATGGCCCTCTCCACCAAGCCCCCAAGCGGTACCCGCGACTTCCTGGCCCCTGCGGTGCGCCGGAGACGACAGGTCCTCGACACCATCCGCACCGCGTACGAGCGCCACGGCTTCGAACCGCTGGAGACTCCGGCCTTCGAGCGAATCGACACCCTGACCGGAAAGTACGGTGACGAAGGCGATCAACTCCTGTTCCGCATCCTCAAGCGCGGACAGAAACTCGACGAAGCCCTCGCCGCCCGGGACGCGGAACGCCTCGTCGACTTCGGCCTGAGGTACGACCTCACCGTCCCCCTGGCGCGGGTGGTCGCCGCACACCGCGGACAGCTCCCCGCCGTCTACAAGCGCTATCAGGCACAGCCCGTATGGCGGGCTGACCGCCCACAGAAGGGCCGGTTCCGGGAGTTCTGGCAGTGCGACGTCGACTGCGTCGGCACCACGAGCATCCTCGCCGAAGTCGAGGTGATCAGCGCCGTGTCCGAAGCCCTCCGAAGCCTCGGACTCCACGACTTCACCATCCGGCTCAACGATCGCCGCATCCTCGGCGGACTGATGCAGGTGAACGACATCGCCCCCGAACGCGAGGCGGGCGTGCTGACCATCATCGACAAGCTCGACAAGATCGGCACCGGCGGGGTCCGCAGCGAACTGCTCGCAGGAGGTCTCCTCCCCGCGCAGGTCGACGCCCTTCTGCACAGTGTCGCACCCGCGACCGCGGAGGCCGAGAGTCGACCCGCAGAGCTTGCGTCCTTCGATGCGCTCTTTCGCGAGCGCTCCGCGAACGGGCTCGCGGGCGTCAAGAGGCTGCACTCCCTCCTGTCGATGCTCCCCGCCGGTTCCCGACCGCACGGAGAAGGCATCCCCCTCGTGTTCGACCCCTCGCTCGCACGAGGCCTGTCCTACTACACGGGCCCGATCTTCGAGATCGCCGTGGACGGGCTCGCCGGATCCATGGGCGGCGGCGGCCGATACGACGGGCTGGTCGGCATGTTCGCCGGAAAGGAGATCCCCGCCGTGGGCTTCTCGCTCGGGTTCGAGCGCCTCCTGGTCGTCCTCGAGGAGCGCGGGTTCTTCCGGGACGAGCTTCCCACCGTCGACGTGCTCGTCGCCCTGCTCGACGAGGATGAACTCCCGCACTGCATCCGGCTCGCGCGGTCGATGCGGCGAGCAGGGCTGCGTGTCGACGTGCAGGCCGATCCGATCAAGCTCGGCAAGCAGTTTCGGCTGGCCGAGGAACGCGGCATCCGGTTCGTCGCCATCCTCGGACGAAGGGAGGTCGAGTCCGGAACGGTCAACCTCAAGGACCTGCTGAGTGGCGAACAGACCACCGTGGGCCAGTCCGAGTGTGCCGCTTCTCTTCGCGCGCTGCGGGACACGCGGTCCACGAGACCCGGCTGATCCACCCCCCGGGCCGCGCTCGACCCGCCTGCGCCGGGCGGCGACGCAGATCGGTCCAGGCGGGAGGAGCCCTCACACCACCCCCCCGGGCGTGTCGTCCAGGACGCACTCGAACCGGACGAACCGCTTCATCGCCTCGAGATCGGGCGCCAGGTACCGATCCTCCTCGAGGAACGAAACGCGCCCACGTATCTGGCCCAGCAAGTCGGCGCATCCCCGACCCGGGCGCAACGGATGCCGCAGGTCCACCGCCTGCGCGGCGATCAGAAGCTCGATACCGACGATCTGCTCGGCCAACTCGAGGATCGCAAAGGCGTGACGGCCTGCATGGTGGCCCATCGACACATGATCCTCCATGTTGGCCGAGGTCGGGATCGAGTCCACGCTGGCCGGATGCGCAAGAATCCTCCCCTCCGCCACAAGCGCTGCGGCGACGTACTGCGGGATCATGTGGCCGCTGTTCAGACCGGGTTGCGAGACGAGGAACGCGGGCAGACCCTCGTTGAACGCCTTGTCGACGATCTTGGCCGATCGACGCTCCGAGATGTTCCCGATCTCCGCCACGGCGATCTTGAGATAGTCCAAGGCCATGGCCACCGGCTGACCGTGGAAGTTGCCTCCCGAGAGGATGTCGCCATCGTCGGGAAACACGAGCGGGTTGTCCGTGACCGCGTTCGCCTCGCCAAGAAGCACGCTGGCCACGTGTCGCGCGGCGTCGAGACTCGCGCCATGAACCTGTGGCGCGCACCGCAGGCAGTACGAGTCCTGGACGTACTCCTTCTTGCCCGGCACGGTCGACGGGTCGGCACCGGCGAGTTGGGATCCCTCGCAGAGCCGGCGAATCCGCCGAGCGCTCTCGATCTGACCCGGACGACCCCGCAGGACATGAATCCGCTCGTCGAACGCCTCCAGCCGTCCCGCGACGGCCTCGAGCGAGAGCGCACACGCCGCATCCGCGATGCGCAACAGACGGCGAAAGCGATGCAGCACCACCAACCCCAGCGACGTCATGGCCTGGGTGCCGTTGAGCAGGGCGAGCCCCTCCTTGAACGTCAGCCGCCGAGGAGAAAGCCCTGCCTCCCGCATCGCCTCCAGCGCCGGCTTGCGTTCCCCCGCCACCACCACCTCGCCCACCCCGATGATCGGCAGGACCATGTGCGCCAGCGGGCACAGATCCCCACTCGCACCCACACTGCCATGCTCCGGCACGACCGGGTGAATGCCCCGGTTCAGCAGATCCACGAGCAGCTGCAGCGTCTCCACCCGCACACCGGAGTGTCCCTGGACGAGCGCGGCGACCCGCAGAAGCATCATCCCGCGTACGACCGACTCCGGCAGAGGGGCCCCCACACCGCACGCATGACTCAGAATGAGCTTCTCCTGCATCCGCTCCGCATCGGATGGATCGATCAGCGTGTCCCGGTTCGAGCCAAAGCCGGTCGTGATGCCGTAGATCACACGTCCCTCATCCACCTCGGACGCGACGAACGCCGCACAGGCACTCACCCGCTCCACCGCCGAGGCGCTCAGCACAACCGGAGCCCGGTCCCAGACCACGCGCGCGAACGCATCGAGGTCCACGGGCACATCTCCGATCTCGACCGCATCCCCATCGCGCATGTTCCTTCCCCCTGTGGGTACGCCGCCGCCCCGTGACCACGATGTGCGCGGTTACCCCGGGACGCGCAGGCCGGCAACCCGGCTGCTGCAACTCTCCCTCCCCGTCGAGGGTCGACCCGGGGCGTCCCGGACGAAGACCGGGGCTTGCAAGGAATCCCCCACTCGACATAGGACGACCCGGCCCCCTCGGGGATCCGCAACCCGCTCCGCCCCACCCCTCTCCCGGACCGAACCCCATGGCGGAATTCGACGGCTGGCCGGACGAGGCCTCCGAAGCCCTCGCCCGCGTCCTCGACCAGCATCGCATCGACCGCGACGACGACGGGGCGACGCGGCCCGTGATCGCGCTCGACTTCGACAACACCTGCATCCTTGGCGATGTCGGCGAAACCATCCACTACGTCCTCTGCGATCGGTTCTCCTATGCCCTCGACGATGAAGACTTCTGGGGGGTCATCGCACCCGAGGACGGCCGGGAACGCCTGCGCAATTCCTGGAGGGAACTCCGCAGGCAGGGGGTGACCGATGCATCGCAGGGCGAGGACGCACAGGCCTTCGCGAACGATCTCATCGCCGTCTACGCCAGGCGCGCGGCACGCCTCGGCAAGGAAGCCGCCTATCAGTGGGCGCCCCGCATGCACGCCGGACTGTCGCGCACATGGCTGCACCGGGCCGCCCTCGCACACTTCGAAGCGGAAGGCAGCGCCCCCCTGCGAACGGAGGAGCGGATTGCACCCGACGGGGTACGACTCGTCATGCAACGGGGACTCCGCGTGAGACCGGCCTTTCGCGAGCTGATCGCCCTCTTCTCGGAGAACGGGTTCGCGGTGTGGGTCGTCAGCGCCACGAACAGCTGGACCGTTCAGGCGGTCGCGCCCCATCTCGGCGTATCCTCCCGCCGGATCATCGGCAACGCCTGTCGCGTCGAAGGGGACCGGATCACCGATGTCCGCGAGGGGCCCACGACCTGGCGACGCGGAAAGGTCGAGGCGATCCAGCAGGCCGTGGGACGCCCACCGGTGCTCGCGGTCGGAGACACGTGGACGGATCTGGAGATGCTGGAGAGCGCCACGGATCTGGCGATCCTCGTGGATCGCGGCGACCCCGAGCTTGCATCGATCGCGGACGAACGGGGCTGGCTGCGCGTCCCGGCCGGATTCTTCGACCTGGAATCGCCTCGGCTGTCCTGACGTCGAGGCCGGACCAGGGGCCCTCTGCAGTACGCCCGAGACCGACGCCGGGCGCACCCCGGCACCGGGCCGGCTTCAGCCGACGTGTTCGACGTAGTCTCCCTTCAGCAGGGCCAGAAGCTGCTGATAGGTGTCGAGGTCACTCGACTCGGCCCGGTTGAGGATCGTCTCCACCATCCCGTAGTTGATCACGAGTTGCAGCGCATCGAGCTGCTCCGGAGAGAGGTCCCGCAGCTTCGACTCGAGGGGCCGCTTGATGGTCAGCACGTCGTCGTAATCCGGAAGATCCCCGAGATTGTTGATCTCGTCGTGCAGCCGCATCGCCTCCATCATGAGGCTCGTTGTGGGCAGCTCGATCTCCTTGTCGAAGGCGGGCACCTCCGCGGAGGCATTGAACGCGAACTCGCCCGATTCCCAGGTCAGGACGCGGTAGGCGACCTTCTCCGGATCGGCGTCGATCTCCCCGTTGACCGAGACGAACACCAGGTCCCCGTTCCGGAGGTAGAGTGTCGCCTCGCGACCACTCTCCTGGGTGAGCTGAACCGTGCCGTTCTTCCGGGCGGAGGCGAAGAGCATGAGGAGATCGGGAAGAGGCACCTCGCGGATGTCGCCGGTCATGGAGCCGACCATGGTCCGCTTCGCCGAACGCGCATCGTCCTCGGGGGACTCCTCGGGCGCCGGCTCCTCCGCAGGGGCCACGACCTCCTCCGGAGCCGCGCCCGCCGCGACCGCCCCCGCGCCGATCGCGCTCATGGCCTGCGTCGCGCTGGCGGGAGCGCGAGGGGGCGAAGCCGGCGGGGGCGCAGGCTTGTTGACGACCCCCGTGTCCACGGGCGCCGACGGGGCCGAACGCGAAGCTCCGGTGCGCGAGATGAGCTTGATGATGGACGTCCCGAAGAGAATCCGATCCCCCTCGCGCAGCTCGACGTTTCCGACGCGCTCGCCGTTCACGAACGAACCGTTGGTGCTGTTGAGATCCTGAAGGATCGGCTGGCCCGAGCGAACGAATACCTTCGCATGCTGCCGGGACACCATGTCCTCGACCACCACGAGATCGCACTCGTGGCTCCGGCCAATGAGGTATTCGCGGCCTTCCTCGAGCAGGAATTCCTGCCCCTGGTACTTGCCGGAAATGAACTTGAGCAACCAGATCCTGTTCTCGCTCTCGCTCACCGTTCCCTCTCGACCTGTGGTCTGGATGCGCCGACCCTTCGCACCGTCAACCCCCATCCTGAACCGTCGTCGCGCACGTTCCGGCCCCCGGAAAGCACCGAACGCCACCGCACCGGGCCGCCTGTACTGTACCACCCGGCCCCGATGTGCAAGTCAGTGCATCCGCGAACCCGCACATCCCAACCTCTTGCCATGATTCCGGCCACCACGCAATTCTGCGCAGCCCATCCCCCGCAACTCGCCCTCCACCGTGCTCCACGCCTTCCTCGCCATCCTCCTCCTCGGACTCCTGGCCCTCGCGCTGAACCACCTGCTCCATGGACTCGCGCCAGCACTCCCCGCGCCGACACGATGTCGAGATTGCTTCGACGACGACGAGCTCGTCCTCTATACTCTGCCCACAACGTGCCCCGAGATCCCTCGGGAGCACGCCATTCTGCTCAAGCGCTGCGCCCTTCTGGCCGCTGCGCTGCGACATGACGCCCACCAGCGGCCGGAGGCCATCGAACTGCGCCGGCGCATTCTCCGCACGGCCAGCGCGCTCCCCCATGACCACCGGTCCCGCGAACCCCTCGCCCGCCTCGCGGCCAGGGCAGTCCGTCTCTCCCATGCACCGCACATCGAGGAGTCCACGTGACCCGTCCCCTCTTCCGGTTCCTCTTCGCCCCGTCGATCCTCCTCCTCCTCGGACTCGCCATCGCACAGATCGCCGGCTGCGCCGACGACGACGATCTGACCGGAGGGCCCACGCTGCCGCCCTCGACAGAGTGCCCGCCCTGCCCCGCCGGACGCACCTGCGTCCTCCAGGACGGTGTGCCACTCTGCCTCGCACCGAACTGCGGAGACGCCGTCTGCGCCGAAGGCGCCGCCTGCATCGACGGCCAGTGCCAGTTCGTCGACCGCGTCTGCGACCCGGAATGCGAGAGCGGACAGATCTGCGTCTACGGCAACTGCATCACCGAGTACTCCACCTCCAACGTCTGCGACCCGTGGAAGGAGTGCGAACGTCGATGCGTTCGACCGACGGGAGGAGTGGACGCCGTCTGCCTCGCAGCCTGCGAGACATCGCGCTCGGGAACCTGCCTCGGATGCCTCGAACAGCTGCAGGCCTGCGAAAGCCGGGAGAACTGCGTGGGCAGCGCCACCGACTGCTGCCCCGATCGCTTCTGCGCATGCTTCCCCGAGAACCCGGGATGCTCCGACACACCATGCGACATCTGCTACCGGGAGAGCGATGACTCGGCCACCTTCCAGGCCTGCATCAACGACACCCCCGCCTGCTCCTCCTGCCTCCAGCCGTTCAGCACCTGCAGGGACGCTGGTGGCTCGACCGCCGACTGCATCGACGAACTGTGCCTGTGCCTGTCCCCCAGCGTGGAATCGAGCTGCGCCAACTGATGCAGTCCTAGCTGTCCCCCCCCGGCCTCGACCGACCGCCCGACACGGCCGCCACAGAGGCTCGACGAACCGCACCGCGGCCAAATCGACGCTCCACCGCGTCCAGCGCCTCTCCCAGACGCGACGCCGCCTTCAGATCCGGTACGACGCTTCCATCGCCGGACCCACCAAACAGCTCCAGCTGACCGTCCGACTCGCTCGACCGAAGCCCCGTCGCCGTGACGCCCACCAGACGCAGCGCCCCGAGCCGGCCCAGCCGTTCCAGCAACGGATCCAGCCCCCACCAGAGACCCGCCGACGAGTCCACGGACCGCTCGAGTCGCTGCTCACGGGTCATCGTACGAAACGACGAGTCCCGCAGCTTCAGCCGAACGCCCGAGGCCCGCAGACCCTCCGCGCGAAGCCCTGCGGCCACCTCGTCCACCAGCGGAAGAAGCACGGCACGAACCGCCGCAACGCCGACGATGTCCTCGGGCAGCGTGCGCTCCGCACCGAGCGACTTGCGCACGCGACCACCGCACACCGGTGCGTCATCGTGTCCGAGCGCGAGCCGGTGCAACGACGGACCCGCCGAGCCGAGAACGCGGGCCAGCGCCGCCGGGCCGAGCGCGACCACATCCGCCACCGTGAACACCCCCATGCGCTGCAGCCGCTCACACGTCCGCGGGCCCACCCCCGGGAGGCGCTCCACCGGAAGCGGCGCCAGAAACGCGCGCTCCGTCCCCGGAAGGCACACCGTGACCCCATCCGGCTTGTTCATGTCGGAGGCGATCTTCGCCAGCCGCCGCCCACTCCCCACACCCACCGAGGCCGTCAACCCCAGCCGCTTTCGAACCGTCGCACGCAGAAGCTCCGCAGCCTCGACCGGAGCCCCATGCACCCGCCCCGTGCCCGTCATGTCAAGCCACGCCTCGTCCAGACCGAGCGGCTCCACCACCGGACTGAACTCCTCCAGAATCGCGATCAACAACCGAGACACCTGCACATAGTGATCCATCCGCGGAGCGACCACGATGGCCATCGGGCAACGACGACGCGCCTCCTCCATCGGCATGGCACTGCGCACCCCGTACCGACGCGCCTCGTACGAGGCCGTCGTCACCACAGCACGACGACCCGAACCCCCGACCACCACCGCACGGCCCCGCAGCTCCTTCCGATCCCGTTGCTCGATCGACGCGTAGAACGCGTCCATGTCGACGTGGAACACCACCCGCGACCAGCCGGCATCCTCCCCTCCTCGGCCAGACCCCTCCCGAACCGCCCCAAGGGAATCTCTTGCATCGCGGGTTGTGTTGTCCGACACGGTACCTCCGACATGGCCCGCAGGAGCGACTCGCCTCATCGCGAAGTGCCCACCGGGCCGCTCCCGCGCAAGCCCCCTCTCCACCCCCGTGCTGCCATGGCCCTCCCCCGCATCGCCCACCTCCTCTGCATCGCCGGACTGGCCCTGGTCCTCGCCACCGCCTGCCGAGCCCAGCCCGCCGAACCGGAGCCTCCGCAGGAAGACGAACCGGAACAGGAGGCCGCTCCCGAGGAGGAAGACGACTCCGACGACGATACCGACGAACCGGATACGCGCCCCGAAGAGGCTGCAGGCGCCGAGCTGGAAGGCACCGCGGAAAGCGATGCCGACCTCTCCCCCCCACCCCTCCCTACCCTCAGCGCTCCGAGGGAACTGCGCCTCGATCACCAGCGCTTGGACCTCTCGCTCACGCCCCGGACGTCCCCCGCCACCGGCGGGCTGCGCTCGAGCCCCGACGGAAGCCTGCAGCTCCAGCGTCGCCCCACGACGCTTCGCCTCGACTCCGGCGCCAGCAGCCTCGAGCCCTCGACCTCACCCTGATCAGGCGCCCCCCCCAAGGTCACGCAGTGACCCGGAAAACGGCGGGCGCGCCACACCCAGCTCCGTCACGATGGACGTGATCAACTCCGCCGGCGTGACATCGAAGGCCGGATGCAGCGCACGCGCACCCTCCGGCGCGATCCGCACACCAGCAAGCTCGAGTACCTCGTCCGCGGAACGCTCCTCGATGGGAATGTCCTCCCCGGTCGACGTCCGCGGATCCACCGTCGACCACGGAGCCACCACATGGAAGGGAAGGCCGTGGTGGCGCGCAAGCACCGCCAGACCATAGGTCCCGATCTTGTTGGCCGTATCCCCGTTGGCCGCGATCCGGTCGGCGCCGACCACCACCGCCGACACCTGGCCCGTGCGCATCAGGTGGCCCGCCATCCCGTCCGTCGCCAGACTCACCGGGATCCCGTCACGGGCAAGCTCCCACATGGTGAGGCGCGCTCCCTGGAGGTACGGCCTCGTCTCGCACGCGATCACACCGGTGATCCGACCATCCCGCCAGGCGCTGCGCACCACACCGAGAGCGGTCCCGTATCCCGCAGTCGCCAGCGAGCCCGTGTTGCAGATCGTGAGCACAGTCCCCCCTGCAGGGAGCAGTCTCGCCCCCGCATCCCCCATCCGCAGGTTTGCATCGAGGTCCTCCTTCCGGATCGCCTCGGCCTCACGAAGCAGCACGTCCACGTCGACCTCTCCCGCACACTCGCGCACCCGGCCCAGAACACGCTCCAGGGCCCATCGAAGATTGACCGCGGTCGGCCGCGCTTCGCCGAGCAAGGCCGCCGAAGGCTCCAGATCGACCGCCCGAATCGGGCCGCCAACCTCCTGGCCTGCCAGGACCAGGCCATAGGCTGCAGCGACCCCGATGGCCGGCGCACCCCGGACCACCATCGATCGGATCGCGTCCGCCGCCGCACCCGCCGTTCGACAGCGCACCATGACCTCTTCCCCGGGAAGAAGCCGCTGGTCGAGCAGCTGCAGGCAACCCGTGGCCGCATCCCCCACCCACGCGACCGCACGGACGGGTTCGGCGCCTTCGGTCACACGACCTTCCACTCCGCTCATGCGCCCCTCCGACAGATTGCGCCCGGTCGGCGTCCGCATCCGATACACTTCCGGACACTCCGTCGACCTCATTCGACACAGCCTGCACGCAGGCCTGCCGACGTGCAAGCGCCGTCAGCAACGGGTACGGTCGATGGCCCTCAGCAGAAGTTCTGCACGATCCACAGGCGGTGATCCCGATCGATGACAATGCCGATGCCCTGCTTCCCCCAGTGCCGATGAAGCAGGTTCGCCCGATGCGGAGGACTGTTCAGCCACCCCTCCACCGAGGCCCGGGCGATCTCGACATCCGACCTCGTCCGCGCGGGCTCGCTTCGACCGCCCTGCACCTGCCTCACGACGGGCACCTGAGGAATCAACGCCAGATTCTCGCCCCCGGTCAGGAAACGACCGGGGGTGCCCGTGGCCACGCGACAGACGTACCCCCCACGTTCGTACCGCCCCGACAGCGTGCTGCGGCGAAGCGTATGGGTGAGCTGATCCGCGCGCCGAAGCTTCACGGCATAGTCCCGGGCGACCGTGGCGAGCGCGTCATCCCATCCGAGGGGAGGCAGACCATGGGTCCTCCGCGCGCGATTGACTTCCCCGTGAACGAGTTGCTCGAGCTCATCGAGGGCAGGAGACTGCACCGCGGGCGAGAAGCGCAGATCCACCGGGGAGCGGGCGTCCCGAGGCGGCCCGCCACACCCGATACCCAGGACCACCACGGTCGCGATGAGGCACCGCATGGGGCATCGCGAACGCGGACCGACGCTCCCGTCGAAAGGATGCCCTGTCCCGCGCTTCAGGGCTCGCACCCGGGAAGGCTGCTGTCGGGCTCGCATCGCAGGGACCCTTCCTGGTTGCACTGCAGCGAGAGACACTCCCCGCAGATCTGACCGAGGAGATCGACCTGCTCGTTCCTCCTGACCGAACTGCACGTCCCGCATCCGGACAGCTCGGGCATGTCACAGAAGAACATGCCCCCACCGGCGGAGGGTTCACCCGCCGTGGACTCGCAACGCACCGAGCCGGCACCACAGGCTCCACATTCCCTGAAGTCGGGGAGATAGGGCTCGGTCAACGAGTCGATGCACGCTCCACAGGGTCCCGCTCCGGCCGCCGAACCGCAGTCCAGCTCGTCCGGACCCGCACAGATCACCACACCACTGCTCGGGCATCCCGACAGGCAGGCATCCCCGGGCATCAGCGTCCGGTCCGTCGACCACGGCTGCAGCTCTCCGGCTCCGCCGCATGGGTTTCGACTCGCCTCCGGAACCCGGTCCAGACAGTCCACACCGGCCGCACCGCACTGCCACGCGCCTCGCTGAACGCCGTCAGCATCACAGTTCGCGTACAACGGGGCCGTGCGGCCCGAACAACCGCCGCAGCTGTCCGGAGGAGCGACCTCGTCGAAGGCCCCCGACGGCTCGCATCGAACGCCGACCGTGCCCCCGTCCGCTCCGCAGGTCCAGGTTCCCGAGTTCAGGCATCCGCAGATGCTGTTCGGTGCACCTGCAAGCCGTCCGCAGCCCCCACAGGGGTTGAACTCCTGTTCGCGGATGTCCGGCGACCGGCCGAAGAAGCACTCGAGCTGGTTGTTGCCGGCACAGCCCAGGACACCGGTGAGCCCGCACTCCGTCTCGCACGGCTCCCCCAGTTCCGCCACCTCGACCCCGTATCGAAGAACGGGTTGGTCTCCTCCACAGCCGTTGCCCGCGGAAGGCCTGCACTCCAGCTGCTCCCCATCCGCCGAGCAGACATAGGTTCCGGCACCCGCTCCCGAATCGCCTTCACAGCCGGACCCGGGTCGGCCCGGCAACTCCGCGCAACCACCGCACGCGTTGAACGTGGGGTTGCTGCAGGTCAGATCGCCCCCCCTCGAGCAGACCCAGATCCCGTGGCATCCACATCGCGTGCCCGGCTCCGCCGGCAACACGCCGCGGCTGCCGCAGGCATTGACCTCCGCCTCGAGCGCACAGCGGACGGCGTCGATCCCGTTGCACACCAGCCAGCCCTCGCCAAACTCTCCGCAGGGGTCCAGCAGCGAAGCGGGAGACCCCCGCCATGCAAGCGGCTCCTGCCCGCCGCAGGCGTTCGGCGTACCGGGCGGCTGCGTCTCGACGGTGGAGTCCGTTGCATCGGGAACGACGGTCGACTCGGATCCATCCGGCTCCGATGGACCGCTCGAAGGCGACCCGGACACGTCGGTGCCAGACGCACCGCTGCCTGGACCGGACTCCGTGAAGGGCGACTCGGACAGCGGAGCATCCAGCGCCGTGTCACAGCCCACCAGCGCCGCGCCCACGCACAGGACGGCGATCAGGGCCGCAGCGCCACGAATTCGACGCTCGCGGGCGACAGACTCGCGGGCGACAGTAGTGACGAGGGGTCGACGATTTTGCATGCTGGGTCGCGCCACGAGCAGACTCGGAACGAAGAGGGGCCAACGGGCTCTCGCGGAGAGGCCGCCGCATCGTTGCGCGACACGAGAAGCAGGTCAATAGGCCATCGCTCCCGACTCGGGCGAAACCCCGTCCCCGGGTTCGCCCTGCGTCCGCGGTTCCGCGGTCTGCGACAGGAGCGAGACACCCGCCGAGGAAAGCCCGGCCGCACGTGACGTGCCTCAATCGGGCTGCAGCGCGCGGGACAGGATCTCGTTGACCGCGCGCGGATCGGCCTTCCCGCCGGACGATCGCATCACCTGGCCGACGAAGAACCCCATCAGGCCCGTCTTGCCCGCACGGTATGCGGCCACCTTCTCGGGATTCGCCTCCAGCACACCCTGCACCAGAGCGGAGAGTGCACCCGTGTCACTGACCTGCTCCAGCCCATCTTCCGACACGATGCGCTCCGGCTCCCGGCCATCCGACAACATCCGCTCCCACACGTCGCGCGCCATCGTCGTGCTCAGACGCCCGTCATCGACGAGCGCCTGCAGCTCGGCGAGCGCCCCAGGCGTGATCGCGTGCCCGGTGCCCGTCACGAACTGCCCCGCTTCCGACCGGAGGGACCCCTCGTTCAGGGCGGCGGAGACCGCTCCCGCCAGCAGGTTGCACAGGCCCTTGGGGTTGTCATGGATCTTCACCGCCTCATCGAAGAGTTCCAGCAGGCCGTCGCCGCTGACCAGCACGTCCGCGTCGTAGGCGGAGAGGCCGTGTTCCTCCTGAAGGCGCTCGCGCTTGCGGGCGGGCAGCTCGGGCAGGCTGCCACGCAGGCGTTCGATCTCCTCCTGCGTCACGATCAGCGGCGGAAGGTCCGGCTCGGGGAAGTAACGATAGTCCGCGCTGCCTTCCTTGCTCCGAAGCAGCACGGTCTCACGCCGGGACTCGCTCCAGGTCCGGGTCTCCTGGCGAACCTCGCCCCCACCCTCGATGAGCGCGATCTGGCGCTCGATCTCGTGATCGATCCCCTCGCGAAGGAACTTGAAGGAGTTGAGGTTCTTGATCTCGACCTTCGTTCCAAGCGGTGCGTCCTCGCCGCGACGGACCGAGATGTTGGCATCACAGCGCATGGAACCCTCGGCGAGGTTCCCGTCGTTGACCCCGAGCGCCATCAGGATCGCACGCAGCTCCTTGAAGTACGCTGCAGCCTCCGCCGCAGTCCGCAGATCCGGCTCGGACACGATCTCGACCAGCGCAGTCCCCGCCCGGTTCAGGTCGATGCGGCTCCAGCCCTCCTCTCCCCCATGCTGGCTCTTCCCCGAGTCCTCTTCGAGGTGCAGACGGGTGATGCCACAGGTGACCGAACGACCGTCCACGTCGAACGACAGGCGGCCATGCTCGCAGAGCGGATGCTCGAACTGGCTGATCTGATACCCCTTCGGCAGATCCGGATAGAAGTAGTTCTTCCGCGCGAACTGACTCCAGGTGTGGACCTCGCATCCAAGGGCGATCCCTGCGAGAACCCCCAGCTCGACTGCGCGACGGTTCACCGTCGGCAACGTCCCCGGCAGACCCGCGCAGACCTCGTTCACCTGCGAGTTGGGGGGCGCGCCGAAGGACACCGGCGCCCGACTGAACATCTTCGATGCCGTCCGGAGCTGGGCATGTATCTCGAGACCGATCACGGCGGTCCAGCCGGAACGGGCAGAGGGGACAGGAGAAGCGGTGGACATGATCCGGACCTCGGATGGAAGACGCGCGAGAGATGACGACGAAACCGCGTGACCGGGAAGGTCAGCGCCCGAGCGCAGGCAACGGGCCGCGTTCCCGCTCCAGCACCGCTGCCGCCTGGAACAGCCGGGGCTCCTCGAAGGCATCGGCCACGAGCTGGACCCCGATGGGCAGACCCCCGGAGGAGTGCGCCACCGGCACCGACATGGCCGGAAGCCCCGCCAGGTTCGCCGGAATCGTGAAGATGTCGGCGAGGTACATCGACAGCGGGTCGTCGATCCGCTCGCCGAGCCGGAAGGCCGGGCTGGGCGTGGTCGGCGTCAGGATCACATCACACAGCGAGAACGCCCGCTCGAAGTCCTGCCGGAACTTCGTGCGCACGCGCTGGGCCTGCCCGTAGTAGGCATCGAAGTACCCGGCGCTGAGCACCCACGTCCCCAGCATGATCCGGCGGCGGACCTCCGGACCGAAACCGAGCGTGCGGGTGCGCTCCAGCAGATCGACGACGCCCTTCGCGTCCTCACAGCGCCACCCGTACCGCACGCCGTCGAACCGGGCGAGATTCGACGACGCCTCCGCCGACGCGATGACGTAGTACGTGTCGATGGCCCACGGAAGCAAGGGCAGGGATACGGGAACCAGCTGCGCCCCCGCGGCCTCGAGGAGGGCCAGCGCACGCTCCGTGGCACGCGCCACCTCGGGGTCGAGACCTTCCGCGCTGCTCTCTTCGGGGACGCCCACGCGCAGGCCCTTCATGCCGGACTGCTCCGCCGCCGCCAGGCTCGCGTCGAGCGACGGCACGCCCCGGTTCGAACTCGTCGAATCGTCGGGGTCATGGCCGGCGATGGCCTCGAAGGCGAGCGCCGCATCCTTCACGTCCACGGCGAACGGACCGATCTGGTCGAGGCTGCTCGCGAACGCCACGAGCCCCCTCCTGCTCACACGCCCCCAGGTCGGCTTCAGACCCACCACCCCACAGAAAGCCGCGGGCTGGCGGATGGACCCGCCGGTGTCCGACCCCAGGGACAGCGGGACGATCCCGGATGCGACGGCCACCGCGGAACCGGAAGAGGAGCCCCCGGGCACCCGGGAGCGATCCCACGGATTCAGGGTCGGCTTCACGGAGGAGTTCTCGCCGGAGGACCCCATGGCGAACTCGTCCATGTTCGCCCGTCCGAAGGAGACTCCTCCCGCCGCCCCCAGCCGGGTCAGCGCGTGCGCATCATAGAATGACTCGAAACCCTGCAGGATTCGGGAGGCGCACGTCGTGGGGACCCCTCGCTCGCAGAGATTGTCCTTGATCGCGACGGGCACGCCCGCCAGCGCTCCGAGCGTCAGCCCCTTCGACCGTGCGGTGTCCACACGGTCCGCGGCCGCCAGCACCCGATCCTCGTCCAGGTGCAGGAAGGCACCCAGATCCGAGCGCGCATCCGCCCGCTCCAGGGCGTCCCGAGCCACCTCCCGCGCCGACACATCGCCACGCGCTACCGCGGCCTGAATGGCGCGGGCCGTTCCAAGCTCGACCGTCATCGTCTCTCCTGGTTCAGGACGACTCATCTTCCCCGACCACTCGCGGCACCAGGAAGTGCTCCTCGTCCCGCGCCGGGGCACCCGCCAGGATGGCGTCGGGCCCGGGGGGACGCGACGGCTCGTCCGGTCGCAACGACAGGACGAGCGCATGGGGCTGGCTCGTGGCGGCCACCCCCGCCGTATCCACCTCCCGAAGCCGGTCGACATGCGCGACGATCCGCTGCATCTGGCTCGCCAGCTCCTCCACCTCTTCCTCGGGGAGCAGGTCGAGATTCAGCCGCGCGAGGCGCGCGGTGTGGCGAAGTGTGTCCTTGTCCATGCCTCACCCGGGTTCGGGACGATGCGCCCGAGTCCGCGGGTTCGCGGACGGCGCGGCGGCAGCATACCCGGCCGGCCGCTCCGTGCAAGGGAAGGCTGCCCTCCGCACGAACCGGCACTGCACGGACACCGGCGGCGACCGATGAACAGGAGCTAGAACAGGGAACCGGCATCCACACCGGGCCGCGGAGACGGGCGGGCCGCCGGACGCTCCCGCGCGCGCCGGGGCGTGCTCCGCGGGGCGGGCGCAGCCTCCTCCTCCTCCACCTCCGGGATCGCGAGAAACCCCATCTCCCGTTCGGGCGACTGCACCGCAATCACGGGCAGCGACTGCGCCCGTACTTCCGACGTACTCAGCGGCGACGGACGGAACACCAGCGCGAGGATCGCCACGAGCACAGCCCCAGCGAGCAGCCCGACCAGCGTCAGCAGAACCGCCTGACGACGCGCACGCTTCGCGCTCTCCACCGCACGAAGCGCCTCTGCCTCCGCCAGCTTGCGGTCGAGCTCCACCTGTTCCGCCTCCCGCCGAGCAGCCTCCTCCGCCGCCCGCGCGCGGTTCTCCTCCTCCGCCTGCCGCTCCTTCTCCTCCTCCGCCGCCGCCGCGACACGCATCGCCTGGGTCGACAGCTTCGGCATCTCCGAGGTCAGGCTGCTCCGGCGCACCTCGACCGCCTGGAGATCCCGAAGGGTCAGCAGGTTCTTGCGCTTCTTGTCCTCTTCACTCATGGCGAACCGCCTACAGCGGGAAGATTCGTCAGCTCCGGCGCAGTGCTATAGCCGCTGCATCCCGACGACGCAACGTCACGGACCGCCTCCGTCCCGCAACGACGCGTTGACAACCGGAACGCGGCCGATAGGATGGCGTTCCGGATTAGGGGGTCTCGCCGCCGAACGCGGAACAACGGGACCCGTCGCGTCTGCCCTCCAGGGGCAGCATGACGGCACAGGCGGTCGCGCTTCTCGTTGGCCGCTTCTGCTTTTTCGGGCCGGCGCCCGCCTGATCCGGACGCGAGACCTCCCCCAGGGAGGACCACGACCGGACCGCACCGCCGAGCCCCCCGCAACACCGCGGGACACCACTTCGGAAGGGACCATGGATCCGGACGTTCAACGCAAGAAATTCGTCTTCGTCACCGGCGGCGTCGTGTCCTCGCTCGGAAAGGGCATCGCCGCCAGCGCGCTCGCCGCAATCATGGAAGCACGCGGCCTGCGGGTCAGCATGCTCAAGCTGGACCCCTACGTGAACGTCGACCCCGGCACCATGAACCCCACCCAGCACGGTGAGGTCTTCGTCACCGACGACGGCGCCGAGACCGACCTCGACCTCGGACACTACGAACGGTTCACCAGCGCGGTGATGAGCCGCAACAACAACTACACCACCGGACAGATCTACCACTCCGTCATCTCCAAGGAGCGACGCGGAGAATATCTCGGCAGAACCGTGCAGGTAATCCCCCACATCACCGACGAGATCAAGGGATGCATCACCCGCGCAGCCGAGAACTGCGACATCCTGATCACCGAGATCGGCGGCACCGTCGGCGACATCGAGAGCCTCCCCTTCCTCGAGGCCATCCGGCAGATGCGCTTCGACGTCGGCGAAGAGAACATCTGCTACTGCCACGTGACCCTCGTCCCCTACATCGCCGCAGCCGGCGAAGTGAAGACCAAGCCGACGCAGCACTCCGTCCGCGAGCTGCGCACCATCGGCATCCAGCCGGATCTCATCATCTGCCGGTCCGAACAGGCCATCTCCGATGACATCAAGCGGAAGATCGCCCTGTTCTGCAACGTCAGCATCGAAAACGTCATCTCCTGCCCGGACGCACGGTCCATCTACGAAATCCCCCTGCTCCTGCGCAACGAGGGCATCGATCAGCGCGTGACCAACCGGCTCAACATCTGGAGCCGAGCCCCGCAGATGGAAGTCTGGGAACGACTCGTCCACGCCATCCACAACCCCACCAGCGACGTCACCATCGCCATCGTCGGCAAGTACGTCGACCTCACCGAGTCCTACAAGTCCCTCAACGAGGCCCTGCTCCACGCCGGGTACCAGCACCGCGCACGCGTGAACCTCAGGTTCATCGACTCCGAGGAACTCGAGCGGGTCGGTGCCGAAGCGAGACTGGCCGACGTCCACGGAATCCTCGTCCCCGGCGGCTTCGGACAGCGAGGCACCGAAGGCAAGATCGACGCGATCCAGTGGGCCCGCACCAAAGGCATCCCCTTCTTCGGAATCTGCCTCGGCATGCAGCTCGCCTGCGTCGAGTTCGCGCGCAATGTCGCCGGACTCGACAACGCCAGCTCCCGCGAATTCACCCCCGACGGCGACGCCTGCGTCATCGACCTCATGGCCGACCAGCGCGACGTCACCGACAAGGGCGGAACCATGAGGCTCGGCGCCTACCCGTGCACCTTCCACAAGGACAGCCTCGCCGCGCGCACCTACGGACGGACCGACATCAGCGAACGACACAGGCACCGCTACGAGTTCGCCAACGCGTTCCGCGAACGACTCGCCGCCGCAGGACTCGTCTTCTCCGGCACCAGCCCGGACGGACGACTCGTCGAGGTCGTCGAGCTGGCCGATCACCCATGGTTCCTCGGATGCCAGTTCCATCCGGAGTTCAAGAGCAGACCCACCTCCAGCCATCCGCTCTTCCAGTCCTTCATCCACGCCGCCATCCAGCATCGCGATCGCCCGGAGTAGCCCCGTACGCCTGCCTCGCGCCCGTTTCGACGCGACATTCGGACGCTCGCGAGCCAGGCGAAGCGAGGCGCCCGACTATTCAAGCTTCGTGCCGAGTTCGAAGGTCGGACTTGAGCAGATGCCCGTTCGGCCCTACTCTCCCGACGAACAGTCCGGTGCGCCCACGGAACGCCACCGGACTTCACCGGAGAAGAACGGCCAACGCTCGAGGAGAACCCATGGGCATGGAGATGAAGCAGACAGCTCGCCTCGTGCAGGAGCTGCGGATGACCCCGCAGCTCCTCCAGGCGATCAAGCTGCTGCAGCTCTCCCGCCAGGAGCTCACCGAGGCCATCCGGGAGGAGCTCGAGGCCAACCCCCTCCTCGAGGAACGGAACGAACAGGAACCAGCCACCGACGAAACCGAGCGTCGGACCGAAGAACCGCAGACCGACACGGACGCCAGGGAAGCCAGCGACGCCGTCGAACAGATCGACTGGGAGCGGTATCTCGAGAACTACTCCTCGCCACTCCCCGCCGGGGGCGGCGGGCTGCCCGACGACCTCCCCGGGGTGGACCAGACCCTCACCCGGGACGATACCCTCGCCCAGCACCTCACCGCCCAGCTCGGACTCCTCCCCGCCTCCGAGACCGAGCGGAGAATCGCCGAGGTGATCATCAACTCCCTCGACGACGAAGGCTACCTCCGGGACACCTCTCTCGAGGACATCGCCGAGCTACTCGGCTGCTCCCCCGAAGAAGCCGAGGATGGGCTCGCCATCGTTCAGGAGCTCGAACCCACCGGCGTCGGCGCCCGAGACCTCCGGGAGTGCCTCCTGCTCCAGGCCCGCGCCCTGACGGGGGACCAGACACTCCTGATCCGGCTCATCGAGGACCACCTCCATGACCTCGAGACCCGGAACTACACCGTCATCGCGCGCGCCCTTCGCATCTCCCGCGACGACGTCAGCGACCTGCACCGAACCCTCACCCATCTCGAACCGCGGCCCGGAAGGAGCTTCTCCAACAGCAGCACCATCTACGTCACCCCCGACGTCTACATCGTCCGGCGCGGCGACGAGTGGGTCCCGCAGCTCAACGAGGACGGACTCCCCCGGCTCCGAATCTCCAACTACTACCGAAAGGCCATCCGCGAAGACGGGGGCCGGGAAGCCAGACAGTACGTCCAGGAACGGCTCAACAGCGCATGGAGCCTCCTGCGGGCCATCGACCAGCGTCAGGAGACCATCCTCAAGGTCACCGCAGCCATCATCGACTTCCAGCGCGACTTCTTCGACCAGGGCATCCATCACCTCAAGCCCCTCGTCCTGCGCGACGTCGCCGACGCCATAGGCCGGTCCGAATCCACCGTGTCGCGCGTCACCCGCAGCAAGTACGTCCAGACCCCACGCGGCATCTTCGAGCTCAAGTTCTTCTTCAACTCCACCATCTCCCGAGACGGTGGAGACGACATGGCCGGCACCGCCGTCAAGCACTACATCCGCCAGCTCATCGAGGAGGAGCCCGCGAGCAAGCCTTTCAGCGACCAGCGAATCGCCGATCTCCTCATGGAGCGACACCAGATCGACATCGCGCGCCGGACGGTCGCCAAATACCGGGAGTCCATGAACATCCTGTCCAGCTCGAGACGAAAGCGCTTCACCTGAGCCAGCAGGACCCGGACCTCCGCGAACCCCGGCGATCCCGCGCAACACCCACCGTCGTCTCCCCCGTCAGGGCGCGATCGACACCACTGCATCGCCCTCGAGCCGGACCAGGAGAAGGCGACCCTCCTCCCCGGTCCACCAGTACTCACCCGACCCATGGGGCGTACCGTCCGGTCGTTCCACCAACTCGACGGTCGCGTCCCCCCGCCGGAGCGTGACCGCAGAGACGCCGTTCGCCATCTCCGTGCCCGCCAGCTCGACCTCCACCACCACGAACTCCGGCGGGAAGGCGATCTCCGGATGAACATCCGGGTCCACGTCGGTCGTCCGCACCGAGAGCCGCAAGGCCTGACCCGCCTGCCGTGCAAGCATCTCCACCCGCAATCCGTTGAACAGCCGCAGCGAACCCGATGCGCCGGGCACCGCTCGCACCCTCATCCAGCGCGCATCCTCCCACGCGGTCACCCCATCCGCCTCCGCAGGCATCAGCGACACCACCTCCGGAGGCAGCAGGGGCACCAGCGCGCCGACACGGACGTGCGCGGCAAACTCGTCGAGCGCCACCGCACGCGTGATCGCCTGCCCGCCCGGCCGGCGCTCCCCGGTCAACCAGTCCACCCACTCCCCCGGCGGAAGCCACAGCTCACGCTCCGTGGCTCCCTCCACGAACACCGGCGCCACCACGAAGTCCGGCCCAAACCAGAAGTCGCGATCGAAGCCCCGCCAGGCCTCCTCATCGGGATGCATCATCCACAACGATCGGATCAGTGGAGTTCCGTCCACGCTCGCCCGACGAAGCTGCTCGTGCACGTACGGGACGAGCGCCATCCGCTCGGCGAAGAATCGCCTCGTGATCCGCAGCGCCTCCTCGTCATACGGCGTGTCTTCGCTCCACGGCATGTGGGTACGCCCTCCGCCCCCGAGCTGCATCACGCCGTTGAAGATGCCGAACGCCATCCAGCGAAGCAGGTTCTCCTGACTCGGCTGACCGTTGCGATAGCCCCCGATGTCCGAGGCAAAGCACGGAAAGCCCGAAAGCCCCAGCGAGATGTTCGCCACCACCGCCGCAGGGAGACCGCCGACGTTCCACTGCCGCTGAAGCTCCGACGGCCCCCGGGTATGCTCCGTGAAGTCGTTGTCCAGATCGCCGGGCCACACACAGGTGCTCCACTGCTGGTCCCGAGGCGAACCGTGCCGCACGAGCGTGAACGCCGGCTCTCCGATCGCCTGGGTGAAGCCCTCCAGCAGAGCCTTGTGATAGAGCGCCGAGTACCAGCTCTTCATGGTCATGTTGGTCTCGCCGTTGTGGAATTGCAGATCGAGCCGCACCGGCCCCACATTCGGCTGAAGATACTCGTCCCAGTCCATCTTCACCCCGACCACGCCGAGATCGGCCACCCGGGGAATCAGCTCGTGCACCGCCTGCACCGCCGCGGGGTTTGACCAGTCCACGAACGCGCCCTGCCCTCCCCCCCACGGGAAGATGAACGGATCACCGCGACCGTCCACCACAACCCAGCCGTTCTGTACGTAGGTCTCGTAGAGACCCTCGCTCGCGTCCTCGCCGCCGGCGATCGAGCTTGTCCCCGGCACGTTCACCTGAGGGGAGTGATGCAGCAGGCTTCGGTACCCGAGAGAGCGCAACTCCGCGAACATCGCTTCCGGATCGGGGAACTGGACCGGATTGAAGCGAAAGTTCTGATAGTAGGTCTGCCACGGTCGATCGATCCACATCAGCGAACCGCCCAGATCACTCTCGCGCGCCCGCCGCGCATCCGACAGGACCTCGTCCGCGTCCACATTGCGGTTTCGCCACCACACCGGACCGAGCGACCAGTACGGGACCGTTGCAGGCCGCGCCGTGAGCGCCGTGTAGCGACGCACCATCTGCACCGGGTCCGGATCCACGAGGATCCACGCCTCGAATTGGTGCACGTTCCAGGTCGTCCGCACCCGATCGGGCCGGGTCGCCGCGACGTCGAACGCACCCGGCCACCGGCTGTCCACGAAGAGCGACCACCCGCGCGACGCGTGCAGCAACGGCACCGGCACATGCACCTCGTTGGTACCGCTCTCCGACGAACCCTCCGCCTGGATCATCATCGTCCGGATCAGTCCCCGGTTGTCCACGCGATCGAACTGCTGTCCGAGACCGAAGAAGGCCTCGTCCGCCGCCGCCTCCAGAGACATCGCCGTCAGGACATGCTCCGGCTCCGACGCGACCGACAGCGCCATGCGCACGCCGAGGGAGCCCGGGATCAGCCGGAGGACGATCTCCGGACCGGGCTCCTCGCCCCCGATGCCGAGCGACGCCAGGCGAAGGATCCACTCCCCGTTCACCCCCTCGCTGGCCTCGGTCACGTGGGACGCCGTGAACCAGTCGTAGCCACGACCTCGGCCATCCGGCTCCCCGATCGCCGGATCGTAGAACGTCCCGCGCCGGAACGTGCGTGCCCGCGCCATCGCCAGCCCGCCGAAGTGCGGCGACTCCAGATCCGCCCCCATCAGCCGAGTGACCTCCGCGCCCTCCGCGTCATGAACGGTCACCTGCAGCGGCGCCGATCGGACCAGGACGGTCACCGAGCCATCAAAGGCTTCCACCGTCACGTCCACGACGGGCTCCTCCGGCTCGCTTTCGGCGGTCGGAACCGGCGCCTGCGACTCCTCCGGTGGCACGCCATCGGAGGACGACACGTCGCCCGCAACGGACGTGGGCGCGCCGGAGCCGGGTACCTCCGACGAGCCACCCCCGTCACCGCCACAAGCCAGTGTGAGCGAAAGCTGGCCGAGGGCGAGGGCGAGGAAACCGGCCATTCCCCGGTGGGAGAGAACCACCCCGCGCACCGTTCCGTTCAAGTCACGCATGCCGGCTCCGGAGTCATGGAGGGAAGTCGCCGGCACCAGCTGCGCAGCGACCGCAAGGATGCCGGGCGGACCACGCACCGGCTGCCTCATCGCACCTTGACCAGATTCACGGGGAGCGGGCCGGCCGTCAACTGCCGCGATCCTCGTCCCAGGACTCGAGCATCCGCCGGCCCAGCCCTCGATGACCGAAGACCACGACCTTCGACCGCGCCCGGGTGAGGGTCACGTTCATCCGCCGACGATCGAAGACGAAGTCGTTCCACTCACGGGTCACCAGACTCACCAGCATCGCCTCCTTCTCCCGCCCCTGGAACCGCTCCACCGTATCCACCTCGATGCGCCGCGCCAGGTCCCGACCCAGACGCTCCTGCAGCGCCGCACGGATCGCGTGGCACTGGGCACGAAAGGGCGCCACGACGCCGATCCAGTCGTCGGGGCACCCTGTTTCCGCGCGGGACAGCGAGGCCAGCGCCACGGCCGTCTCCACAACCGCCTCCACCTCGTCCCGGTTGCAGTGTCCGTCTTCGTCTCCCCCCGGATCCACCCAGACCAGCGGACGCTCCGGGTCGAGCCGGCGACGAAGCTCTCCGGACAGCGACTCCAGCGCATCCCTGGACACGGGAAGCCGGCGTTCGGCGACCCCCCCGGCGGGCCGAAGCCGACCCTCGTAGAACAGCCGACTTGGCACCGCCTGCACCCCATCGTTCATCCGGTATTGCTCCTCCAGCATCACCCCGGGGAGAAAGGGCCGCAACCGCTCGAAGAGCGATCGTTCCAGACCCGACACCCCCGCCTCTCGCAGCTCCTCGGGCACCTCCGACCGCACCGCCGTGGAGAGCGCGTCCGCGGCCGACACCACGGGCGGCAACTGACAGTCGTCGCCGACCAGGATGAACCGCCGCCCGCGCAGGAGAGCCCCTACCGCGAGCGGCTCCGTCAACTGGCTGGCCTCGTCCACGATCACCACGTCGAACAACGGTGCCGTCCCGTGTGGCGCGCCGTCGGTCTCCGCGCCCCGCTCGAGAATGTCGAACACCACGTGGCGAACGCAAGCGTGTGTGGTCGCCGCCACCACCGGAACATCCCGAAGCCGCCCCGAGAGACGCCCCAGCGAAGCGGCCCGTCGCGCCAGCGTATCCGAAAAGTGCGTTTCCGGCTCACGGCCGGCTCCCTCCAGCGCCGCCACGAGCTCCCGCCCCGCGGACACCGCATGCCCCACCCGCAGCACGTCCGTGACCCCGGCCAACACCACCCGGGCGAGCATCGTGTCCACCGCCGTATTCGTGTGCGCAGCCAGCAGCACGCGCTTGCCACGGGCCACCAGCCGTCGAACCAGCTCGGCGATCACCGTCGTCTTCCCCGTTCCCGGCGGCCCCTGAATCAGGAACCCACGCTCCGCCTCCAGTGCCCGCTCGATGGCTGCCTCTTGCCGGGCGTTCAGCCCGCCCGCGTGGGCCATCTCCGCCGATCCCAGCGAGTCGTCCCGCTCGCGCTCCAGCAGCGAGATCTGTCCCAGGCGCTCGTGAACATGAGGCCGGACGAGCAGGTCGAGCAGCCCACGCTGCGGGGACAGCAACGCACGGTACAGGGCCACGTGCATGTCGCGGAACCCGATGCGAGCCGGCTCGCGCTCGAGGAACCAGCCTTGCTCGGGCAGCAGTTCCACAAGCCCCGCTCCGTCTCCTGCGAGCGTCACCAGGGTCCCGGAGACCTCCCGGACGATCCCGTGCAGCGTCGGCGCATCGTCCACCGCCCCCCGGTGCGCCAGCAGACGGTCTCCCTCGTGCACCCGGGCCAGCCGAGGTACCCGGAACACCACGCGCGAACGCTCCGCATCCACGGAGATCACTTCCGCCCCCTCCACCGCATCCCCCGCGCCCACGCGATCAGCGAGTGACTCCGGCCGCAACAGCCGGCCCATCGCCATCGACGCCGCCCGATACTCCCGCTCGATCAGACGCACGAAGTGGAAGTACCAGGCCCGGGCCGCCCGGATCAGGGGCGCCGGCGTGTCCCCCCACATCTCCGACGACGCCCCCAGCTCTCCTGCCGTACCACACTGGCTGCCCAGCACCGCCGTCTGCCGCCGGCACTCGTCCCGCAGCCATCGACAGGGCGCGTCGCTGCACAGCTCCGGCTGCTGCATCCACGAGGGCGGCCGGTACGAGGTATCCGAATCCGAAAAGTGTCGGTGAAGGGCCACGATGTCGTTGCGCGCCGCGAGCACCCGCCGCTCCTCGGCGTGGGATCCGCGGCGCAGGGACTTCTCCCGTCCAGTCTTCGAGTACAGCAGGGTACCCTCGACGTGCCGCCCGAGGGCCTGCGCCGCTTCGTCCCACAGCAGCGTGTAGCACCTCAGCTGCTGTTCGTGCTCCGTCGTCTCGCGACGGCCGGTCTTGAGCTCGACGATGTGAAGCCGCTGTTCGTCCACCAGGGCCAGGTCGATCCGGCCCTCGAGGCCGTATCGCCCCGAGAGCCTTCTGGCCTCCGCCGCTCTTGCTCCCGCCGCGCGCGCCCGCTCCGTCCAGGGCGCGAGAAACGTGAAGTGCGCGTGCATCCGGTCACGCAACTCCGGCAGGTCCACATCGCCGAACCCGGCCGCCAGCAGCTCCAGCCTGCTCTCGGCCAGGGCGCGCTCGAAGGCCGTGCCGAAGTCCGGTCGCTCGCTCCCGGTCCCCAGCATCAGGTGTTCCAGGATCCGGTGCGCGAGAGAACCCTCGACCAGATAGTGCTCCCGAGCCCGGGGCTCCCTCATGGCGACCAGCAACCGGGTCGCGCACGGCGCCGCCCGCACCCCGTCCACCCGCGCCACCTCCGTCACGGACACGGGAAAGCCGGGCTCGATCACCGGTACCGTCTCGCCGTCCGCCAGCACGAACCCCTCGCCGCTCCGCGTCAGCGCCCGCCCCCCGAACAGGCTCACCTCCGCCCCCTCCCACAGGCGCGACAGCGTGTCGTGGGTCCGCCGGTCCGCCGGCGAGCCCGTCGCCCAGGCGAACACGCCCATCGCCGGGGCCGCGGGCGCCTCGCCGTCCACCGCGCGCAGGCGAACGCACTCGCCCCGCTCGGGATGCACGATGCGCTCGACGTCCCGGACCACCGCCTCCCGAAGGTCCGTGCGCGTGTCGTGTGCCCTCACCCGCGCCGCACCTGCCATGCTCGTCGCTGCCAGCTTCCACACGATGCGTCGCAGCTCCTCGGCGACCTGCTCCGCCGTCCGCGGCCGATCGAAGGGATCGGTCGAGAGACAGCGCTGCACAAGCTCCCGCAGGGGCTCGGGAAACGATTCCGGAAACTCGAACGATCCCGCCAACTGACGGCGCACCGTCGCGAACAGCCCAGGCGCGCTGAACGGTCCCTCCCCCGCGAACACCGCGAAGATAGTCGCCCCGAGGCTGTAGAGATCCGCCCGATGGTCACAGGTCAGCCCGTCCCCGTCGAGCAGCTCCGGCGCGAGGTATCCCGGCGTCCCCACGCGTTGCGTTGCCCCGCGCTCCGACTGCAGCATCCACGACAGGCCGAAGTCCACCACCCGGGCCCGCCCCCCCTCCTCCACCAGGATGTTGTGCGGCTTGAGGTCGCGATGGACCACACCACGCTCGTGCGCATGGCCCAGCCCGTCGGCCACCGCGATCAACAACCGCACCGTCTCCGTCACCCGCGCGAGGGCCACCGCGCCCATCCGCATCGACAGCGGCTCGCCATCCACATGCTCCATGGCGAGCCACGGGTGCGGGGAACACCCGTGGTGATAGACCGTCACGACGTTCGGGTGATTCAGCCGGCACAGCGCCCGCAGTTCCGCCTGGACACGGCGGGGCTCCACATCGTCGTGAAAGACCTTGAGGGCCACCTTTCGAAGCGCGACCGGATCTCCGTCCCCTTCCCGCGACAGCTCCTCGAACACGGCCCCGCTGCCCAGCTCCTCGGCGAGGTATACCACCCCGTATCCCCCGCGGCCGAGCTCCCGCAGGATCCGGAAGCGGTCGGACAGGAAGTGGACATCTGCAGGCTCGGGCATCGGCAAGGGAACCTCCGCGAACGGAATGTCGGTGGATTGCGAGCGCGACTGCCGAGGAATCGGTCCGTCGGCGACCGCGTTGCGGTCACACCCCCTTTTTTGCACGCCGACCCGCTCCCCGGTAGAGAAAAGGTGGGTGCAGCACCGCGCGGCACCGCGCCACACTCCTGCCTCCCGTCCCGAATCCATGTTCCGAAGCGCTCTCCTGCTCCTCGCCGTGTCGCTCATCCTGGCCGTCCTTCCCACCCGGGACGCGACGGGTGAGCCGCAGCTCCGGAGGCTCTCCCGTGAACCCGGGGCGGCGGCCGGTCCCCCTGGCGTTCGCCTCGAAGCGCTCACACCGCTCCATGACGATGCCAGCCTGCGCCGCGCCCTCGCGGACTTCGACCGTGGCCGCACACAACGTGCCGTGGACGCCTTCACCCCGCGCATCGACGACGCGCCCGAACGCGCCGAGCGCCAGCGCGCCCTCTTCCTGGTGGGATGGGGCCTCGCCGAAGCCGAGCGCCACGAGGAAGCCCTCGAGATCCTGACCCGCTGTGTCGAGGACGCGCCGCTCTTTGCGGACTACTGCGCGTGGAGAGCGGCCGAGGCCACCGAGGCGCTCGAACGCTTCGCCGAGGCCGAAGCCTGGGCGCGGATGGTGCGCCCGGACGCCGTCTTCGGCCCAAGGGCCCGCTATCTCCGGGGACGGGTCACCGCCGCCCTGCAACGCCACGAGGAGGCCGTCCGGATCTTCCTCGACTTCCTGGGCGACCATCCGAACGCCTTCTATCGGACCGAGCTGGAGTTCGACCTCATCTCCTCCCTGCTTGCCATCGAGGACATCGACGAGGCCGCGCTGGCCCTCCACCGGGTCATCGTCAACAATCCCGGCACACCGCATGAGACCCGTGCGCAGCGCATTCTCGGCGGCATCCAGGCCGGACTGTCCAGCGACGTCACGAGCCGGATCGCCCCCTCGTCCCATGAGGACCGGATTCGGCGAGCCGAGGTGCTTTACGGCCGACACCGCAGCGAGCAGGTGATCGAGCTGCTCATGCCGGTTCACGGGAGCGAGGGAACCCGAACCGGCGCAGGCTGCCGGGCCACCTGGCTCATCGCGCGGTCCTGGTCGAAGCTTCGGCGACACGCCAACGCCGCCCCCTTCTATGACGAGATCGTCGGTCAGTGCGACGAGGAGCTGACGCTACGAGCACTGTACAACGGTGGACGCGCCTGGTGGAACGCGGGCGAGCGCGACCGGGCATTCGACACCTTTCAGCGCATCTGGACCGAGCACCCCGAGCACTCGTTCTCCGATGATGCCAAGCTCTTCGCGGCCCGCATCCGACGCTCCCAGGGGCGGGAGGACGAGGCGGTCCGCATCCTCGAGGCCCAGATCGCCGCCTACCCCGACGGCGACATGTTCAAGGATGCCGTCTGGCTCCTCATGGCACGGCACATGCTCGCCGGCGAGTACAGACAGGCCGTTCGCTTCGCAGAGGGAGTCGCCAGCCACACCGGGGAGGACGATCTGTACTCGCGGGGCCGGATCGCATACTTCCAGGGGCGCGCCCTCGAGCGGCTGAGCCTGCATCGCGAGGCGCGCAGCACCTACACGCAGGTCCTGCGGGATCACCCGATGGGCTACTACAGCCTCCTGGCTCTCAATCGCCTCAAGCGCCTCGAACCGGAGCATGCGAGAGGACTCGTCGCGGAGCTCCGACGGGACTCCCCCCGGACGGAGGGATTCATCCAGCTCGCTCCGGCGCTCGCCCACGACGACGCCTTCCGCCTCGGGCGCGAGTTCCTCCGCATGGAGCTTCCGACCTTTGCCCAGCGGGAGTTCAACCGGCTGCAGTCCGCCCACCCCAACGACACGGAGCTCGGCTGGGCGATCTCGCTGTTCTTCCATCACGCGGGCATCCACCACATCTCCCACAACGTGCCCGGATCCCGCACCGGCCTCAATCTCGCCTACCCGGCCGCGAGCAACCGGGAACGCTGGGAGGTCGCCTACCCACGCCCCTGGTGGGACGAGGTCCAGGACGCCGCCCGCGAACGGGGACTGGATCCCCACCTGATCTACGCCATCATGCGCGAGGAGAGCGGCTTCCGTGCCCAGGTGGAGAGCTGGGCAAACGCACTCGGGCTGCTGCAGCTGATGCTTCCGACCGCCAACGACATGGCACGACTCACCGGCCGCGGCTCCGTCACGCGACAACAGCTCCTCGACCCGGCGATCAACATCGAGCTCGGCACCATGTTCATGCGAACCCTCGCCGACCGATACGATGACCACCCCGGACTCGTCATCGCGGGCTACAATGGCGGGACCGGCAATGTCGGCAACTGGCTGCGCGAGCGCGGCGACATGGACTTCGATCTCTGGGTCGAGGAGATTCCCTTTGGCCAGACCCGCAACTACGTGAAGCGGGTGTCCATGACCTACTGGGTCTACCGCTGGCTATACGACGAGCATGAACCATGGCTGGACATGCCGGACCGGCTCCCCTCGCGCTGAACGGCCTCGAACCACAAGCACAGTCCATGTCCGTCCACGCCTCCCTGCGCGTGCTGCTGCACCGTGATCATCCCCGCCGACGGGACGGCATCCACCTCGAGGCCCACCGGCGCCGGGAAGAGCTCGATCCGATGATCGACGCGACCGCAGTGCACCTCCACGACGCTTCCCGCCAGGACCCGACGCTGCCGGTGGATCGCCTGCTCGCGGAGATCGTTCGCTCCCTGGCGAAACCCCCTGCACACCTGCCCGGGCCCGGAGGGCTCCTGCGGCAGGTTCCCGGCACACTCCCCGCCCCACCCCGCCAGCTCGTCCGAACGGTGACGCTGGCGGTGGGCCCCTCGGCGGAGCTCGACCAGCCAGTCCTGCGGCTTCTTCTCGATCCGGGTGGCCCGACCGCACCGGAGCTCCGCGCGGACGGTGAGTGTGCCTGCGCGAGGGTTCGTCCCCCGAGGGGTGGCTCGCGCCCGCTCGCGCGCACGCTCGTCCAGGGGCTGGCGGCGGTGTTTCCAGGCATGACGAGCCTCGAGGAGGAGCTCGTCACGGAGCTGCAGGCCGCCATCGAGGGCGATGATCTCGTCGATGTCCCTCCTGCCGTGCCGACACTGGAGGAGCGACTCGACGGCCTACTGCACGCCCAGCTCCTTCCGCTCGACGCCACTGCGGCGCGAGCCGAGACCAGGCGTCTGTTCCTGATGTCCGTGCGCGCTCATCTTCGTCCGGTGCTGATGGAGAGAGGAAGACTGGATGAGGTCACCCGGGCGCTGCGCAGGCCCGCCATCGCGAGTCGGGCGATCCAGCCTCTGCGCGGTGTGCATGTCATCTGCGCCGACAACGTTGCGGCCATCAGTGCGCTGCGAGCCGAAGGCACGGCCTTTGACGTCGCCCTTCTCGACCCCCCCTACAACACGGGCAACCGGTCACGGCCGTATGATGATGCCCATGAAACGAGCACGTGGCTGACGGGAATCGAGTATGTGATCCAGTCCCTGGAAGCGCTGCTGCACGAGCGGGGCAAGTGCTTCACTCACATCGATGACCACCATGTCAGCGACGTCCGGCTGATCTTTCGGGAACGAGGATGGCACGAGCTTGCGTGTGTCGTGGTGAAGATGAGCGAACTGTCGGGGGTCAAGATGACCCATGCCGCGACAAGGCTCCCTCGGCTCAAGGAGTACGTCCTCGCGCAGGGGCGCTCCCCGCGCGCCGAGCTCCACGTCCCTCGCATCCCCAAGGAGCGCGAGACCCTTCGGCGCTATGCCGCATACTACACGCGCATCGTTCGCAACCCCGAGGACCCACCGGAGCGCTGGATCCTGCAGCCGGTCCGGGAGGCGATGGCCGAGGAAGGTCTGGATCCCGGAGACGAGGACGCGCTGCTGGACTATCGCATCCGGCACGCCGACCGGGTCGTCTACCGGACGAACAACCGGACGATAGCCGCATGGCGGACGCGGCACCCCGACGCCCCGCCCATCTGCCGCGTCACCTCCCCCGATGGCCGGAGCTGGATCGCGTGGGGCGACCGAGAGCTGCTGGTGCTGTCGCGCTTTCTGGACGCACCGCTCGGCGATCTCTGGCTCGACATCTCCACGATCAACCTTCGACGCGAGCTCCTCGGGCTCCCGGTCTACCGGGGAGGACAGAAGCCCATCGCACTCACACACCGTCTCCTGGACCTCCTGCCCGACAACCCGCTCCGCGTTCTGGACCCCTGGGCCGGCTCCGGCACCACCGGACACGCGGTGCTCGATGTCCTCGCCGGTGGCCGCGAGGCGTCTGCCGTGCTCGTGGAGGTGATCCCGGATGTCGCCGCGCGCTGCACCGAGCGCCTGCGACGTGCTGCCGCCGCGCATGACTTGCCGGCGAACGTGGTGCAATTCACCCGCCTCGGCTGAACCCGCACAACTTGACCCTGACGTCCGGGCGTCGCTAGCTGTCATTCGGCGAGCCGAACGAACCACTTCAGGATGGAGGAGGCCATGGCGACCGGATGGAGAGGGATGCACACACTGGGCGTGATGGGCCTCCTGGCCACGACGGTGTTCGGGGGCACGGCGTCCGCGGGCGAGCAGGCAGGAGAGCCCGCATGGGGGGTGGAGGGTGCGCCCACGTCGACCGGGGTTTCCGGGCTGAACCGGGTTCCCACGGCCACCGGTATCGACGCCGGTCAGGTCGCGTTCGGCGTCCACGGCAGTTTCTTCCGGGGCTCGGACGCCGTGCGCCGGGGGGACGAGACGCGCCGGAACACCGGATCCTTCACGCTGAGCATTCGCCCCCTCGAGGAGCTCGAGGTCTTCGCCTCGCTCTCCTCCCGCGCCGTGCGCAACAGCTTCGCCAACCCCGAGCTGATGCAGAGCACGGGCAACCTCGGCCTGGGATCCCGGGGAGGAGTCGAGGTGTTCGACGGGCTGCACGTGGGCGGAATGCTCGCCTTCGACTTCCCGGCGGGTGCGGAGAGCGTGGGCATCGCCTTCGACAGCTCGACCATCACGCTGCTCGCGATGGGCACGGCGGACCTGCGCACCCTCGTGGACGAGACCGTTCCCGTCCGGGCTCACCTCGCCACCGGGCCCGTGATCGACAACACGAGGAACCTGTTCGCGCAGGAGCTCACGCGCCCGGAGCGGTTCGGACAGGACGTCACCGCCTACAGCCGCTGGCGACTCGGCCTCGGCGTCGACGCGCCGCTGCCCTGGGTCACACCGTACGTCGAGTGGGTGCTCGACATTCCGATCAACCCGCCCTGCTCCAACACCCTCACGGTTCGGTGCGTGGGAGACAGCGGCTTCGCCGCCTTCCCCTCGTTCGTGACCCTCGGGGCCCGGGGCACGCCCATGGTGGAGGGTCTCGTGCTCCACACCGGGGTCGAGCTGGGCATGACCACCAACGAGTCCCAGGGCACCCCGGCGATTCCGGCATGGAACTGGATCTTCGGTGCATCGTGGGCCTTTGACGCCATCGGCCCGGCCGCGTCGCGCGAGCGCGGAGCGCCCACGGAGCGCGCTTCGCGCGGCGCCGAGTTGGCCTCCGTGTCCGGGCGCGTGGTGGACAGCCATACCGGCGAGTCCCTCGCCGGGGTGCGCGTCCGCTGGGCGGATCAGTCGTGGTCGGACCAGGTCGTCGATGACGCGGGGCGGTTCCTCTCGGCGCCGGTTCTCGTCGGCACGGAGGCGGCCATCGAGTTCTCGCGGGAGGGCTACGAGACGCGCACCGAGCGGTTCCGTGTGCCCGCCGAGGGGCTGGCCCTCGACATCGCGATGGACGAAGCCATCGAAGGTGCGCGCTTCGCGGGCACGGTGACGCTCGAGCAGGGCACGGCCGAGGCCGCACGCCTTCACGCCGTGCGGCCGGGCGAGCACGAGGAGATCGCCGTCACCGCCGACGGGCACTTCGAGGCCGACCTCGAGCCGGGCACGTGGCTGCTGTACGTGACCGCGCCCGGACACCGGACGGTCCGTCAGCGTCAGCCCCTCGAGGCCGGTCGACAGGAGGCCGCATTCGATCTCCCGCTGCTCGAGCCGGGAGAGCCGCGCCTCCTCCCCGACCGTCTCCTGTTCGACGACCCGATCGACGAGGTCGTGTTCGACGGAGAGTCCCTCGATCCCGGCTCCATGGACGCCATCGCACGGATCGCGACCCTCCTGGACGCCACACGGGGGCTTCGACTCCAGGTGCGCACCCACACCGACGACAGGGAGGACGAAGAAGAGGAGCGGCGACTGACCGAAGCGCGCGCGCAGGCCGTCCTCGACGCATTGCTCGCAGCCGGGGTCCAGGAGGGCCGCGTGACCTCCGAGGCGGTGGGTGCAGCCGAGCCGCTCGTTCCGAACCTCAACGAGCGCAACCGTGCCCGCAACAACCGGGTGGAGTTCGTCGTCATCGGCCCCTGAGGGGGCCCCTGCGCACACGTCGCGCACGCGCTCCGGCTGCAGGTCTCGGCCTCGTGGCGCCCAACCGGTGCACCGTTCCGCTGGCCGGAGAGGGTACCTCCCTTGCACGCGGGGGACTGGCGCCTCAACAGGAGCAGCGGGTGCGCCGCGCCGGTTGCGGGGCAAGCACGACCAGGCTCGAGGGGACGACATGACCGCCGACGCGCTGAGTGTGGGAGGAGTGCCCGAGCACTTCAACCTTCCGTTCGAGGACTTGACCGAAGGGGGACACTCGCTCCTCCGGTGGCAGAGCATGCCGTCGGGCACCGGATCCATGTGCCGGGCCCTCGACGACGGGACACTGGATGTCGCGGTGCTTCTCACGGAGGGCATCGTGCGCCACATCCACGAGGGAAGTGCGGCACGGATGGTGGGGACATTCACCGAGACGCCGTTGCGGTGGGGGGTGCACGTGGCAGCGGACAGCCCGGTCGTGCACGAGGAGGACCTGCGGGCGCTGCGGTTCGGCATCAGCCGCTCGGGGTCGGGCTCGCACCTGATGGCGTGCATCCACGCATCATCGCGCGGCTGGCCCGTGCCGGCGTTCGAGGAGGTGGGCGGCTTCGAGGGTGCGCGCGCGGCGCTGCGGGAGGGGAAAATCGACGCATTCCTCCACGAGAAGACGATGGCCCTGCCGCTCGTGCACGCGGGAGAGTGGCGTCGTGTTGCGGAGGTGAGCGGACCCTGGCCGGCTTTCGTGTACGCCGTTCGGGAGGGCCTGATGCAGGATCGGGCGGAGGATGTCGCGAGACTGATCCGGCTTGCGGACGAGGCCGCCGGAGCGAGGGCGTCGGCACCCGACGGCACGGTCGCCGCGATCGTGGCGCTGCACGGGATCCCGGCGGACGATGCCCGCGCGTGGCTTGCGGAGACTCGCTGGAACTCACGGATGGAGCTGTCATCGGGGATGCTCGACCGGGTCACGTCGACGCTCGCGCGTCATGGGTTGCTCGACGCGCCGCTGCCTCCTTCGGATCTTCTGGCCCCAGGGGTTGTGCTTCGGGCGCAGGGTGCTGCGGGGCACGCATGACAGCCGGACCGGCCCGGGTCATGCGCCCTGTTGACCATCCGGCCGCCCGCCGTTAGAGCTACGCGCGCCGCGCCGGACGGGGGACTCGCTGCCTGCGGGAAGCGAGCGTTCGGCCTGCGGGGAAGATCGGTCCATCGCCCACTGCACGACGAGGAGTGCCCGTGTCCGCAAACCAGGTTGACGTAACCGTCATCGGCAGTGGCCCAGGGGGCTACGTGGCTGCCATTCGCTGTGCCCAGCTCGGTCTGAAGACCGCGATCGTGGAGAAGGACGACCGGCTCGGCGGGACTTGTCTTCTCCGGGGCTGCATCCCCACGAAGGCCCTGCTGGAGAGCGCTCATCTCTATGACAAGATGCAGAAGGCGAAGACCTGGGGCATCCGGGCGGACGGGGTGGACGTGGACTTCGCCGGCGTCCAGAAGTATCGCGGGAAGGTCGTGACGCAGAATTCGAAGGGCGTCGCGTTCCTGATGCGGAAGAACAGGATCGAGGTCCACCAGGGACACGGGCGCCTTGCGGGCAAGGGGCGCGTGACGGTGACCGCCGCGGATGGTTCGGTCACCGAGCTGCGCACGAAGCACGTGATCCTGGCGACGGGATCGGTGTGCAAGGACCTCCCGTTCATCGAGATGGACCACCGGCGCACCATCAACTCGGACGACATCCTCGAGATCGACCGGATCCCGGAGCGCCTTATCGTGATGGGCGCCGGGGCGGTCGGCACGGAGTTCGCCAGCATCTACAATTCCTTCGGCTCGAAGACGACACTCGTCGAGTTTCAGGAACACATCCTGCCCATCGAGGACACGGACGTCTCGGTCGAGCTGGCCCGCGTGCTCGGCAAGCGCGGCATCGATGTTCGGACCGGAACGGCCATCAAGACCGTCGACTTCACAAGGGACGGCGTGAAGGTCACCATGGAGAAGGACGGCCAGAGCGAGACGCTGGAGGCCGACGTCCTGCTCGTGGCGGTCGGGCGGGCCCCCGTGACCGGCGACCTCGGGCTCGACGGGACGGGCGTGAAGCTCGATGATCGCGGTCAGGTCGAGGTCGACGATCACCTCCGCACGGGAGAGCCGAACGTCTGGGCGATCGGCGACATCATCGCGACGCCCTGGCTCGCGCACGTGGCCAGCCATGAGGGCGTGCTCGTGGCCGAGCAGATCGCGGGGAAGAAGGTTCACCCGTTCAACTACGACCACACGCCGAACTGCACCTACTGCGACCCCGAAGTGGCTTCGGTGGGCCTCACCGAGCGGGAGGCGAAGAAGCGCGGGTACGATGTGAAGACCGGGGTGTTCCCCTTCAGCGCGAGCGGAAAGGCCCGGATCATGGGAGAGGACGCGGGCTTCATCAAGCTCGTGGCCGAGACGAAGTACGACCAGCTCCTCGGCGCCCACATCATCGGTCCCAAGGCCACCGAGCTGATCGCCGAGCTCGCGGTGGCGCTCCACCTGGAGTCGACCGTGGAAGAGATCTTCCACACCATCCATCCGCACCCGACCCTCTCCGAGGGCGTCGGCGAAGCTGCCGCCGCCGCCTTCCTCGGCGCTCCCATCCACTTCTGACGAGGAACAGCATGCGCGTCGAAGTCATCATGCCCCAGATGGGCGAGTCGATCGTCGAGGGAACCGTCGTCGAGTGGCTCAAGTCCGAAGGAGACACCGTGAAGCGGGACGAGGACATCTTCGTCCTGTCGACCGACAAGGTGGACGCGGAGGTCCCGAGCCCAACCGACGGGGTGCTCGTGGAGATCCTCGCCCAGCCCGGGGATACCGTGGAGGTGGGCACCGTGGTCGCGTGGGTGGAGACGGATGCTGCTGCTGCGAGCGCAGGACCGGCCCCCGCGGAGGAAGCGCCCGCGAAGAAGGAGACGCAGGCGAAGAAGGAGACGCAGGCGGCCGCGGCGCCGCCTGCGGGCGGGAAGAAGGACGCGCAGGGCGCCACTTCGGCAGCGAGCCCTCCCCGTCCGGAGAGCGCCGGAGCCTCGCGCGACGAGCTGCGCCGGGTCCGGTCGACTCCGCTCGTTCGTCGCATCGCCTCCGAGCATGGCATCGAGGACCTGACGGCCATCGAAGGCACCGGCATCAGCGGACGTGTCACGAAGAAGGACATCCTCGCCTTCATCGAGAAGGGGGAACCAGCACCTTCCGCAGGCTCGCCCACCGCGCCGATCGATCGGGATGTCCCCAGCGGCTATCGCGTGGCGCTCGAGAAGGTTCCCCGGGTCCATGTCTACGACAGCGACCGTGTGGAACCCATGTCCCGCATGCGGAAGAGCATCGTGGAGAACATGCTGCAGGCCCGCCGCACGACAGCGCACTGTCACACGGTGTGGGAGGCGGACGTCACGGGCATCGTCCGGGCGCGGCGATCCCTCCGGGACGAGTATGCCGCGCGAGGGGCAAGGCTCACGTTCACGCCGTTCTTCGTGGCCGCGGTCGTGCAGGGCCTGCGCGAGTGGCCGCTGATGAACGCCGCCATCGACGGAGACAGCATCGTCTACCGCAGCCAGGTCAACATCGGCGTCGCCGCGGCGATCGACGAGGGACTGATCGTGCCGGTGGTCAAGGGGGCAGACGGCCTCAACCTTCTCGGCATCGCCAAGGCGGTCAACGATCTTGGCGAGAGGGCCCGCACGAAGTCGCTGAAGCCTGCGGACGTTGCGGACGGTACCTTCACGATCTCGAATGCAGGGGTCTTCGGCTCGCTGTTCGGCATTCCCATCCTCGTGCAGCCTCAGGTCGGGATCCTCGGCATCGGCGGCATCAAGAAGCGCGTGGCCGCCGACGACAACGACAACATCCGGGTGCGCTCGTTCGTGACCATGTGCCTGACGTTCGACCATCGACTGATCGATGGGGAGACCGCGGACGGGTTCATGCGGACAGTGACCCGCGCCCTGGAGTCGGCCTCGATGACCTGAGCGCCGCGCCGCCGCGTCCGACCCGGCGTCGCGAGCCAGGGGTGCGCCCGCCCACGAGTGCGCGCCGCCGAACCCCGCGACGCCTGTTCGGGCGGCGCGTTTGCGGTCTGGTGGGCTCGTGCCACGCGAGCAAGGGCCCTGTCCGCCAGCGGGACGCACTCGCCCGGTCAGCGGCGAGCGCCTCCGGCCGGGAGCCGCGCGAAGACGGACGTTCCGGCGGTCAGCGGCGGGCGCGTCCGGGGGAGGGCCACTCGACTCCGACGGTGCCCAGCACCTGCCAGGTCGACTCGACCAGGTAGCGCCCGGGGTCGTCGTCCGAAGGGCTGGCATCGAGCCGATCCGCCGTGCTGCCGGGGTAGGTGAGGTTTCTCACCAGCCGGATGCCGACGGGCACGGTCAGGTGACCTGCGTCGATGGCGACGGCGACCTCGGTGTAGGCGAGGAGGGATGTGCCGACGCGGATCGGCGGTGCCGGGGACTGGTCCTCGAGGTTGAAGCGTCGTTCCCGCGCCCGTGCCCGCGCGCCGAAGCGCGGCCCGAGGCCCGCCTCGGTGCGGAGTTCGACGCTGCCGAACCTCCTGTACGCCTCGGCTCCGGCGGTGACGTCGAGAGAGGTAAGCGAGAGGCGCAGTTCCCGCCGTGCGTCGCCGCGCTCGGCGAATCCCTCGGTGCGGGTGAAGCCGATGCCGGCGTCACCGACGAGGCGCAGCCACGGGAGGGCGCGCCAGGCCGCGGCGGTTCCGCCCCGGACGGACCAGCCGCGGAAGGCGGTCCCGTAGAGCAGGCTTGGTTCGCCCTCGTCGGATGGTCTCGGGGAGTGGGCGTGCCCTCCCTGCAGCCGGAGCCGAAGGGACCACACTTCCGCTTCCGGCTCGGTCTCGACCTGCCGTTCTACGCCGGCGGGTTCCTGCGCAGCGTGCGCCTGGTCGGCGAGGCCGGCGGAGGTCATGAGGAGCAGAACGGTGGGCGCGAGCGTTGCGATGGAGCGTCCTGGGGCGAAGGTATTCGCCATGTCACCGCCGTCGTGTGGGGAGGAGAAGGGGGGTCAGCCGGCCTTGCGGAAGAAGGTGACGGACTCGAGGACGACGTCCTCGCGGGGGCGATCGCGGGGGTCGCGGGGGACGCCGGTGATCTGGCTGACGAGTTCGACGCCCTCGACGACGACACCGAAGACGCTGTGCCGGTTGTCGAGGTGAGGGGTGGGCACCTCGGTGATGAAGAACTGGCTGCCGTTGGTATTGGGCCCGGCGTTGGCCATGGAGAGGATTCCGGGGCGGTCGTGGCGAAGCTCGGGGTGGAACTCGTCGGCGAACCGGTAGCCGGGACCGCCGGTGCCGGTGCCGGTCGGGTCGCCGGCCTGCACCATGAAGTTGGGGATGACGCGGTGAAAGATGGTTCCGTCGTAGTAGGGGCCGCTTCCGGGCTGTCCGGTGCGGGGGTCGGTGTAGTCCTTCGCCCCGGTGGCGAGTCCGACGAAGTTGTCGATCGTGTTCGGCACCTTGTCCTCGAAGAGGCGCGCGGTCATGGACCCGAGGGAAGTCTTGAAGGTGACATGGAGAGCGCCTTCACCGGGGATGCTGGCTGCGTGGGACATGGGGAACTCCGTGGAAGTCGGTGCGATGAGCGAGTGACGGGAAGGGGGAGCGCGTCGGGCCGGGTCGGGTCATCGGGTGACGCGGTCGGCGGCGCACTGGACGAGCGTGGCGCAGGGTATGCGCTGCGGCGTCGGCTGTCGAGCGTGGAGCGCTGTGCCATTCCGGTACACTGTTGCGCTGGTGTGCACGACGCGCTTGCGATGGCGCTCGTCGGCACGATACTCTCGGGGTTCTCGAAACTGTGTTCCAGCATGGAGACGAACACGTGAAGCGCATTGCCCTCGTCCTGTTGATTTGTGGGTTCGGACTATCTTGCAGCGACTCCGGCGGCCAGACGGTTGTTTCGGATGTTGACGGTTCGGGTTCCGGAGAGGAGTCATCGGATGTTGCCAGCGCGGAGCCGAGCACGGATGCGCCGGATGCCACGCGCGAGACGACGGACGGGCGTTCGACGGCTCCGGAGGGCTGCGACGAGGAGATCCTCGGCACGTCTTGCGGGCTCTGCGGGGTCTGGGTGTGCGAGGCGAATACGGCGATCTGCTCCGATCCTGGTTTGAACGTCTGCGGTGGATGCGAGGTTCTGGAGGAGTCACCGGAGGATTCGTGCATTGCACCCGGAGGTCTGCCGGGGAGACTGGCGTGTGCGGAGGACGGGGAGTCTCTGCGTTGCGTGCCGGAGGGGTCGGGCACGAACGCCTGTGGCGGTTCGGCGGTGCTTCCGGGGGTTCCCGGACGTCGCTGCGGGGACGACTGCGGGGACGGCCGCTGGACCTGTCTGGGAACGGAGGCGCTGCAGTGTTCGGGCGAGAGTTCGCGGAACGTCTGTGGCGGCTGCGGTGAGGCCCCGGGAGACGAGGGGGACGCTTGCGGCCCGTGCAATGACGGCTTTCTCGCGTGCGATCGGGATCGGATGGTGTGCGTGAACGCCAGCGACACCCCTCCGAATCCGTGCGGGGGGTGCGGCTCGCTGGAGGGTACGCCCGGCCAGCCCTGCACGGACGAGTGTGGGGACGGCGTCTGGACCTGTTCCCCGGATCGCCAGTCGGTGGTCTGCGTGGGAGAGGTCACCCGCAACTCGTGCGGCGGGTGCGGACCGCTCGTGGCCGGAGAGCCGGCCGGTCGTCCGTGCTCTTCGTGCGGGGAGTGGCTGTGCGACCCGGACCGGAATGACCGCACGATCTGCTCGAATCCGTTCGGCCTGAACGCTTGCGGGACGTGTGCCGATCTGGAGGGCCAGCCGGGCGATGCGTGCGGCTGCGGCGGAACGTGGCAGTGCGACTCGGCCACCGGTGGTGTCCGGTGCGTGGGCAGTGTGCCTCCGAACGATTGCGGCGGCTGTGGGCAGCTCGAGGATGTTCCGGACGGAGCGTGCGGGGAGTTCGGCTGCGGACGGGTCGTCTGCGTCGGCGAGGACGCTGTCGAGTGCGACGATCCGGGGCTGAGCATCTGTGGCGGTTGTGCGCCGATCGAGAATCCCGAGTTCGAGCTCGGTGCCGGTTGCGGCTGTGGCGGCGAGTGGGGTTGCAGTGCGGGGCAACCATTCTGCTTCGGTGCGATTCCGAACGCCTGCGGTGGGTGCGGTGCGCTGGTGGAGGGGATGCAGCCCGGGCTGCCCTGTGGAACGGGCGAGTGCGGCCGGTGGGTCTGTGACGGGGACGATCGGACGGTATGCGAGCAGGGGACGATCAACGCCTGCGGGGGTTGTTTCGAGCTGACGGACCCGGAGCGTCTGGGCGAGCCCTGCGGAAGCTGCGGGACGTGGATCTGCGGCGGTGCGAACCGGATCATCTGTGAGGAAGCGCCACTCAACGCGTGCGGTGGTTGTGGCCCGCTGACGGCCGAGCCGCTCCAACCCTGTGGCACATGCGGTCTGTGGCGCTGTGACGAGGGAACAGCCGACGTGATCTGCGTGGACGACGGTCCCAACGAGTGCGGGTTCTGTGGCGATGTCGGCGTCGAGCTGGGGGCCTCGTGCGGGAGCTGCGAGGGCAACGTCTGGGCGTGCGATCCACCGTCCGCGCCGGGTCTTCCGGGGGACGTGGTGTGTGCAGGCACCCCGATCAACGATTGCGGCGGCTGCACACCCCCTGAGCCTGGCCAGTTCCGGGGCGGGAGCTGTGGTACCTGTGGACGATGGGACTGCTCCCCGGGGGGAGAGAGCGACTACGCGTGCATCGAGGAGCCTCTCGATGCCTGCGGGATTTGCAGCGGCTCGACGCTGACTCCTGGTCAGTCCTGCACGGTGTGCGGGGTCACCGGCGAGATCGAGTGCGGACCCGAGGGCCCGTTCTGCAACGCGGAGGCGAGCACGAACGCGTGCGGCGGCTGCGGTCCGCTGGATGGCGTGCCCGGGGACAACTGTGGGGAGTGTGGCGTCTGGCTGTGCACGGTCACGAACGAGATTCGCTGTGCCGAAGGCACATGCCCATGAGGAGCGAAGGAATCATCATGACGATCCGTATTCTTCCGTCCCGTCGACATGTTTCCCGGCCTGTTGGCTGGGCAGCACTCGTTGTGCTTTGCCTGCTGCTGTCCGGCTGTGGCGAGATGGAGCAGGGTGAGGCTGCGGACGAGGCGGCCTCACCGGCCGCTCCTGCCGAGGACGGACCGTACTTCGGTGTGGCCAAGTCAGGCGTTCAAGGCCTCCTCGGATCGTACCATCATCTCGACGACCCCTTCGGAACGCGTACTTTCGGTGCCGAGATCCTGCGGCGGATCGATCCGGAGATCGATTTCACCTGGGGTACCGGCTCACCGCACCCGAGTGTGCCTGCGGACGACTTCGCGATCCGTTGGGAGGGCTTCCTGACCATCCCCGAGGGAGGGCAGTGGACGCTCCGAATGCGCACCGACGACGGCGTCCGCCTGTGGCTCGATGACGAGCAGCTGATCGATGACTGGCGGAACCGGGGCCCGACCAACAGCGACGTGACCCGCACGCTGGCGGCGGGCCAGTACCCGCTGCGCATCGAGTACTACGAGCGTGGCGGTGGTGCGGTCGCACAGTTCTTCTGGACGGGTCCCGGCGTCTCGTCGTTCGAGATCGTTCCGAGGACAGTCCTCTCGCCGGACGCGGACAGCTTCGAGAGCGGTGGACTTCAGGCCACGTGGTATCGCGGCATCGACTTCTTCGACGAGGCGCTCGTGCGCGAGGAGGAGCAGATCGATGGGGCGCCCGGCTCCATACCCGCCGAGGTTTCCGGTGGCCCGTTCAGTGTGCGGTGGGAGGGGCACCTTCGCAGTCCGTCGATGCAGCCCGTGGCGCTTCGCCTCACCAGTGACGAAGCGGCCCGCGTGTGGGTCGATGGCGAAGTCGTGGCGGATCGCTGGGCGGAGCGTACGCCAGGCTCGGCGACCGGCACGGTGACGATTCCGGCGTTCACCACGGCTCCGCTCGTGGTCGAGGCGTTCGATCGAGGGGGAGACGGCGAGATCGCGCTGGCGTGGTCGGTCAACGGCGGGCCGTTCGTACCGGTCCCGGACACCTTCCTCATCCCGGAGCCACCCTCCTTTCCGGAGAACGGGCTCCTGGGTACCTATCACAACGATGATCAGCTCCAGCGGGCCCTGTTCAACCGGGTGGACAGCCGAATCGACTTCAACTGGGGCCAGGGAGGCCCGGATCGGCGCGTGGGCGTGAATCTCTTCAGCGTACGGTGGGAAGGTGAGCTCATGCCGGTGGCCACGGGGCCGACGACCCTGCACCTGACCACAGACGACGGCGGTCGGGTCTTCGTGAACGACAGCCTGATCATCGACGACTGGGCATCCGACGAACTGACCACGTCCACCGGGGTTGTGAATCTGGTGGAGGGAGAACCTGCACGGATCCGCGTGGAGTATCGGGAGCGTTGGCAGAACGCCCGGGCGCAGCTCGACTGGACGCCGCCGGGGCAGCCCCGCGAGATCGTCCCGGTCGAGGCCCTCCGGACGCCTGCGATCCCCATCGGCAACGGGATGGGGCTCCTGGGCGAGTTCTTCGACGGAGACAACTTCAACGAGATCGTCGGTTCGCGGACCGAGCCGGGGATCGATCTCGATTTCAGCGAGGGCGCCCCCTTTGCAGGGCTGACGCCGGGCGACTGGACCGGGCGCTGGAGTGGCGACCTCATGCCGCGCTTCACCGAAGCGACGGAGTTCTGCCTCGTGGGAGACGGGGGGTTCCGCGTGCGTCTGAACAACAGTCTGTTGATCGATCGCTGGGACGGGGGAGAGATGGACATGCTGTGCGGGACCGAGGAGTTGACCCGGGGCCGACGTGTCCCGATCGTGGTGGAGCGGCGGGATGACGGCGATGCGGGCCCGCTCCGGCTCATCTGGCGAAGCGCTTTTCAGCCGTGGGAGAAGGTCCCGGCATCCCAGCTGACGCTGCCGAGCGACAGCCTCGGCGGCGGCGAGGGACTTCGGGGAGAGTACTTCAACGACGCGGAGTTCTCGGTGTCCCGGCTGGTGCGCATCGATCGCGGTGTCGACTTCGACTGGACCGAGGAGTTCCCGGACTCGAACGTGGGCCCGCCCAACCTGTCGGTCCGCTGGAACGGTCAGATCGAGGCGCTGTACTCGGAGCCTCACACGCTGACGATCGCTGCGGACGGGGGTGTGCGCCTGGTGCTGGATGGCGAGGTGCTGATCAACGCCCCGGAGCATGTGGGGGAGAGTGTCTGGACCGTGGAAGTGCCCATGCAGCGCGGGCTGCGCTACGAGGTCGTCCTCGAGTACAGCCACCGGGCGGGCGAGCCGGCGATTTCCCTGAACTGGGAGAGCCCGGGCGTCGGAGACAGCAGACCCATACCGGCGGCGCAGCTCTTCCCGCCCTTCGCGCAGGGCAACGTGGACACGACCTTCTGCGAGGCGTGGACCACCGCCGTGCTCGAAGAGGGGGAGCTCGATGGTGCCGACCTGGACGATGAGGGAAGAATTCGACTGTCCGGGCGTCAGAACGTGGCAACCGTTGACGTGTGGGTGGCCAACTCCGGCGATCGCTCCGTGACCCGGATCAACGCCCTGGATGGAGAGGTGGTCCATCACTATCCGGTGGAGAACTTTCCCAGCCGCACGGCCCTCGACTTTGACGGCAACGTCTGGGTGGCGAACCGGGACAGCCACACGGTCACGAAGATCCTCGCCTCGGGGTGCGAAGGCGACGACTGTGTCGCGTTCACCACGGAAAGCCTGCCCTTCCACGGCAGCTCGGCTCCGCGCGGGCTTGCGATTGACGGAGAAGGGTTCCCGTGGGTGGGGGCTGGAAGCGGTGGCTGGCTCCATCAGCTCAACCCGGACAATGGTGAGGTGACCGCGTCCTTCCGGACCGGATGGTACCACTACGGCTTCGCGATCGATCGCGAGAACAGGATCTGGGTTGCCAGAATGGGCGACAACCGTCTGGGCTGTTTCGACAGCCGGACGGGCGAGGTCTGTGGCGACATCCCGGTCCCGACGACGAGCGTCGGGTCCTGCAGCAACAGCAATCCCCGTCAGTACGGCATCGCCATCGACGACGCCGGCAACATCTGGACCGCCGGCTGGGACTGTCCCGTTCTCATGCGATTCAACCGCGCGCCGTTCGACGAACTGGGGCTGACCACCTTCGACTATTTTCCCCTCCCGGGCACGCCCGACCGCAACCGCGGCGTGGCCGTGGACGGGGATGGCTTCATCTGGACGGTCTCCTCGAGCGCCTCCCGGCTCTACCGGTTCAATCCCGAGACCGACACGTTCGACATCAACGTCACCACGTGCTCGACACCCGTCGGCGTGGGGGTGATCGATGACGGATCCATCTGGGTGAACTGCTTCGGTTCGAACAACGCGCGTCGCCATCAGGGCAGCCGCCAGCCGTCGCCCGGCCAGGCGATGATGACCACGGCCACGCAGCGAAACCCCTACTCCTACTCGGACTACACCGGCTTCCAGCTTCGGAACTTCACGGCTCCCCGAGGGACCTGGCGCAACACCTTCGACTGTGCGGACGGTTTCGGGGACGGCATCGGCGGTGGAGATGGCGTGTGCAGTGTGGACACCATCGACTGGGCAGCCACGGTCCCCTCCGGAACCGGGGTGCGCATTCGAATCCGAACGAGCGATGACGGTGTCAACTGGAGCGAGTGGTCGAGCCAGTACCAGACGGCCCCGGCGCAGTTCGGCGACGAAGTGCCGGACGGCCGCTTCATCGAGGTCGAGGCAATCCTCACCACGGAGCAAGACGACCGCACACCGTCCGTGTCCGAGATCACGTTCTGGACCTGCCCCGACCTTCAGCCGCCGGGAGAGCTTGCCGTGGACGATCGGGTCATTCATTCGGCCATGCCGATCAACTACGGGGTGTCCTTCGCCTTCACGGACACCAGCCGGCTCGAGACGGAATTCGAGTTGATCGACCAGAACGGCAACATCTTCTGCAGTGTCCCGTCCGACAGCAGTTTCGGTCGCGGCCAGCGGTACTCGGGACCTGCTCCGTTCGCCGCGTGCGAGGAGACCTTCTTCCCCCCCAATTTCCCGCTCACACGCAGCGCGCGTGCCGTACGCCGCACATCGGCGGGGTCGCTTCGGTCCGAGCCGTCTGCGGCGATCACGGCCTATACGCTGACCAATGTGCCCACCGACCCGGACCTGCGCGTCGTTGGGGTCGACTACCACTCCCTGACCGTTCAGTGGCGGCGTCCGGCCAATCAGTCCACCCATGAGGACGGCCTCACCGGCGTCTGGCTCGAGCGTTCTCCCGATCCAGACTTCGATCCGACCCACCCGGGATTCCGGCGCATTGCCCACCCGGAGGATGCAGACCGGGGCTATCCCCCCGGTGGAGGCATCATCGGCGTGCTGGAGGACGACGACCTCGAGCGAGGGACCCGCTACCACTACCGCATCCGGTTCCAGAACGCCGACGGCATCCCCAGCCCCTGGTACACCATCGAGTCGGAGACCTGGGGTGCGCCCTGCTGCTACCTCGGCCGCTGCATCGGGGTCTGCGCCGATGCCGAGACCGGACCCAACGGCCCGGACGGCCTGCCAGGTTGCGAGCGCCCCGACACCTACGAACCCGTGGAGCTGACTTGCGACGGGCTCGACAATGACTGCAACGGCATCGTCGACCATGTCGAACGCCCCTGCTATTCCGGTCCCCCCGAGACACGGGGTGTGGGCGAGTGTTCCGACGGGCTCGAGATGTGCATCAACGGAGCGTGGCTCGGCGACTGCGCCGGTGAAACGCTTCCCGAACCCGAGCAGTGTGATGGCCTCGACAACGACTGCAACGGAATCATCGATGACGGAATCGGCGTGACCTGGTTCCGGGACGCCGATGGAGACGGCTACGGAGATCCCGACCACACGCTCGTGCAGTGCGGACAGCCGGTCGGATACGTGGACAACGATCTCGACTGCAACGACGACGATCCGGACATCCATCCCGGAGCGATCGAGCTGTGCGACGGCCAGGACAACAACTGCAACGGCGAGATCGACGAGGGATACAACGTCGGCGCTCTCTGCCTCGGTGGACGGGACGGATGCGACGGGCTCGCCCCCATCGATCTTCCGGTCGGGGCCTGCTTCGGCGGCTGTCGGGTCGGTACGCTTGTCTGTGCCGACGATGCGATGTCGAGTGTCTGTTCCGCCCAGCCGCTGGAGGGGATCGACGTACACATCGACGAGATCACGACGGGTCGCCATGTCGACCTCGCCGCCTGCGTCAACGGCCTCGACACCAACCCCTGCGACGGCACCATCGGCGTGGCGCTGACGATCCGCAACACGAGCACGGTGCCCATCCCGGACGACTCTCGCATCTTCCTCCATCTCGAGGATGCACCGAATACGCCGCTGCTGGATGTGGCCGTCTTCGAGGAGCCGATCCTGCCCGGAGCGTCCGTCTCCGTGCAGGTCTGCTTCGGCAACGAGGATGAGGTGCTCTCTTCTGCGGGTCGGAACCTCATCGCCGAGATTGTGCCGGCTGGCGGGGATCGCTCCTGCACCCATCCGGACGATACCGGTCGCGTGGACAACGTGCACCTCCCGGTCTGTGGCCCCGAGCAGTGCGATGGGTTCGACAACAACGGCAACGGGGAGATCGACGAGTTCCCCGAAGCCTGCGGCTCCGTGGAGCTGCGATGCATCTACCTCGAACTCTCGGACGAGTACGTCTGCGTGGGGCTCCAGACCGAAGGCACGGGTGAATGCCCCGCCGAACCGTGCGCGGCAGGCTATCTCTGCACGGAAGGTCACTGCATCCGCGAGTGTCTCCACGACGACGACTGTGGCGACCTGACCGGCTGCCACTTCGGGCTGTGTGTCACCCCGGGTTCGTCCGTCCCGAGGCCGGAACCCGGGCCAGCCCCGTCCACGGTGGAACCGTCCAGTGCCCCGGACACCGGTTCCACTGCAGGCGCCGATGCGTCGCCGGAGCGCGGATCGCTTCCCGAGCCGATGGACGCAGCGGGCGGGTCGGGCTGCAGTGCGGCGCCCGGAGATCCACCCTGGTCGGTGGCCTTGCTGGCCTTCCTTCTGGTCGGCCTGCTCCTTCCCCGGCGTCGGACCCGGCGCGTGAAGGTCTGAGTCCCCGTGATCCGACCGGCGAGAGGACCCCGGGACTGGCGTTCGGGCCCTTCAGTCCCGAGTCCCCATCACGATGGAGACGGCAGCGACTCGAGCCCGATGCGATCCGGTGCGATCAGGACGCTCAGTCCCGGATGTCGAGCACCCGGATGAGTGGATCGTCGGGGTCTCCGCCGGCCTCCAGCTCGATCTCGGCGTCGATGAACCACATCCGGTCATCCTGCGGATCGAGCAGGGTCTGGCGCACACTCCAGCGGCTGTTTCCGAGGGTCTCGAAGCGGGTAAGCTCGGCGAGCCGTGCCCGGCTGTCGAACACCATGTGGCCGTACTCCTCGAAGAAGGGCTCGAGAGAGGAGGCGAAGCGTTCCGGCGGCCAGGGGTCATCCGCTGCCTGACGCACGAGGAGCGTGGCCTCGTCCCAGTCCTGCAGCGACAGGGCGCGGACGAGGAGATGCAGCTCGCCGCGAACTCGGGAGAAGAGGGCCCGGGGGTCGCGTCGGAGGTCCCGCTCGACGGGCGCAGCGGGTTCGTCGTCGTCATCCGTGGGTGCCATGAGCTGCTCCCACTCCTGGAGGAGCGAGGAGTCCACGCGCCGGAGGAGCGCGTCGAAGTAGCCGACGATGTCCATGAGGGGGTCATTGAGCCAGGCCGGGGGGAGGGTGCGCACGAGGGTCCGGTAGACACTCGAGAGGTATCGCAGGAGGGTTCCCTCCATGGCTTCGAGTCCGTATTCGTTGACGTACTCGCCGAAGGACATCCAGCGCTCGACCAGGTCTCGCGCGATGGACTTCGGCCGGATGTTCTCTTCGTCGAGCCACGGGTGGCGCTCGGCCCACCGGTTGAAGATGTCGTAGATGAATTCCGCGTCCGGCTTGTCCCAGGTGATCTCCTGCAGCTCGGCGATGCGGTCCTCGTAGTCCATGCCCTCCGCCTTCATGGCGGCGAGGGCTTCGGTCTTTCGTCTGTCGACCTGTCGCCGGAGGAGCGCGTGCGGGTGCTCCTGGATGCTCTCCACGAGGCTCAGTGCGGTAAGCGCGTACTGTTCCGGGGGCAGTCCGCGCGCCTCGAGGACCTCGATCGCGTGAACGAGAAAGAGACCGAGAGCCTGGTCGAGGGAGAAGTTTTCCTGGAGCACCTCGTTGACGACCACGTGGCTTCCGGGGCCGTTGTCGTTGCGTCGCGTGTCGACGATCCCGGCTCTTCGCAGGGCCTGGAAGAGGGTACGCGCGCGCCGGCGATGTGCCGGATGTTCTTCCGGGGGGTCGTGCGAGCGGGCGATGAGGGTGACGAGTCCGCGGTATCCTCCGGGGAGGCCGTCGTCATCGGGTCGCTGAAGGAGGTTCATGATCATCCCGTGGTCGACCTCGAAGCGGCTTTGCAGGTGCTCGGGCGTTCCTCGTCGAAGCTGGTCGAAGGTCTCCTCGTTCCAGGGCACGAAGCCGCGTTTGGGGGGCTGTGCGCGCACGAACTTCTTCTTCGGCATCTTTCCAGCGGCGACGCGGGCCTCCATCTTCCGGTTCTCGATGACGTGTTCGGGGGCCTGGCAGACGACCCAGCCGCGGTCGTCGAAGCCCTTTCGTCCGGCCCTTCCGGCGATTTGCCTGAAGTCGCGAACCGACAGGATGCCGACCTTCTGTCCGTCGAACTTGCACAGCCGGGTGAAGAGCACGGTGCGGATGGGCACGTTCACGCCGACGCCGAGGGTATCGGTACCGGAGATGACGCGCAGGAACCCCTTCTGGGCGAGCCGTTCGACGAGCAGGCGGTACTTCGGCAGCAGTCCGGCGTGATGGAGTCCGATGCCGTGGTGGACGTAGCGGCCGATTTTCCGGCCGAAGGGGCTGTCGAAGCGGAAGTGGCCGATCTCGTCCTTGAGGGCGAGCTTGGTGTCCCGGTCGTGGACGTTGATGCTGGTGAGGCTCTGGGCGAGTTCGGTGGCCTCACGCTGGGTGAAGTTGACGACATAGATGGGGGCCCGCCCGCCGTCGAGGAGCTGCTGGATCGTCTCGTGAAGCGGCGACTCGACGTAGCTGAAGTCGAGGGGCACGGGGCGTTCGGTGCTCCGGACGACGGACACGCTGCGGCCGGAGAGGTCGTGGAGTCGCCGTTCGATGTCGGTGGTGTCGCCGAGGGTCGCGCTCATGAGCATGAAGATGGTGCGGGGCAGGCAGAGGAGGGGGACCTGCCAGGCGCGTCCACGGTCGCGGTCGGAGTAGTAGTGGAACTCGTCCATGATCACGGCGTCGATGCCGGCAGCCAGTCCGGATCGGAGCGCCATGTTGGCGAGCACCTCGGCGGTGCAACAGATGATGGGAGCCCGCGGGTTGATGCTGGCGTCGCCGGTGAGCATCCCGACGTTCTCGGCCCCGAAGGTCCGGCAGAGGTCGAAGAACTTCTCGCTGACGAGGGCCTTGATGGGCGAGGTATAGAAGGAGCGTCTTCCGCAGCACAGGGATCGGAAGTGCATGGCCACGGCGACGAGGGACTTTCCGGAGCCGGTGGGGGTGTTGAGGAGGACGTGCCGGTCGTCGAGGATCTCGAGGATGGCCTCTTCCTGGGCAGGATAGAGATCGATGCCGCGATCGATCACCCAGTCGAGGAATGCGTCGAAGGTTTCGGCGGGATCGGTGGGTCGCCTGGCGGCGGCGGCGGCGAGGGGGGGCAGGGAGGAGGAGGTGATGGCTCAGGTCTCCGGCGTGGGGGTCAGTGACCAGTGGGGTTCATCCCGGTGCTCCACGCGTATGGCGAGTCCTTCGCTGGCGAGCGCGCGTCCGACGCGTTCGGCGATGGCGACGGACCTGTGCTGGCCTCCGGTGCAGCCGAAGGCGATGGTGAGGTAGACCTTGCCTTCGTCCCGGTAGAGGGGAACGAGGAGCTGCAGCAGGGGAAGGAGGTGTGCGAGGAAGGCCTGGGTGTTGTCATGGCCGAGCACGTGTCCGGCGACGGCAGCATCGAGCCCGGTGCGGTATCGGAGTTCGGGGACGAAGTGCGGGTTTCGCAGGAACCGGACATCGAATACGAGGTCGGCTTCGGTGGGGAGTCCGTGCCGGAAGCCGAAGGAGAGCAGGTTGATGCGGAGGTCCCGGTCGACGGGTCCGACGAAGCGTTGCTGGACGAGTCTCTTGAGGTCGTGGACGGAGAGGCCATCGGTCTCGATCCTGTGGTCCGCGTGCGCGCGGAGCGGAGCGAGGAGGGCTCGTTCCCGTCCGATGGCATCGCGGACGTTGCCTTCGACCTCGAGGGGATGGCGTCGTCGTGTCTCCTTGAACCTGCGCACGAGGGTCTCGTCGCTGGCGTCGACGAAGAGGAGTTCGTAGGGCACGTCACGTCCGGCGAGCCGGTCGAGGAGGGGTGCGGCCTCGGCGATGTGCTGATGGTCGCGTGCGTCGACGGCGACGGCGAGGCGTCGGTCTCCGGCGGCCTGTTCCCCGGCGTATTCGAGGAGTCGCGGCAGGAGCGGAACGGGCAGGTTGTCGAGGCAGTACCATCCTGCGTCCTCGAGGGCCCGCAACGCGGTCGACTTTCCTGAGCCGGACATGCCGCTGACGATGAGCGGAGCGGCCATGGGCAGAGCACCTCCCGGGCAAGGTCCGGACGGACCGGATCAGCCCTGTTCGGACTCCGGCTCGATGAGGCCGAAGGTGCCGTCGTCGCGCCGGTAGATGATGCTGAGAGCGTCGGTTTCCTCGTTGGTGAAGACGAAGAACGCGGCATCGCGGAGTTCGAGCTGCATGATGGCCCGGTCGGTGGTCATGGGCTCGGCGGTCAGGGTCTCCCGTTTGACGAGCTGCGCCGGCTCGGCGGCGGCATCGTCCTCGGGTTCCTCGGCTTCGGCGGGGACGGCGAAGACGCCCATGGAGAACTGTCTCTGCCGGCCGTTGGAGGGCTTGTGGTCGCGGATCTTGTCCTTGTAGCGGCGCATCTGCCGCTCGACCTTGTCGAGGGCCTTGTCGACGGAGGAGCGCATGTCCTCGGTCTTCTCGACGCTCTTCACGGTGAGGCCGTTGATGTTGATGGTGAAGTTGGCGATGTGCCAGAAGCGTTCGACGGAGAACACGACCTGGGAGTCGATGTCCTCGCCCGTCACATACTTGGACACGACGTGGTTGAGCTTGTCCGCGGCGTAGCGCTGGAGACTCGGGGACGGGTCCATGTGACGGAACGAGACGCTGATCTGCATGGCACTCCTCCTGACTTCGATGCGTTGCCCCCCGGCCCTCGCCCATGGGACAAGGATAGGCGGAGAATCCTGCAACGCAACCGTTCCGACGGGAGCTGCGGTTCAGGGGCCGGCGGTTGCTCCCTGGGCGGGCATGGATCGGCTCTCGCTGGCCTGCACTTGCTGCTCGAGCTCCTCGTTTCGGCGTCCGAGGTGTTCGAGGCGGGCGGTCTCGAGCACGTCCTGCCGGCTCACGTTGCTCATGAGCACGGAGATGGGGCGGGTGCTCTCCCACTGTTCGAGCACGATGCGGAGCACGACCATGATGGGGATGGCGAGCACCATGCCGATGACACCCCAGAGCCAGGCCCAGAAACCGAGGGCGACGAGGATCAGGAGCGGCGAGAGGTTGAGGTTTCGGCCATGGTATCGCGGTTCGAGGATCGATCCGAAGATGGTCTGGATGACGACGAGGAGAAGGCCCATCCAGAGCACGGTCAGGACGGAGTCGAATTGGAGGATGCCGACGAGCATCGGGATGAGGGTGGCCACCCAGGATCCCACGTAGGGGATGAAGTTGAAGAAGAAAATGATGGCTCCGAACAGGATGAAGAAGTCCAGTCCGAAGAGGGCCATCGCCACGATCGAGAACGCGGCGGTGAGGAAGCTCATCACGACCTTGACGAGGATGTAGCGCTGCACGTTTCGGTTCACGTCATCGACGATCGTGAGGAGCTGTCCGCTCTGCTGCGAGCCGAAGGCGATGTCGATCCGCCCGGGGATGCGCTCCATTTCGAGCAGCACGAAGATCATGAAGAGCAGGATGACGAATACGCTGCCGGCGAATCCGAGAAAGAACGAGGTCCCTCCGCCCACGGCGCGGGCGAGGGTGTCCTGGGGCATGATCTGGAACAGGTCGAGCACCCGGATCCGCTCGCCTTCGGGAACGAGATTGTATCGCATCGCGAGGGCGTTGAGCTGGCTCTCGTATTGCAGGATTCGGAGCTGGTATCGCCCGGCCTGCTCCATGAAGCTGCGCACGTTCGCGGTCAGGATCTGCGCGAAGAGGTAGAACGCGGCGAGGATGCCGGAGATCGTCGCCGCGTAGGCCACCAGCTTCGGGACGCGTCGCCGCACGAGGAAGTCGACGATGGGGTAGATGAGGTACGCCACGAAGATCGCCACGAAGAGGGGCTTCAGCACGCCGGCGAGCTCCCGGAAGATCACCGTCAGCAGCACCAGCAGCAGGATGACGAAGCCCACCGTCCAGAAGCGCAGTGTTCGCTGCAGCTCCTGCACGCGGCGTTCCTGGGAACCCACCACGGAGGCGAGCTCCTGGGTCGTCGCGGACTCCATCGGTTGTGTCGTCGACTCTCCCGTCATGACCTCGACCAGCCTCCTGTCGCCGTGCTCCGCCCGGACGAGCCGGCCGTTCGCGGAAGCCCCGCGCGTTGTGCACCCGCTCCCATCCTAGCGGGAGATCGCGAGCGTGTATTCCGGATCCTGATGCGGATCGAGGCTCGCGACAAAGATTTCGTGCCGCCCGGCCGGAATCGCCACCCCCACCCGGACCTCCCGCACCTCATCCTCATCAGAGCAGATCCAGGTGCCGTCCTCGAGGCGCACGGCCAGCACGATCCCTTCGGGCGCCGATGCCACGAGGCGCAGCGGAAGGGTGCGCTCCAGCACGAGGACGTGATCGGGAACCTCGGCGATCCAGCCGGCACAGCGCAGGCCGAGCCCCTCGGCGGGGCGCGGTCCTCCGGCCCGGCCCTCGAGCAGCACCGGGCGCGTGTTGGCGCCCATCACGACCCCGCCGAACGTTCCTTCCTCGAGCGGCCGTGCCGGCACACCCTCCCCGGCCGGGACGTCCCGCGTCTGGCGAGCGGGGTCGGGTGTGCCGTCCGCTCGCTCGACGGACACGCGCACAGCGACGGTCTGCTCGGGGCGCGCCGTGGATACCCACGCCACCCACCGGCCCTCATCGAGGGGTTCGATGTCCTGCGCGCTGCCCTGCGGGGCGGGGGGCACGCACACCCCCGAGCCCGATTGTCCGGGCCTTGGGGACTCCGTCCCGTTCTCCAGGGGCTCGAGCACGAGCCCGAGGCTGACCAGGGGCGAATCGGGAGCAGACAGTCGCACGCGCAGCGGCACCTGGCTCCGGACGTCCAGGACTGCTCCGGGGGCGTTCGTCACCCAGCCGCTGCAATCGTCCCGCACGACGCTCATGTCCCGCGGCCCGCCGCCTCGACCCGCCAGCAGCGCAGTCTCCAGCGCAGCGGTCACCACGACCGGCGTGCCCGGCGGTAACGCGGTGGCCGGTTCGGTCGAGGGTTCGGGAGAAGAATCACCCTGCACGACCTGACCGGGCTGGAGACAGCCGGCGAAGGCGAGCGCAAGAGCGGCCAGCCTCCCCCACCGACGCATCCCTGCGCAGCGGTCGGACAAACGGGTCACGCGTCGTCGCGAGACGCGCGGGAGGCCGCTGCGTCGATCAGCCCGAGGAGATCGTTGAATTGGCCCACACTGCGCCGGAGATGCTTCCAGTTGAGCCGGTAAAGCCGTTCCTTTCCGCTCCGTCTCACATGGACGAGCTCGACGCGGCGCAGCAACTGAAGGTGGTGGGACACCGTCGAGGCGGTCAATTCGAAGTTCTCCGCAATGTCCCCCACGGAGAACTCCTGCATATCTCCCGCTCCAGGTGTACACAGATACTGCAGGATCTGTTGCCGGGTCTCGTCCGCCATCGCCCGCAGGAGCTCGATGTCGTACACGAGGCGAGGAGATCGGAGTCGACGACGTGTGGCCATGGCGGAGTGCCCGGGGAGTTCGGTTGGGAGTCGGGCGCCGAGCCCTCCCCCTGCCCGCCAGGGGGCGCACGGGCAATCCGACATGCGCACGTGCGTCCATGTAACGGCGATGCACGACCAGCGTCAAGGTGGCTGCACGCCACCCCGGGACAGCCGCGTCACTCGGGATAGGCCGGATTGCGCTCCTCCACCACCTCCATGTCCCCGAGCGCCTCGATCAGGCCGACGAGTTCGTCCGCATCCGCCGCCTGGCGGATCAGCGCGGCGAGGCGATCCTCGGTCTGCGAGTAGAGCGAGATCACGCTGAACGCCGGGGATCGTTCTCCCCACGGGGGCCGCGCCTGCTCCGCAGGTCGCCGCGAGCGGAGCTGTCCTCCCTCAGGGTACACCGTGGCGATGTGAATGCCGTCCCAGAACACATGCCACATCCTCGTGTCGACCTCGGCGGGTGCCGACGGAGGTGGCGTCTGCCGAACCGGCTCGGGGGCCGGGGCCACCTCGGCCGGGGGAGGCGAACCTCCTCCGCATGCCGACAGTCCACCGATCGCGAGGGCCGCACCCAGCGCCATCGCGATCGTCCATCGTCCGGTCCTGATCATGCTTCTCCCCTTCATCCGTTCCCCCGCGAATCGGTTCATACGACCTCCTCTGGGTGGTTCTCCCCCCCCGCAGCCGTCAAGTCCCCTTACCGCCGACCCCCGCCCCACTCGAGGATCTCGATCCGCACGGGCGCCGTGCCCGGTCGGATGAGACCGATGTCCTCGGCGGCCGCCCGGGACAGGTCAATGACCCGGCCGTCGACAAACGGGCCGCGGTCGTTGATGCGGACCACCACCGACTGCCGCGTGTCCACGCGCACGACCCGGACCACGCTGTCGAACGGCAGGTTCCGGTGCGCCGCCGTGAACGCGTGCATGTCGTACCGCTCCCCGTTCGCGGTGGTCCGGCCGTGGAAGCGATCCCCGTACCAGCTCGCGCTCCCCTCCAGCCAGGACGCGTCCACCCCGTCGGGGACGGCACCGCCTCCGGAAGCCACGGGCACGGGCCCAACCTGCACACCGGAGCAGCCGGTGGCCGCGCCGACCGCCAGAATCATCCCCAGCGCGGCACACCACGCCGGCATCCACCACTTCCCATGCCGCCGTCCAGGCCCCATCACCTCCACCATCGTGTCCTCACCCCAATGGGTTCCGCGGGTCGTCGACGCCATCGTTCCTTCCCACCGCCGCACCGTCAACATTCAGCCCACCCCATGAGCCTCACGCTCCCCAGCCTGATCGAGGAACGCGCCCTCGAACTCGGATTCTGCGGTGTCGGCATCGTCCCGGCCGGGCCGCTCGACCACGCGCCCCATCTCGACCGCTGGCTGACCGAGGGTTTCCACGGCGAGATGCGGTGGATGGAGAATCACCGCACGATGCGAACGGATCCCCGCCTGCTCGAACCGGGCACCCGCACCGTGATCGCCCTCGCCGCCCCCTATCACCACCCCGGCCCCGGAGATGAACACGGAATCAGCCGCTACGCGCGCGGAGACGACTACCACCCCATCCTCCGCGACCACATGCGCTCCCTCGCCGCCTTCATCTCGGCGGAGACCGGGCGTGACGTCGCCGCCCGGCCCGCGACCGACTCCGCCCCGCTCCTCGAGCGCAACATCGCCATCGACGCCGGCCTCGGCTGGCTCGGCAAGAGCGCGATGGTGCTCCACCAGGAGCGCGGATCATGGTTCTTCCTCGCCGAACTCCTCGTCGACATCGAGATCGAGTCGCTCGGCTCCCCGCACCCGGACCGCTGCGGCACCTGCACCCGCTGCCTCGACGCCTGCCCCACCGGAGCCATCGTCGAGCCGTTCCGGGTGGACGCGCGCCGCTGCATCTCCTACCTCACCATCGAACTGCGGGGTCCCATCCCCCGCGCTCTTCGTCCACGCATGGGCACGCACCTCTTCGGCTGCGACATCTGTCAGTCGGTCTGCCCATGGAACCACCACGCCGCACCACAGGGCATGATCCCCTTCCAGGCACGCCCCGACGTCATCGCCGCCGACGCACGCACGCTTCTCGCCCTCCCCCAGGACGAGTTCTCGCGGCGGTTCCGGCACTCCCCGATCAAGCGAACGAAGCGCCGGGGCATGGCCCGCAATGCAGCGGTCGTCCTCGGGAACCTGCAGCGCGACGACGACCTCCCCGTGCTCGCCGAGGCCCTCGCCCACCACGACGAACCCCTCGCCCGCGGACATGCCGCCTGGGCACTGGGCCGGTTCTCGCTCTCCCGGGCCCGCTCGATCCTCGACGACGCACGACGACGAGAGCAGAATGCCTGGGTCCTCGAGGAGATCCGTCACGCCCTCGACGCGCCCAGGACCCCATGAGCACCCTCGATGTTCCCGAGATCCTCCGCCCTGACGACCGCCAGGCGCGTCCGCTTCTCATCAGCGTCCCCCACTCCGGTACGCTGTTTCCCGACGACGAGCGCCCGCTGTACCGGGTCCCCGTCGACGAGCTCCTCGCCGATGGAGACCTCTTCGTCGATCGACTCTACGATGGCGCCGAAACCCGCGGCGCCACCGTCATCCGTACGCCAATCAACCGTTTCGTCGTCGACCTCAACCGCCTCGAGGACGACCTCTCCCCGCGCAGCGTGCGCGGCGCCACCCGGCGACGCGGCGAAGGCTACTACGGAGACCGCGGGCTCATCTGGGCGGTCACCACCGCGGGCGAGGACATCTACCGCCGCCCCCTGGACCCGGCCCGCCTCGAGCGGCGCCTCCACCGATACTACAGGCCCTACCACGCCGCACTTCGCCGCGAGCTCTTCCGCCTCCGCGAGCGCTTCGGTCATGCCGTCCTCCTCGACGCGCACTCCATGCCCTCCCGCGCCCGCGCCCAGCACAACGACCCGGTCGGTCGCCGGCGCGCCGACATCGTCCCCGGTGACCTCGAGGGACGCTCCTGCGACTCCTCCCTGCGACGCCTCATCGTCGACTTCTGGCGGCAGCGCCACTACTCCGTCGCGCCCAATCGCCCCTACCGTGGCGGCGGCATCACCCGCCGGCACGCCGACCCCACCCACCGGATCCAGGCCATCCAGCTCGAGCTCCGCCGCGGCCTCTACATGGACGAGGAAGCCCTCCAGCCCCACGAAGGCTTTCCCCGACTCCAGCAGCACTGCCGAGAGCTCGTCGAGACCCTCGCCGAGTACGTCCAGCCGCGATGACCGTCCCCAACGAGCCACCCACCACGCGAACCCCGCTGCCGCGCGCCATCCCGCTCGCCCGCCCGGAACCCCCTCCTCCCGAACGGCGGCGACCCCGGCGCCGCGCACTCCTCGCCGCACTCCTCGCCATCGCCCTCGTCGTGGGCGCCGGCGCCGCCCTTCTCCCCACCATCGAACGCGCCGTCGCCGAGCGACTCCTCTCGCAACTCGACCCCGACCGGTTCGCCTTCCGCCACGTCGAGCGGCTCGCCAGCGACACCTGGCGGATCCACGACCTGCGCGTCTCCGCTCCTCCCCTCACCCTCTCCTGCACGTCCGCCACCGCCCTCCTCGACCGGCCCGCCGTGCTCCGCGGCGAGCGGCGCGCGCGCTCTCTCTCCCTCGAGGACTGCACCGTCGCCCCCGATACGCCGCATCCCGACACCCCGGAACCCGACCACACCGCCGAACCCACCCCGCCGCCCCGAACCCTCGAACAGCGCCTGCGCTCCGCCCTCCTGCGCCCGCTCGACGTCACCGACCGCCTCGAAGTCGACTCCCTCCGCCTCCTGGCCTCCGCCGACGCGTCCGCCCCCGCCGGCACCCCGGGGCCTGCCGCCCTGCCGGACGCGCTCGCCGACGCACTCCCCGCCGAGCTTCTCCATGCCCTGCTGCGACCGGCCGGCCCCGTGGTCGTCGAGGACCTGCACCTCATGGCCCGGGACAGCGGCGCAGACCTCGCGTTCGCCCTCCGCGTGGTGGATCGTGTGCTCACGCTCCGGATCACCCACGATGACCGCGGACTCACCGCCGAACTGGACGGCACGCTCTCCATCGGAGCAGGGCCCCTGCAGGCCGAGCTGCAGGTGGCGGAGCTCGGCGTGCTGGGCGACACGGTGCTGCTCCGCGACGTCTTCGTCGACGGGACGGTGCTCGATCACCGGGGCGCAGCCCGGGTGACCACCGTGGAGGCGGAACTGCGTGGTGAGCGCCCCCGACTGCGGGTGCGCGGGGTCGAGATCACGCCACGTGCAGACACCGTGGACGCCCCGGCGGCAGACGCCGACCCCGCACCTGACGCCGACCCGGATGCAGCCGCACCGGAGGACCCGCAGACCGACGAGCCGACCCGCGCAGAGAGACTGGCCGCGCTGGCCGAGCGCGCGCGCAGTGCCCGCCAGGGGCTGCTCGCCCGGGTGGTGCGCACCGTCGAGTGGTTGCGGCACGGCGAGGAGCTCGCCCGACGCCTCGACGAGCTGGCGCTGCCGTTCACCCTGATCGTCGAGGATGCGAGCCTGAACGAGCTGGACGTGCCCGTCGAGCTGCGCCGCCTCCGCATGGAGGCTGGAGAGCGCCCGGAAATCATCGCCTCCGTGGGAATCGCCGAGGTCGCGCTGGAACCCACACCGGACGGGGGCTGGCTGGCCTCGCTGGAGAACTGGCCGGTGGCGGGCCGAACGGACCACCTTGCGGCGGGCACGATCGACCTGTCGCTGCACATGCGCCCCGCGGAGCGGGACGCCGGGGAGCCCGACGAGGATCACGGCACCCTGCGGGTGTCCGCGCGGGTCGCGGTGCGCGACCTCGAGCTCGACGTGCGCGCGCTGGCCCCCGGGATCGTGGGCCCGGTCACGGCGACGATGCGGATCGAGGGACGCATCGAACACGATGATGCCATCGAGGGGCGCATCGAGGTCGACCTCGGCGCGCTTCCGCTGGAGGCGGAGCTCCGGCTGGACGGCCTCTCTCCCGGCGATCCTCTGCGCGCCTCGGCCGGCTTCCGCGAGCGGACCCCGTGCATGGAGGCGTGGCGGAGCCTCCCCGAGGGACTCGCGCCCACGATCGGGCGACGCGGGGTGCGGTTCGCCGGCCACCTCCAGCCGACCGCCACGCTCACCTACACGCTCGGCACAGTGAGCAGCCTGCGGCTGCGGGCGGGGAACGAGCCCGCCACCTGCACCACCGAATGGATCACGCCGGCGCTCGACCCGGACCGGCTCAACGACCCCGACTTCGTGCATCACGTGGTGGAGGGGACGGAGCTGCCAGACCTCCGCGTGGGCCCAGGAACCGCGTCCTTCGTGCCGCTGACGGACCTGCCGAGCTTCGTTCCCGCGCTGATGTACCTGTCCGAGGAAATGGCGTTCTTCCGGAACCGCTGGATCAGCATTCCCCTCCTCAACCGGGCGCTGCGCATGAACCTCGAGCGGGGCTACTACGTGTACGGCGGGTCGACGGTGACGCAGCAGCTCGTGAAGAACCTCTTCCTGACCCGCGAGAAGACCCTGTCGCGAAAGCTGGAGGAGGCCGTGCTGGTCTGGGTGGTGGAGGAGCGCGTCGAGCGCAACCGCGTCCTCGAGCTGTACCTGAACTGCATCGAATTCGGCCCGGACATCTTCGGCATCCGCGAGGCGGCGCGCTGGTACTTCGACGCCGAGCCGTGGGAGATCAGCCCGCTCGAGGCGGCCTTTCTGGCCGCCCTCAAGCCATCGCCGCGCATCGGCGGTCCATGGAGACGGCGGGGCGAGACCCCGGCCCGGGGATGGTTCCCCAGGCGCCTCGAGCTCCTCCTCGAGCGAGCGGCCGAGCACGGCGCGCACATCGAGCACGACGAGATCGCGCATTACGCACCGTTCGTCGTCCGGTTTCCCCCGGAGGGTGCCACCCACTCGAACGTCCGGATCCCGAGACCGGACGGCGTACCCGTGCGCATGTTCAACCCGGCGGACCCGGAGCATACCGGTCAGGTGCAGTTCCCGCAGTGGCTGCCCGAGCCGGAGCCGGAACCCCTGCACCCCCTGTGGATGCAGGGCTGGCCCTGACCCATCCTCCCTGCCGGGCGCGACTGCGTCGGCGAAGGAACCTGCACCCCCCGTGGATGCGGGCTGGCCCTGGCTCATCCCCCGGTGTGCGCTCCCCGGTTGCGCGGCCGCACGCGCCGGACGCGCGACCCGATGAAGCGGTGAGCGGCCGTGCGCGTCAGCCGTGCGACTCGATGAAGCGGCGCGCGGCCTCGTTGGTCTTCAGCAGATTCGGCCGGATGAGGTTGACGACGAACTTCTCGATGGCGCCCGACAGGCGACCGGCCACGAGCCTCGGCACCCCGGGGATCCGGTCGGCCCGCACCTCGATCTCGCCGTTGATCTCGATGGTGCAGTGCCCGTCCTCCTCGAGGAACCGGTTGAAGCCCCGCGCGGAGACCGCCTCCGGGAGGAACCCCAGCTCGATGTCCCACTGACAGCGCCACTCGCCCCTGTTCCAGGTGGCCCGGTCGATCCAGCGCAGCATCTCGGGCTTGATGAACGGGCGGGCGGGAGCGGGCACCTCGGTGGGGGCGGCCTTCCAGAGGTTCACGAGGCGCGTGATGTCGCCCTCGTCGGTGCGGCTCTCCACCTCGATGGTCTCGATGTTGGGCAGATACTCCGCCAGCTCGACGAGGTGATCCCGGTGGGTGGTCCAGACGGTCTCACGCGGGTGGGGGATGGTGTCCTTGACCTGGAATTCCATGTCGGGCTCCTTCGGGGTGACGGAAACGGGGCCGGGCGTGCCGGGCCCGGTCGACCGGAGGGGTCGTTAGCAAGTGCCGCGGCCGATGAGAAGCCCGGTCCCGACCTTCGCATCGGTGCCGGACGCGGACAGGGCGTGTGCGCGGACAACGCGCGTCAGCGCCGCGACCCACCGCGCGCGGCAGCGGCCCTGGGCGCCCGTGCCGGTGATCGCGCGCACGGTCGCCCGGTCCTGCCAGGCCAGCCCGCGTGCGGTCACGCTGCGGCGCACCCGCACCCTCCCGGCGGGAGAGATGTCGATCGGCTCGAGCCCGACCGCCACCACCCGGCCATCCAGGACGAACTCCACCGCGCAGGCCAGCCCTGTCCCGGTGCGGAGCACTGGAGCATCCAGCGCCTCCCGGACCGCGTCGAGCACGGCTGCACAGAAGCACGTGGCGGCATCGAGCCACACCCGGCGCTCCGGGCGGAGGGGCTCGTCCCGGTCCCGGGTCATCAGCGCGATGGCGCCGCCGCGCGGGGGGTGGAGCGTGATCGCACTCAGGGGTACGGCCGCCGGCAGGTCGACCCGGCCCGACGCCCCGACCGGGAGCCGCATCACCCGACCGCGGGCGTCGAGAGCACCCAGGGTCCAGCCCGTCCACGGAGGCGGGGTTCCCGCACCCTCGGGCAGCGCGCACCACAGGGCCTGCTCGTCGGGATCCGGCGTGACGCGCACCATGCGCCCGGCCATGCGGGCACTCGAGCCGAGGAGCCGCCACGCACCGGTAGGCGCGGGCCCGAAGGCGATCACCTCCACGGCCGGCGCGTCGCCATCGAGGACGAGGAGGGAACGCGGGCCCGTGGCGCGCTGCACGGCGAGCGCGTTCGGGACAGCCCATGGCGGATTCGCCGCCGGAGGCAGCGTCGTCTGGCCGGGGCGATGCTCGCGCACCACGAGCCACTGCCCCGCCGCACACCCCGTCACCTCGACCACCGGTCGCCTCGGACCGATGCCCATGAACCGGACGCGAGCCGCGGCGACGCGAGACGCGGCGGGCTGCACGGTCGCGAGCGGCGGCGGGCCGACGCCGGGCACCCGGACCTCCGGGGACGACAGGCCGTCGCACCGGGCCACGATGCGCCACTCGTCGCAGGACACGCCGGAGACATCCATGGCGGCCGTGCCCGGGCCCTCGTGGATGAGCACCCGGCGGATCGCCCCCTCGGGACCGGTGTCGCAACGCTCGACGACGAACGTGGTCCCGGGGCGCGCCGGATGCGACCACAGGAGCCGCACGCCCCCGGAGGACGGCAGGACCGTCGGGGCCGCGATGGCCGGAGGCTCGTGGAGGGTGCGTGCCTGCGCCGCCGGGCTGAAGGGCATGTCCATGCCGGCGACGCTGCGACGCCAGCGGACGGCGAGCCAGCGGCCCTCCTCGGACGGGAGCCTGCAGGGAACGGGCACGGCCCTCAGACGCCGGCGCCGGGCATCGGCCCAGACATCCTCCCGGTCGCCCAGCCCGGTCGCGGGGCCGGACAGGGGCAGAATCTCGACGTCCACCCGCGCCGGGACACGGCCTTCGTCCCCTGCGGACGGCAGGAGATCGAGGGCCCCGAGGCGGGGAACCAGCCGCGGCGGAGCGAGCTGCTCCAGGGGCGCGGCGTCGACCGGCCCGGAGGTCAGCGCGGAACCGTCGGGAAAGGTGAGCGCGAGGGTCCAGGTGCCCGCCACCGCAGGGAGGGCACCGGCATCCTCGAGGGAACCTCCGCGCACGGGGACGACGTCCTCGGCGGCGTCCACGACATGGTCGGATCCCTGCTGGACTCGGCGCAGCGACACGGTGGGACGGGACGGCCAGTGCGCGGCGCGCTCGGGCACGGTCCATGCGAAGCGCAGGGGCAGGACAGGCGCGGTGAGGGCCAGCGCGGGGCGGGTCGCGGGACCGGGCACCTCGACGTCGAGGGCCGTCTCGGGTCCTTCCTCCTCGGCGTTCAGCAGGTAGCGCACGACGGGTCGGACGTGTCCGCCACCGGGGACGGGGACATCGAGGGGGAGAGCGTCGACGGACGCGCGGGCGACGGGGCGGCCCTCGAGCAGCACGAGTAGTCCGGTCACCTGATCGTCGAGGTCGGGGGGCGCTTCGAGCCGGAGGGTGCCCACCCCGGCGGACACGACGGGAGGAGGGAGCCGGGGCCAACGGCGCGCCTCGAGGACGGCGAGCGGCCCGGAGGTGACCTCCTCCACCCGGCAGCGCAGGCGCCAGATGGCCGTCGAACCGTCGGGGACAGCCGTGTCCGTGACGTGCATGGCGCCGGGGTGCACCAGGATCTCGACAGCCTCGCGCCCGGGGATTTCGCGCAGCACGTGGAGTCCCGGGCAGGGGTGCTCCCAGCGCAGGGTGACGCCGTGCGTGGACTGGCGCAGGCTCACGCGCCCGGGATCGGGGACATCGGGCAGGGCCACTGCGTCGGCGAACGCGGGGACGACGGCTCCTTCGGCGTGAAGGACGAAGGCGGCGTAGTGCACGAGGACCCCGGGCGGCGCGACGCGGCGCAGTTCGATCCCGTCCTCGTCGACGATCGTGTCGGATCCGGTGGAATGCGGCACCGCCTCTCCGTCGTCCGGGTGGGCGGGAGGAGCGGTGGTGCTGGCGCGGATGACGATGGCTTCGCAGGGGGGGAGGCCCCGCAGGACGAGCCGGTGGGCGGCGAAGTCGCGGTGGACGGCGAAGTGACCGAGACCGGGTCTGGGCCGCAGGCGCACGCCGACCCCGCGGGAGGGGGTTCCGTCACCGGCGAGGGTCTGGACGAGGCAGTCGAGGCCGGCGTCCCCGATCGGCACCGGAAGTTCGAAGGCGGTGCAGGTGGGCGAGGCGCGGAGGGTCCAGGTTCCCGGCTGCTCGCCCTCCCCGCCGGCGATGCGGATGCGGATCCGCTGAACGCGCGGGTCCCGGGGCAGGGTCCACTCGAGCCGGGCTCCGCTGCGCCGGACACTCGAGCGCAGGTCGCGGACGTCGGTGGGCCGGCCCGGGGAGAGCAGGAGGCGGCCGCGGAGAGCGGACTCCCGGACGGCGGCCGCGGAGGGGAAGCGGTCGTCGATCGGCGCGAGGCAGCCCTCGACCAGGGCCCGCACGGGCGCCGGCTGGTCGTGCAGAAGGTCCCGGGGCAGCTCGGGGTACTCCTCCTCTCGCTCGATCGCGAGCCGCTCCGGGCTGACCCCCGTGAGCATCGCGAACGCGGTGGCCCCGAGGGAGTAGAGGTCGAACCGCGGGTCCACGCGATGCCACCGGCTGGCGAATTCCGGAGCGGCGAACCCGTGGGTCTGCGAACCGAAGGCGATGCAGGCGCGATCGAGCCCCTCCTCGGGGGACCAGGGGCAGACGGAGGCGAGGTCGACGAGGAAGACGTTGCCGGACGCCGGATCGAAGAGGACGTTCTCGGGCTTCAGGTCCTGGTAGACGAAGCCCGCCCCGTGGATGACATCGAGAAGCTCGGCGAGCTGGGCGACGACCCGCAGCACGAAGCGCGGGGGCAGCGGCGCGAGCTCTCCGCCTGGCGCGACGGCGGCACCCTCGCCGCGGCCGGCGGCCCGGAGGTGCATCAGCGGCACCCCGGCGATGCGCTTCATGACGAGCCGGGGCTCGCCGTGGCCCAGCGCGGGGTCGAGGTCGAACCACCCGCCGCGGGCGGTCCCGGTGCAGAGCTCGAGCGGCTGGGGCAGCATGTTGGTGCGCGAGGCGAAGCGCCGAAGGATGCGGAACTCGTGGCGCAGCTCGGCGCGGCGGGCCTCCAGGTCGGCCTGGAACCGGCGACCGGTATCGTAGCGGTAGGCGTTGGCCTTGATGGCGACCTCGGCGCCGGTCTGCTCGTCGGTGGCGAGATGAACGACCCCGCGGCCGCCCTGGGCGAGGGTGGAGCGGACCCGGTAGCGGTCGCCAACGCGCTCGCCCGGCGCGAGCGGCGCGGCGGAGGTCGGGGGGCGCGGTGCGGGAGTCGTGGCCTGGATGGGGGACTGGCCGAGCTGTTCGCGGAGGTGCCCTTCGAGCTCCCGCAGCGTCGGTCGAGCGTCGACGGACAGGCCGGCGAGGAGGAGGGGGCGGAGGGCCGGGAGGATGCTCCGCCGGTCGATGAGCTGCTCCCAGCGGCGGCGGTGGGCGGCATCGAGTGGCCAGTCGGGCGCGGTGGCTCCGCCGAGGAGGGAGACGAGGAGGCGGGCGAGGCCGGGGGGAAGGAGCGGTTCGTTGGGGGGAGCTGGGGCGCACTCGGAGAGGTCGACGATGCCGAGGTTCTCGCCGACCGCGTCGATGACGAAGGCCTCCGGGCGCCAGCGATCGAGGGCGAAGCCGGACGCGCCGAGGCGCCGGCCGAGCTGCACGAGGCGAAGGGCGATGCCGAGGGCGAGCTCGTCGTCGAGCGGTCCGGCGGCGAGGCGTCGGCGGAGGCTCTGCCCGTTGACGAACTCCCGCAGGAGGTAGGGTTCGCGGATCCGCTCGACGGGGTCCGGGAGGAGCAGGCTGCGGGCGGGCTGACCCACGGCGTACTGGCGGAGGAGGTCGACGGGCTGGGGGATGGCGCTGGTGCCGGTCTGCTGGAGGGAGACGAGGCGTGCGAACTCGTCCTCGATGGCGCGGCGGCCGCGCAGGATGTCCTCGAGGGTGCGGGCGTCGTCGTGCCGGGCGACCTTGAGCGCGAGTCGACCGGGGCCATGGTCATCGGAGTCGACGAGGTACACTCGGCAGCGGCGGGTCCCGCCGACGAGGCGGCGCACGCGGTAGCGTTCGCCGAGCTGGAGTCCCGCGGGGAGGATCATGGGGGCAGCGTTCCCGCGTCGAAGCGAAGGACGACGCTGTCGCTGACGAGGATGCGGTCGCCGTGGGAGAGGGTGGCGACCTCGCGGTCGAGGAGGTGGGCGCGGTCGTTGAGCCAGGTGGCGGCGTTGCCGGAGAGATCCTCGACGATCCATCCTCCGGCGCGCCGGAGGACGCGGGCGTGCCTTCGCGAGAGGTGCGGGTCGTCCGGGTGGTGGTGGGTGAGGTCGATGTCCGGGAAGTGTCCGGCGTCAGGGTCCCTTCGGCCGATCACGAGCTGGTCGACGTCGAGGCGGATGCGGTCGGTCATCCGTCCCTCGTGGAAGACGCGTCCTCCCTGTTCGACGATGAGCCAGCCGTCGTGCGCGACGGGTGGTGCGGGCCGCTCGGCGGCCAGTCCTCCGGGGGTGGGGGGTGGCGGGGATGGGCCGGTGATTCCCGCGCTGGCGACCCATGCCTCGTGGAGGCGAACGCGCGCGGCGGCCTGGGGGTCGACGGGGGCGTCGGCCAGGGAGCGCGCGAAATTGGCGGCGCGGCGTTCGCGGCGCTCGTGGGCGCCGAGGGCGTCGGTGAAGTCGGGGGTGCGGTCGGCTGGGGCGCTGGCGGGGAGTCCATCCGCGTCGATCGGGGGGAAGGCGCCAGCCAGCGGGAGTTCGATCCCGTCGAAGGGGTATCCGCACGAGGGGCACCAGCCGTTGGCGTCGGGCGAGACCTTCTCGTGGCAGTCGGGGCAGGTCCGGAGGGCCGCGATCCAAGCGGGATCCGGCAGGGGGGCAGCCACCGGGGCGGGCGGGGCGGCGGCGGGGTCGACGACGAGCTCGGCGCCGCACTCGCCGCAGAGGGTCTCCCCGGGGAGAACGAGCTCGCCGCAGGCGGGGCAATTCATGGGCTGCCCTCGTCGTCGGGGAGGGGTTCGCGTTCCTCGGGGGGGCGCTTGCGCTGGGTGCCCATCTTGAGCCGGTACAGCGACTCGCGGTCGACGCCGCCCTGTTGCTCGAGCTTGCGGAGGGTGCCCTCGGCGAGCTCGCGCACCTCCGGGTTGCCGCGCTTGCGGATGGTGCCGAGGACGCGTCCGGCGGCGGCGTTGTCGCCAGCCTCGACGAGCTGGCGGGCGCGGAGCTGCTGCTTCTCGACGAAGGCGTCGTTGTAGCGGCGCTGCACGCGCTGGTCGACCTCGAGGAACCTGGCCTCGTCGTCGCCGTACTCGACGGTGATCCGGCCGGTCAGCACCTCGTCGAACCGGCCTGCGGCGGGGATGTCGAAGCGCACTTCGACGTCGGCGACGAGCTTTCGCCCCGGCCGGTCGGCGGGGTGGATGACGGTGAAGAGCATCTCGAGGCCCTGCTTTCGCTCGACGTCGGCGAGGCGGTGGGACCATCGGCGATCGGCGTCGAGGCGGGCGAGCCCGTAGCAGATGGTGCGGGGCCATGTCTGGTAGAAGTCGGTGACCCGGTGATCTCCGCGGAAGCTGAGGGAGATTCGGGCGTTGTCGGTGAGCTGGTCCTGGATGGCGCTCAGGTGGTCGAGGAAGCGCCGGATGGCGGCGTCCATGTGCCGCGGGTCGATGTATTCGCAGGCGCCACCGGAGGGGGCGGCGATCTGGTCCATGAAGGCCATGTCGAAGTCGCCGCCGAAGCCGAGGCTGACGATGGCGATGCGCTGGGCGGCGATCTCCCGGGCGATGTCGAGGGTGTGATCGGGGTTGGAGGCGAACCCGTCGGTGAGCACGATGATGCGGTTGATCCGGCCGGGGTCGTTCTGTCGCCGGAGCTCCTCCCGGGCGCGCCGGAGGCCGAGGGCCATGTTGGTGCCGTAGCCCCGTCGGCCGTGGGACCAGATGTAGGGATCGGTGACCCGCAGCAGGCTGTCCCGGCGCGAGAGGGGCGCGAGGGGGTGCACGAGCTCGGCGTCGTCGGCGAAGCCCACGATGGCGAGCTGATCCCGGGGGCCGAGCTGGTCGATGATGGCTCGGGTGGCGGCGAGGACCTGCTCGATGGGCTGTCCGGTCATGGAGCCCGAGTCGTCGAGGACGAGGACGATGTTGGCGCGGTTGGGGCCGATGTCGAGCAGGTCGGTGGGCTGCAGCGCGACGAGGACCTGATTGACGGTCTCCTCGTGCCGGGTGAGAACGTGGTCTCGCAGGGTGGCGATCTGCAGCAGCAGCGGCGGGTCGTGCATCGGAACCTTCCGGGGACTGGTCGGCGCGGACCGACGCGTCTAGAGTGCGCAGCGAGCCGTCCCGTCGCAAGGGACCCGACCGTGGGCCTGCCCCACTTCACCTGCCGGCTGACAAGGGAGTTCGACCATGCTGCGCGAGACGCTGACCACGGACATGAAGGCGGCCATGAAGAGCCGCGATCAGGCTCGACTCGACACGATCCGCATGCTGCTGTCGGCCTTGAAGAACGAGGAGATCAGCCTCCGTCGGCCGATGAACGGCGAGGAGGAGATCGCCTTCCTCTCGAGCCAGGCCAAGAGGCGCCGGGAGAGCATCACCGCGTTCGAGGAGGCGGGCCGCGACGAGATGGCCCGGACCGAGCGGGCGGAGCTGGAGGTGATCAACGCATACCTTCCCGAGCAGCTCTCGGCAGAGGAGGCGCGGTCGATCATCGCGGAGGTCATCGCCGCGGTGGGGGCGAGCGCTCCGTCGGATCTGGGGCGCGTGATGGGTGCGGTCATGCCGAAGCTCAAGGGCCGCTTCCCGGGGTCGGACGTGCGCCCGATCGTGCAGGAACTGCTCGCCGGGAATGGCTGAGGTGACGGCGCAGCGGCCGGCGGTCCGTCGACTGCGGGGAGCGCTCCTCGCCGTGCTGGCCCTGAGCCCGCTGGCGCTCGGCGGAACGCATCCACTCACGCAGGCCGGGCTCGCCATGCTCGCCCTGGCGATCGCCGTGCCCCTGCTGCTGCTGCACCCGGGCGGCGAGGAGGAGCCGGGAACAGTGCGCCTGCGCCTGCCCCTGCCCGCCCTCGCGCTCGCCGCCATCGCCCTGTGGTCGATGCTGCGATCGACGGCGCTGTTCGGTTTTCTCGCCCCGGAGGTGGTCCGGGAGGCCCACGGGCTGTGGGACGGGCTGGCCCTGCGCGGTGTCCTCGTGCCGGCCCAGGGGGGCCTGCACGCCCTGAAGCTGCTCGCGGTTGCCGCCGTGCTGGCCGCGACCTGGCGGCACTTCTCGAACCGCGAGGGGGTGCGGCTCGTGGCGATCGCCGCCATCGGTGCGGCCGTGGTCACCGGACTCACCGGACTGGCCCACGTCGTCTTCGAAGCCGACCGCATCCTCTTCTTCTATCAGCCGCTCCACCGGAGCATCATCTACCCGTGGGGCGGCCCGTTCGTGAACCCGAACCAGACGGCGACGGTGCTCGGCCTGGGCAGCCTGCTGCTCCTGTGCGGAGCGGTGGTCGGCTCCCGGCCCCAGGTCCGCGTGGCCCTCGTCGTGCTGGCGCTGCTTCCCGCGGCCATCCTGCCGCAGCTCGACGCGAAGGGCGCCACCGGGGCCCTGATCATCGCCACGGGCTTCCTGCTGGTCGGTCTCGTCGTGGTGCGCATCCCCCGCAGACCCCTGCGCATCGGGGTGCTCGCCGGCCTGGCGTGCGCGTGCGCGGCGACGGTCCTCGTGCTGATGTACGAGGTGATCCCGCGCATGATCGCCGACCGGGACGATGCATTCCGCGACTTCTTCTACAAGACGGAGATCTGGCACTGGAGCCTCGCCCTGCTCCGGGAGACGGGTCCGTTCGGGGCGGGACCGTTCTCGTTCGGGGACCTCTACCCCGCCGTCACCCCGCAGATCCTGCGCGGCCGCCACAGCTACGTCGAGGCGGCGCCGCTGCAGGTGCTGCTGGACCATGGCTGGCTTGCGGGAGGAGCGTTCCTGCTGGCCATGCTGCTCCCGCTGCGCCGCCTGCTCTCCACCGCCTGCCCCCTGCGCAGCAGGCGGCTGCTCGCGGTGTGGGCGGTGCTGCTCTTCGCGGCCATCGAGGCGATCACCGGCATGGGACAGCAGTCCATGAGCGTCGCGCTGCTGCTGGGGGCGCTGTACGGGGCCTCCATCGGACACGCGCACGCCAGCCGGCGCCTCAGCGCGCGCGCCGACGCGGAGGCCCCCGCATCAGCGGGCTGGTCCGGGTTCCCGGTCGCGCACCGGGCCACGATCGCCACCGGAGGAGTCCTGCTCGCCGCCGCGATCGTCACCGCGCCGGCGGGGGTCCGTCAACTCCTCGCGGATCGGGATATCCCGCTGCTCACGGAGATCCGGACGCACGGCCCGGCCTCCGCCGAGGTGGACGCCGCCATGGCGCAGCGCTCCCGCTGGCGACCCGGCGAACCCGAGCTGGTGGCGCAGGCGGCTGCGGTCTTCCTCCTGCGCGGCGACATGGCACGCGCGCAGCGCATGCGGGACTACATGGTGCACCGGCTGCCCATGCACCGGCTGACGAGGCGCACGCGCCTGCACGTCGCCCGGCGGGCCGGAGATGACGCGGAACTCTGTGCGATCGCCGGCGACTACATCGTCCTGCGGCGCGGAGATCCCATCCGGATCCTGCGGACGATGAGCGAGGACGCTTCGACATGGTGGGCTTGCGTTCCGGACGTCCGCGCGCATCAGCGCCACTTCGTCGCACTCGTCGAGGACTCCGCCCGGCCGTTCGAGCAACTCGAGCTGGCCACCTACCTGCGCCGGACGCTGCGGGAGGATCCCCTCGCCCTGCGCCTGACCATCTCGGCGATGATCGCCACGGACCTCGCCGACCTGGCGGTGGACTACGCCGAAGACCTGCTGGCGCTCGAGCCGCTGCACGCCGACGACCTGGCCAGGGTCCTGCGGCTGGCCAACCATCTCCGGGACCCCGCGCTGGGCATTCGGGTGACGGGGATCATGCGTGCGGCCGATCCGACGGACACTGCTGTCCTCGCGCAGTGGATCGATCTCCAGCTCGCCGAACCCGAACTGGCGGATCCGATCGCCATGCGGGAGGCCCTCCGCGCCCCCCGAGGGCCGGCCGGCTCCGTGCGCGAACGCGTGCGGTGGCTGCTGCGCGAGGGGGACGTGCATCACCTGCTCGGTGACCGCCAGCAGGCGCGCGTGGCATGGGAACGCGGACTCGCGGCTTCGCCCGGACACCGCGCGCTCGATCGACGACTCCAGGCGCTGGACCGGGAGGAGCACGGGGTGCCCGCCGAGCCCGCCGGGCGCCAGCGGCCGTCGACGGAGGGCGGCACCGGCATCGAGGGTTCCCTGCGGGAAGCCCTGGGACGATGACTGTGTCGTCCGGTGTATCCTGAGTGTGTCCCTGGACACACTTGCCGGGGGGGCGGGGCCCAAAAGAGGAGTGATCCGCAGACAGGATTGCCTTAGCCTTCGGATCGAACGTTGACACGGGCCACGTGAGGGGATTCGGCATCCGACCGAACCCGGGGCCCAGCGAGACCCATCCGGTCGTTCGCGCGACCGGACCTCGCATCAACGGCTCCCCGGCCGGCAGGGGGGCGGAGGCATCGCCAGCTGCGCGCCTCCTCGCGGAGGAAGCGCTCCACGCATCATCGGGTTGGTCTCCCTTCTGCGAACGGTGCCTCCGCCCCCCTGCCGACCGACCCCTCCCCCCGCTACGCCGTCCGCGAAGCGGAGCGCCCCGCCCGACACGGACGGTGCGTCTCCGACGCACGCGCGCACAGCGGGCGAAGGACCGGAGCGCCCGACACGGACGGGACGTCGCCGCCCCCCGCCTTGCGCGAAGTGGGCGCGCAGAGGGCGCGAAGATCTCCCCGACGTCAATCCTCGAAGATGACCGCGGCCTCGTCCTCGCCCACAGTCTCGATCCAGAACGCCTTGAAGCGTTCCTTGAGACCCTTTTCGACCTGACGGATGCGTTCGCGCGATACCTCGAACTCCTCGCCCAGCTCCTGCAGGCTGAGCGGCTCGTCCGCGACCACACGACGATCCCAGATCGCGAGCTCGCGATCATCGTCGATGGTCTCGCGAAACCGATCCAGGGCGCTCCGGATCCGTTCCGCGATGTCCATCCGCTCCACGCGCGTGTCCGGCAGCATCCGCTCCTCGTCCGGGATCACACTCTCCATCGTCCCCGTCTCGTGGCCGGGGGCCGGCGCATCGAGAGAGAGGGTCGGGGCGTCCAGGATGCGCGCCACGTCGACCACCTCGCTCTCCTTGACGCCGAGGTGGTCCGCGAGCTGGCGGGAAGACGGGTTGAGGAAGCCCTGCTGAATGAGCTGCTCCCGAGCCTTCTGCAGGTTGTAGAACAGCTTTCGGCCCGAGCGCGTGGACCCGACCCGAACGAGCTGCATCACGTTCATGAGGTAGTTCAGGATCATCGCGCGGATCCAGTACTGCGCGTAGCTCGTGAACTTGACGCCACGGTACGGATCGTAGCGTCGAATGGCCTCCGCCAGCCCCACGTTTCCTTCCTGGACGAGCTCCATCAGATTGGTCCGGCGGCGGTGATACTCGCGCGCGATCTTCACCACGAGCCGCAGGTTGCTCATCACGAGCTGCTGGGCGGCCTCCACGTCCTTGTCCTCGTGGTAGCGCTCCGCCAGCATCTGCTGCTCCTCGGCGGTCAGCGGGGCGATGTGCCGAAGCTGCGCGAGATAGGTCGTCAGCGGATCGTCACTGAGCAACTGATCACCCGGAATGGGCGGCAGCGTCAGTCGGCGGATGGGGAGTTCGGAGCGCGGCTTGTCGGCCGGCAACGGAACAGGCTCGAAGGTCTCGCCCTCCTCGCCTGCATCCGCACCGGAGGCATCGTTCACGATCTCCGGCTCCACGATCTTTCGCGTCATCTCACCCCCGGCTCATCCCGTCAGGCTTCGCCGCATGCGTAGCCATGCCCCTCTCGTGCACAAGGTATCCACGGTCACGATCCACGCTTCCGGAGCAGATCCGCCATCGTGCCGAGCCCTTCGCTGCCTGCCTCGCCAGACTGCTTCCACTGCGCGAAGGCCCGTTGCTCGGCCCCCTCGTCGTCGGGACGGCGACTGAGGGTCAGGCGACGGCGCTCGGCGTCGCAGTGCAGGACCGTCGCCTCCACCGCGTTTCCGGGCGCGTACGTGCGTCGCCAGGAAGCCTTCTCCTCCTCCGGAAGCTCCGACAGCGGAAGCAGCGCGGTAACCCCTCCGGGAACCTCCACGAAGATCCCGAACTCCCGGGTCGACGCCACGGTCCCCTGGATCCGTGTCCCGGGCTGAAGCTCGCGGGCGACCTGCACCCAGGGGTCCTCGGCGAGGGCCTTCATCGACAGACCGATCTGCCGGCGACGCGGATCCATCGAGAGCACCTGCACCGAGATGGCCTCGCCCACCGCAATCACCTCCTTCGGATGGTTGATGCGACGACCGTGGGCGAGCTCCGAGATGTGCACCAGTCCGTCCACACCCGGCATGAGCTCGACGAACGCCCCGAACCGCTCGAGTCGCTGAACCGTGCCGGACACCACGTCACCCACCTGGTAGCGCTCGAACGCTTCGTCCCAGGGATCACCCCCGAGGGCGCGCATCGACAGACCGATGCGTGGTCCCCGCTCCGTCTCCTCGATGCGGAGCACCTTGACGCGAACACGGTCACCGACCTTCACCAGCTCCTCGGGATGCTCGACCCGCGCCCAGGACAGCTCCGAGACATGCACGAGACCGTCGACGCCCCCGAGGTCCACGAACGCCCCGAAGGGTTCGACCCGGCTCACCGTGCCCTCCACCACCGCTTCCGGCGCGAGGGTCTCCAGGAGCTGCTCGGCGGCGGCGTCCCGCTCCTCCCGCAGCAGCGCGGCCCGCGACAGGACCACGTTGCGCCCCCCTTCCTCGCACCGCGTCACCAGGAAGCGATAGGAACGCCCCACATGCTCGGACGGATCGGCCGTGAACTCCAGGTCGATCTGAGAGTGGGGACAGAAGGCCGTGACCCCGGCGACCTCGACCTCGTACCCGCCCTTGTTCGTGCCCGTGACCCGGCCCTCGACCGGCACCGCCTGCGCCTGGGCATCCTCCAGTGCCGCAGCCCCCTGCCCCTGCCGACCGAGAGAACGCCCCAGACGGATCGTGCCCTCCCCCATCTGGAGCACATGAACCTGAATCTCGTCGCCCACCCCGACCGTCAGCACCCCCTCCTCGTCCTCGAACTCGCGTCGATCCACGATCCCCTCGGTCTTGCCACCGAGCTCCACGAAGAGAGCGTCGCGCCCCACGCTCACCACCCGCACCGAAACCTTCTCGCCCACCTGGACCGCGGGGCCCGCCGCACGTTCGCCTTCGCTCCCCTCGAACATCGCGGCGAAGTCGTCCTCGGTCGGAAGGGGCGCCCGAACCGCCGGCTTCTCGCGCTCCACACGAGGGCGTGGGCGGTCCGGGACCGGGGCCAGCCCGGCCACCTCCTGCGGATGAGGCGAAGCCCGGGAGTGAAGAGGCTGCCGCGTACCGCGGGGCACAACACGCTCGACCGGCGCAGCACCGCCGGATGGGGCCTGCGACGACGCAACGTGCGGCGGCACCGTCCCGTCCGAGCGCACCGCTTCGGCAGCCTTCGCCGCATCGTCCGCTCCACCCACCTCCGCCGGCGCTTCGGCCTCCTCCGGACGGCGACGACGAATCACGACACCCTTCTTCTCGTTGCTCACAACCATCCTGGACTCGGGAACTCCGGGGGCACCATGCCGCATCACCGCTCGGCGCCGCCGCGTCCGCATAGACCGGCCTCACTGCCCTGTAAAGCCGGGGACCGACCCCACCGGGCGCTTTGACACGCTGTCGGAGGTGCCTACCCTTCGGGACAGGAACACACCGGCCCCGACGGGCCCGGGCACACACGGCGACAACACGGCGTGACCAATCGACCCACGGGATTCGTGCGCCCGGGCCCCGACAGGACCCACCCCTCAGGAGCGAGATCATGCGAGCAGACAAGCTGACCATCCGAAGCCGAGAGGCGATCACCGGGGCCCAGGACCTCGCCGAGACCCGACGTCATCCGCAGGTCGAACCCGAGCACGTCCTCATCATGACCCTGGGCCAGAAGGACGGGATCGTGCCCGCCCTGCTGACCCGCCTCGGCGTGTCGGTCGAGTCGGCGCGCGCCGCGCTCGACCGACTGCTGGAGCGACAGCCCCAGGCCGACGGCGTACAGGTCAGCTTCTCGACCCGCGTCGAGGCCCTCCTGAAGGCCGCACAGAAGGAAGCCGACCAGCTTCAGGACCAGTTCATCTCGACCGAGCACCTGCTCCTCGCCGGCCTCGAGATCGGCGGCGACGTGAGCAGCGCACTCCGTTCGCTCGGCATGAACCGGGACGCACTCCTCGCCGCCATGAAGGAGGTCCGCGGAAGCGCCCGCGTGACCGACGACAGCCCCGAAGGGAAGTTCAACGCCCTCGAACAGTACAGCCGTGACCTCACCGACCTCGCACGCCGCGGGAAGATCGACCCCATCATCGGACGGGACGAGGAGATCCGCCGCGCGCTCCAGGTTCTGGCACGGCGCACCAAGAACAACCCTGTCCTGATCGGCGAGCCCGGCGTGGGGAAGACGGCCATCGCCGAAGGCATCGCCCACCGCATCGCCGCAGGGGACGTCCCCGAGAGCCTGCGCGACCGGAGGGTGGCTGCCCTCGATCTCGGCGCGCTGATCGCCGGAGCGAAGTACCGGGGAGAGTTCGAGGAACGGCTCAAGGCCGTGCTTCAGGAAGTCCACGACGCCGAAGGGCAGGTCATCCTCTTCATCGACGAGCTCCACACCCTCGTCGGTGCCGGTGCCTCCGAAGGCGCCATGGATGCCTCCAACCTGCTCAAGCCCGCACTGGCCCGCGGAGAGCTCCGGTGCATCGGCGCGACGACCCTCAAGGAGTACCGAAAGTACATCGAGAAGGACGCCGCCCTCGAACGCAGGTTCCAGCCCGTCCTCGTGCAGGAGCCCACCGTGGAGGACACCGTCACCATCCTCCGCGGTCTCAAGGAACGCTACGAGGTCCACCACGGCATCCGCATCGCCGACAATGCACTCGTCGCAGCCGCAGCGCTCTCGCACCGCTACATCACGGACCGCTTCCTCCCCGACAAGGCGATCGACCTCGTCGACGAGGCCGCCGCCCAGCTCAAGATCGAGGCCGAAACCCTGCCCCAGGAGATCGATACCGCCGAGCGCCGGATCATCGCCCTCGAGATCGAACGGGAAGCCCTCCGAAGGGAACAGGACGACGCGTCGCGCACCCGGCTCGCCGCCGTGGAGGAGGAGATCTCCAACGCCCGCGAAGCCATCGGGGCCATGAAGGCCCAGTGGCAGCAGGAGAAGGCCGTCTTCGACGAGATGCGCGAACTCAAGGAGCAGCTCGAGCAGCGTCGCTTCGAGCGGGAGAAGGCGGCGCGCGATGGCGACCTCGAGACCGCCGCTCGACTCCAGTACGGCGAGATCCCCGAGCTCGAGCGAAAGCTCGCCGATGCCGAGACGCGCACAGGACAAAGCCACACCACCCGACGCTTCCTCCGCGAAGAGGTGCGGGAAGACGACATCGCCGCCCTGATCTCGCGCTGGACCGGAATCCCGGTCAACCGCATGGTCGAAAGCGAGCACGAGAAGCTCCTCCACATGGAGGACCGGCTCCACGAGCGCGTTGTCGGGCAGGACGAAGCCGTCACCGCGGTGGCCGACGCGGTCCGACGCTCGCGCTCCGGGCTGCAGGACCCGCGAAGGCCCCTGGGCTCGTTCATCTTCCTCGGACCCACCGGCGTCGGAAAGACCGAGCTCGCCAAGGCCCTCGCGGCGTTCCTCTTCGACGACGACCAGAACATCGTCCGACTCGACATGTCGGAGTTCATGGAGAAGCACTCGGTGGCCCGCCTCATCGGCGCTCCCCCCGGCTACGTCGGACACGACGACGGGGGCTACCTCACCGAGCATGTCCGACGCCGCCCCTACTCCGTCGTGCTGTTCGACGAGATCGAGAAGGCCCACCCCGACGTCTTCAACATCCTGCTGCAGGTGCTCGATGATGGACGACTCACCGACGGCAAGGGACGCACCGTCGACTTCCGCAACACCGTGGTCATCATGACCTCCAACATCGGCAGCCCTCTGATTCAGGAACTGCAGGCCGATGAGGACCGTATGCGCTCCGCCGTCCTGGACCAACTCCGCGCACACTTCCGGCCCGAATTCCTCAACCGGATCGACGACACCGTCATCTTCACCCCCCTGCAGCGAGCGCAGATGGGACGAATCGTCGACATCCAGCTCGGCGACCTGCGCGACAGACTCGCCGAACGCAGGCTCGGGCTCACCATCTCCGACGACGCACGGGAACTCCTCGCGAACCGGGGATTCGACCCGCAGTACGGTGCCCGGCCGCTCAAGAGGACCATCACCAAGCTGGTCCAGAACCCGCTTGCGCAGGAGCTGCTGCGCGGTGCCTTCCAGGAGGGCGACACCGTCCACATCGAGACGGCAGAGGGGGAACTCAGCTTCCGGAAGGACTGACCCCACCCGCCTCGAGCGTCGCCACGGCGTGCCAGCGCTCCGCGGTGGCGTCCTCGATGCGCAGATGCCACGCCTCCTGGCCCGCATCGCCCGTCCACGCACGGAAGGTGGGCGCGCTCGGCAGGAACACGGGCTTGCCGAACCAGACCGAGTACGCCGACGGCCCGTCGTCGAGCGGCGCATCCACCGCACCCAGCATGCGCGCCGCCGTCCACATCCCGTGGGCGATCGCACGCGGGAACCCGAACAGCCGAGCCGGAAGCGCGTGCACGTGAATCGGGTTCCAGTCTCCGCTTCCCCCCACACGCGCGTACTCCCGCCCGGTGGACTCGGCGATGCGGAAGACCTCCTCGTGCACCGGCTCCCCGTCCGGCCGCCCGGGCACGTCACGCGACGGGGCGTCCGCATCCGCGTACCGCCGATCCCGCACCAGATACGTCGAACAGCTCTCCCAGCAGGGTTCGCTCCCCTCGTGAATCGTGGCCCGGAAACGCAGGGCGATCCCCGAACGATGGGCTTCCGCACCCTCGATCGCCGCAATCACCCGGTAGATCCGATCCGGTCTCAACGGCTCCATCTGACGAAAGCGGTTGTCGATGTGGACCATCCCCGGCGCAGAGAAGGGAAACGCCGGAGAGCCGAACAACGCGGCCTGCAACCGAAGCACCGGCAGCTGTCCCATGGTGATCGGAAGTGCCGACCGCTCGGGCAGTCCACAGACGCGCGCGTACGCGGCGAGCTGGTCCCGGGATGGCGCCCAGCGCTCCGCCACCGCGGACAGCGCGGGAACGTCGGCAGGCGCCGCACCTCGTCGTCGACGCATCACTGCACGCGCATAGGAACCGACCATCCCCGGTGCCTCGCGACCATGATGGACACACGTTGCAGCATCAGGATCCACTGCGGTGATCGACTCCGACATCTCTCCCTCCCTGACCACTGGGACCACCTTCGGAACGGCCCGGCTCCGTTCTCGCCGCGGACACCCCCTGTGCCCGAGAGCAACGGCGCTGGCAAGCCGGTCGCCCCACCGTGCGCCCCCCCGCCACCAGCCCGTCCCTGCGCCACGCGCTCAGTACCGGTAGTACTCGGGCTTGTAGGGCCCCTCCACCGGAACGTCGATGTAGTGGGCCTGCTCCTCGCTGAGCACGGTCAGCCGAGCGCCGAACTTGTCCAGATGAAGCCGGGCAACACGCTCATCGAGGTGCTTCGGCAGCGTCACGACATCCAGTCCGTAGCGCTCCGCATCGCGGTGCAACTCGATCTGGGCCAGCACCTGGTTCGTGAACGACGCGCTCATCACCAGGCTGGGGTGGCCCGTCGCACAGCCGAGGTTGACCAGACGCCCCTCGGCAAGGACGAGGATCGAATGCCCCCGACCCCCGGGACCGTGCGTCGTGTCCCGGAAACGCCACTCGTGAACCTGCGGCTTGATCTCGATCTTCTCGACCTCCCCGGTCTCCCGCATCGCCTCCAGGCCAGCCATGTCGATCTCGTTGTCGAAGTGCCCGATGTTGCAGACGATCGCATTGTGCTTCATCCGCTTCATGTGGTCGGCCGTGATGATGCCCTTGTTGCCCGTCGCCGTGACGTAGATGTCGAACGTCTCGAGCGCATCCTCGATGGTGATGACGTCCAGGCCGTGCATGCACGCCTGGAGCGCGCAGATCGGATCGATCTCCGTCACCGCCACCTTCGCGTGCTGCCCCCGCAGCGACTGCACCGACCCCTTGCCCACGTCCCCGTACCCGAGGATCAGCGCGCGCTTCCCGCTCAGCATGAGGTCCGTCGCCCGCATGATGGCATCCACGAGCGAGTGGCGGCAGCCGTACACGTTGTCGAACTTCGACTTCGTTACCGCGTCGTTCACGTTGATCGCGGGGAAGAGAAGCGTGCCCTCCTCCTTCATCTTGATCAGCCGGTGCACGCCCGTCGTGGTCTCCTCCGAAACACCGCGGATTCGCTCCGCCATCGGCCGCCAGTAGTTGTCCCCACGCTGCTCCCGCACGTCGTGAAGGACCTGGAAGACCACACGCTCCTCCTCGCTCTCCGCGGCGTCCAGCTCGGGCAGCGTCCCCGCCGCCTCGTGACGTGCGCCCAGGTGCACGAGGAGCGTCGCGTCACCGCCATCGTCCAGAATCAGATTCGCACCTTCGTCACCGGGCCACTCCAGTGCCTGAACCGTGCACCACCAGTACTCGGCCAGCGTCTCCCCCTTCCAAGCGAACACCGGAACACCAGCCGGCGCGTCCGGCGTCCCGGTCGGGCCCACCACCACCGCGGCGGCCGCATGATCCTGCGTCGAATAAATGTTGCAGGACACCCAGCGCACCTCCGCACCCAGCGCCACCAGCGTCTCGATCAGGACGCCCGTCTGAATCGTCATGTGCAACGACCCCATGATCCGGGCACCCCGCAGCGGCTGGCTCTCGGCGTACTCCTCCCGAAGGGACATCAGACCGGGCATCTCGTGCTCCGCGAGCTCAAGCTCCTTGCGACCATAGGCCACCAACGCCGCATCAAGGCTGGCCACCTTGTGCGAATGGCCGCTGAACAGCGGAAGGCCGGTATCGAGAAACGGACGGGTCATGGAGACAACTGCTGTGGACATGATGAATTCCCTGGGATGGTCGGACGACTCAGCGAATGGCGCTGATGGTGCTTTGATGATCGGCCCGCCACCGGTGATGCACCGCGCGAACCTTGGGCCGAATCTGCTCGACCGGGCGCGCGTGCTCTAACGCCCCCCCCCCACAGTGGCAAGGACGGGATCTCCCACGACCGCCGCGTTGCAGCAGCATCACGCGCAGGACGCTCAACTGCCGCTTGACGCCGCGAACCAGCCAGCCAAGACAGATTCCGCGACCCGTGGACAGGCAGGCCTGACCCCACACACCGCCCCGATGCACCGACCGAACGCAACGCACACGCGTGAATGGCACGACCCCTTCGGTCGTCGCTACACCGGCCCCGCCCTCCCCCGCGACTCCCAGACCGGCCAGCGCCCATGCCCACGTCAACACCCCGCAACGCTCGCCTCCTTCGAATCGCGGGCATCCTCTGCGCTGCCCTCGCCGCGGGAACCGGCTGCGCACTCCTCGACGACTTCTCCACCGATTGCGAACCCCTCGCACAGGAACACACCGAGACCGTCGCCCAGGCCGCAAACCTCCTGGGCGCCATCCCCGACGGCACCGAACGCTTCCCCATGGCGCTCGTCCTCAATCAGGCCGCCGTCAACGCCTTCTTCGCCAACCTCAGCGACTCCGACCTCGGCGAACTGACGGACGGCGTCTCGGTCCTCGGACAGCAGGTCAACGTCTCCGTCCGGCCGCGTCTCCCCCAACTCCGCATCGGCGGCGAACGCGGATGCCCCGAGTGCTTCGTCGCCGATGTACCCTTCGACGTCGGCGTCTTCCTCAATCGCAACCAGGGCCCGCGAGGAACCGGTCGAATACGGCTCCAGCTCCCCGTCGGCATGAGGCCGCTCGACGATGATCGCTCCGCCTTCGTCGCCGCCTTCCAGAACGCCGAGATCCTCGAACTCGACATCGAGGCCCTCTCCAGCCTCTCCCCCGTCCTCTACGGCGCCGTCGAGCCGCTCGTCAGCACGCTGCTCACCTCCTACCTCCAGAACCGCTTCAACGATGTCGAGATCGCCACCTTCCGATCCTGGCGGATCGGACGCGGCGACGTCCGCCTCGCAGGTCGTGGTCCCCTCGTCTTCCCGGAATCGCGGGCCGTCGTCATCGCCCTCCAGACCAACCTCCCCCTCCCGGAGACCGCCTCACTCGCCGCCCGCGCCGAGCTCCCTCCGGGCGCCGACGTCGGGCTCATCTTCGATCCCAACCTGCTCGGTGCGATGGCCCGACGCATGAATTACGAAGGCGAAATCCCCTCAACCTACAACGCCTCCGGCGCCGTCGACGAAGCCGGCGGAAACCGCATCGCCTTCCGCTCCTTCGAAGCCGGAGCCGACGACACGCTCGACGCACGGATGACCCTCTGGCGCACCAACAACCTCTGCGGAGCCATGGACATCCGGGCAGCCGTCGGACTCTCCGCCGCCCCCGAAGGCGTTCGCTTCTCCGTGCGTGACGTCCGGTACGAGAACACCCGCGGCTCGGCCACCGCACTCGAACGCTTCGATGCCCTCTCCGGAGGACTCATGGACACCGTGCTCAATACCCTCGACCTCACCGTCAACTACGACGGCCTGCTCGTGGGCGAAGCCGAAAACACCATGCCCGTCGAGACCCTCCAGGCCAGCATCGACGGCCGAGGGCTCCGCGTCTTCTTCAACCTCGGCGGCGACTGACCCAGGGCGACCGACGCTCGACAATCGCCGCCGCACAGGCGGTTGCCCGCCCCGGAGACCACGGCTACCCTCGCTCCCGGGCCGCTCGCCGACCTCGGCCCGCACCTCCCGATTCAGGACACACGACATGACCTCATCCATCCGACTCATCGGCCTCCTCGCCGCCGCCGCCATCGTCCTCGGAAGCGCCTGCGGCGACGACGACAGCAGCGATCCGGGCTCCACGCCGGAAGGCTCGGCAACTCCGCCAGCGGCTTCCTCCTCCCCGACCTCCGGCCATGACACGGGCAACTCCCAGGTGTCCTCCCCGGGCACGAACCCCGGAACGGCGTCCGATCCCGCACCCACCGAGCCCGCCTCAACCAGCATCCGGATCCGACTCACCAACGGCAACGCCGCCCAGCCCATCACCATCGTCACCACCACACCGCAGAATCAGCAGGGCTGGTGGCGAATCATCGAGCCCGGACCCGCACCCTTCACCGAGCTCCGGATCTTCCCCTTCGCCGGAGTGTGCCCCTGCGACGACCCCGAGTGCGACCGAAGCCTCCCTCCGGAAGTCGACCAGGAGACACTGACCCTCCAGCCGGGCGAGGAGGCCATCGATACCTGGGACGGCACCTACTACGTGCGCGACAACCAGGCGATGCCGCCGTGTCAGGTTCGCCGAACCGCCGACGCCGGACCCTGGCGCGTCGAATTCACCTACAGCCCCGGCGTCGAAGGAGAAGACGGACAGATCTCCCAGCCGAGCCGCCTGCGCAGCGATGAATTCGCGTTCGGAGAGGACGACGAGGCGGTTCTCGTCACCCCCTGAGTCGCCTCCGGGACCCCTGCGTGGGAGCCCCCCAACCACGCGCGCCCGCCCAATGGGCAACCGGGGCGAGACAGCGCCCCTCGTCCGTCCCGTCCACTCCGACGAAGCACGATGCACACGAACGCCAGCCAACAGCACCCCGGCCCGGACACCATGACCAGAGCCCGTGCCCTCCAGCAACGCACGGGACTGATCGACCTTCACCTCGACACCCTCATCCAGACCCACCTCTTTCGATACGATCCCCTCCGCCGGCACAGACCCGGAGTGCACGGCCAACCCCTCTTCTGGCACGCGGACCTTCCACGACTCGAAGCAGCCCACTACGCGGGCGCCTGCCTCGGAATCCACGGCTGGCCCTTCGAGTCCCCCGCCCGCGTGCGTAGCGCTCACCGCCAGATCGACCTCCTCGACCGCTGGTGCGCCGCCACCCCGGACAGGGTCGTGCGATGGCGACCCGGAGAAGCGTGGCCCGATGACGGAAGAATCGTGCTCACCTTCGGGATCGAGGGAGCGCACATCCTCGGCGGGCAGCAACGGCACATCGACGCCCTCGCCGAACGGGGCATGGCCTACCTCACCCTCGCCCACTTCTCCCGAAACCGCGCCGTGTCCCCGGGAATGGGGCGGGGTGCGAACGAGACCGAAGGGCTGTCCCCCTGGGGCCGCGACCTGATCGCGATCCTCAACGAACGCGGCGTCGTGGTCGACGTGGCCCACGTCAACCAGCGCGGCGCGCGAGAAGCCTGCGCCGCCAGCACTCGACCGGTATTCGCCACCCACACCGGTTCGCAACGCCTGCACGCTCACCCGCGACTGCTTCACCCGGACACCCAGCAGGCCGTCGCCGACACCGGGGGGGTCATCGGTGTCATTCTCGCACCGCAGTTCCTCACCGGCGATCGCCGGGCGGACAGCCGTTGCGTCGCCGATCACATCGAGGACATCGCCGAGAACGTGGGCGTCCACCACGTCGCCATCGGGACCGATCTCGATGGCTGGCTTCCCGCCATCCCCTCCGACATGCGCGACTGCACCGACACCGTCCTCGTCACGGCACACCTGCTCCACCGCGGCTGGACGGAACACGACGTCGCGCTGGTCCTGCGGCACAACGCCGTGCGTGTGCTCACCGACACACCCTGAGCACCCTGTTCGGCGCGCGCACCAGGGGCACCCGCGCATCGACCATCCGCAGTACGAAAAGACCGCGGAGATCAGTGCCGCCCTCTTCCCGAAGTCCAGGAAGGGTCAGGACCCGAACCGGCCCAATGGCCGTCGACAGTCGAGGACCCGCCCCCCGGATGCCCCTGACCAGGCCCCTCCGAGTACGGCGACCCGCGGCCCGCGGAAGGGACCACCGGCGTGCCAGGGCCCCGCGGCACGCCGCCATACCCCGGATGGCCAGCAGGGCCGGGGGCAGGAAGCACTTGCGCCGCACCTCGCGCAGGCTGTGCAGCAGGCGGCGCAGCCACGCCCCCGCCCGGCGCAGGAAGGGCGCGCTGGGCATGGATCCGGGCAGGACGGCCTTCGGCTACGTCGTCCTCCAGTGGCACGTGCAGCACCGCAGCGAGCCAGCGCGCATCCTGGGCCATCGCCTCGTAGATATGGCTGGCGCCGAGATGAATGAGATCCCCGTTCACGTCGCGGAAAGTGACCTGAAACACGGGGGGCGCACTCTGCGGACCGTGAGGGTTCAGATACCCGGATTCGAGCCGATGGCGAGGCAGATCATCGATCGGAGCCCAGCTGAGCAGAATGCGGTCCACCCAGCCGCGGAGCTGCTCGACGCGCTCCGGATAGGCCTTGAGCGCCTCCAGATCCCACCCCTCCGCATGTCGTGCGCCCGGCAGCATCAGACGCTCAGACGACCCGAGTCGGCGCACGGCCCGCCCCAGTAGCAGGGGGCCGAGCAACAGAAAGAGAAGGAGCATGTAGAAGACGAGCACTGTGCTGCGGGGGTTCGGGAAGAGTCGACGGATATGCGGCCCGTAGCCGCCGTCATCACTCGGGACGCGATTCACCCCGGTGAAGCTGTGCACGATGCGCCCCGCTGTCACGTCCCGCGGCCTCGTCGAGCGCTGCTCCGGAGCCCGGATCGTCAGGCATGCCGAACATTCAGGCGCTCCGCCTCGACCTTGATGCAGCGATCCGCCACCAGAATCATGCCCATGTCCTTCAGGCGCTGCTCGGCTCCCCCATGGTGTACGCCAAGTTGCAGCCAGACGATCTCCACACCCCCGGTCCTCTCGATGTCGTCCACGATCCCCGGGAGCGCTTCGCCGTCGCGAAAGACATTCACCAACTCCACCGAACCATGCTCCGAAGCGGCCTCGAGCGAGGGAAAGGATGTCTTGCCCATCACCTCCCGCACCATCGGGTTGACGGGGATCACTTCGAACCCGCGCGCAACCAGCGACAAGGCCACGCGGTGGCTGGTCCGCTCCGGGCGGGGCGACAGCCCCACGACATGAATCCGGCGGTGTGCCTTCAGCAGAGCCGCGAGTTCAATCCCGTTCGTCATCATCCGCACCCCCGAGCAAGCGCAGCACGCGAGGAGGAAGCATCGCCTGCAGCCGCCCCACCACACGCTGCTGTACAGGATGCACCTCGATGTGCACGTACCCCGCCTTCTTGAACCGACTGCGCAGGATGCCACGACCGCATACCAGAAGACTCGTCAACTCACTGAGATTCGGCTCATGCCCCACCAGGAGGACGCTCCGCTGCGCCGATCCCGCGATCTCCTCGATCAGGCGCTCGTTCGACCCTTCGCACGCGAGCTGTTCGTGAACCTCCACCCCCGACGAGGGATCTAGAACCTCGGCCAGAATCTGCGCTGTCTGCCGCGTCCGGACGTACGGGCTGGTCCAGATCACATCCGGTGCGATCCCGAGCCTCTCGAGCCCCAGGGCCGCTCTCGCCGTCCGCTCCCGTCCCTTGTCGGTCAGCCGACGCTCCGTGTCGCGACCCGGATGCTCCGGATGCTCTCCCTCGGCAATGCCATGCCGGAACAAGTAGAGATGACAGACCTTCATCGTATCCTGAGCGACCGTGACCGTGAACCCCTGTGCCGAACAGGAACCCGCGTCACCCGCCTAGCTTCCGGCACGGGCAGCGTCAACCGGCACCTCGAACGAGGCGACAGACCCTCAGAGCGGGTGCACCTCGTTCTGCGCATGGAGCAGCCCATCCGATAGCAGCAGCTCGACAGCCTTCATCCCCCGCTCATGCAGATCCTCGACCCCCGCCAGCTCACCCGCCCCGAACCGGCCCAGCACCCAGCCCGATACGTTGCCTCCCTGCGGTGGACGATCGATCCCCAACCTGACCCGGAAATACCCGGGATCGGGGAGCTGCACGTGGATCGATCGCAGACCGTTGTGCCCACCATGGCCGCCACCGTGCTTCACGCGCACACGGCCCAACGGAAGATCCAGTTCGTCGTGCACCACGATCAGGCTACCCACGCCGAGCTTCCAGAAGTTCAGCGCAGGACCGACCGATTCGCCACTCCGGTTCATGTACGTCTGCGGACACAGCAGCGCCACGGAACGGCCCCCGATCAGCCCGGTTCCGAACCGACCACGGAACTTCTGCTCGACAAGCGCGATGCCGTGGCGCGCTCCAAGCGCCTCCACCACATCGGCCCCGATGTTGTGGCGGGTGCCGTCATACTGCGCCCCGGGATTCCCGAGGCCCGCAATGACGACGCGCCCCTCCGGAAGAACGACATCCCTTGCCATGCTGACCGCCTCCAACGCCTGTCGGGCGCGCGCGACGAACACCCGCACGGGACGAGAGGGGGAACCCACCGGCACTTCGCTCCAGTCCGAACGATGCCAGCAAACTCCTCCACGCGCCCCTCAGGTCACGCCTCGGCTGTCTCCTCGGCGGCTTCGGCACCCACCTTCGCACCACGCTTGCGCGCCACGCGAAGCACCGGAAAGCGATGCCGGAACACGAACTCAGCCCCCTGCGGCGGAGTCATCTCGTCGATGTAGACCTGCTCCGAGATATTCAGTGCGCTGATGTCGTGTTCGACAGCGGCGGGGATGTCCTTGACCTGCACCCGCAGCTTCACCTCGCGGGCCACGACCATCAGTCGCCCACCAGCCTTCTCGCCCTCGGACTTACCGAGCGGCGTCACCGGCACGTTGATCGCGACGTATCGATCAGGACGCACCACGAGGAAATCGAGGTGCGTCAGCGCGCGACGCACACTGTCGAACTGGCGTTCCTTGACCATGCAGAGCAGCGACTCTCCCCCGTCGATGCTCAACTCGAACACATTGTTGAACCCGTACTCCGTCCGGAGCACCGGCTCGAGCAGCTTCGGATCGATCGTCACCGGGATGGTCCCGTCGACCTCCCCATAGACGATGCCGGGGATCAGACCGGCCGCGCGCAGGCGCCGTGCAGGGCCCTTGCCCGTTCCTTCCCGTCGAGACACCTCAAGCTTCAGTCGTTCCGTCATGCTGCTCTCTCCTGCAGGGCACCGCTGACCCGAACCATTCGGCGCGCCGGTCCTGCCTTCTGGGTTGTCCCACCCGCCCGATGCCGCTCAGTTCCACAGGGAGCTGACCGACGAATCTCCATGCACCCTTCGAATGGCCTCGCCGATCAGCGCACCCACGCTCAGCACCTGAATGCGATCCGAGCCCAGCTTCTCCGGAGCCACGGGGATCGTGTTCGTGACGATCACTTTCTCCAGCACCGAGTTGTTGATCCGCTCGCCCGCCGGGCCATTGAACAGGCCGTGCGTCGCAAGCGCCAGCACGCGCCGCGCTCCCTTCTCGCGCAAGGCTACAGCGGCGTTGCACAACGTTCCTGCGGTATCAATCATGTCATCGAGAATGAAGGCGTTCTTGCCCTCCACCTCGCCGATGACGTTCATCACCTCCGCCACGTTCGGGCGCGACCGGCGCTTGTCGATCACGGCCAGACCGCACCCGAGCTTCGAGCTGTAAACGCGCGCACGCTCCACACCACCAGCGTCCGGGGACACCACCACAGCCTCCCCCGCGTCACTTCCCATCTCCTCCCGCATCGCGGCGATCAGGACCGGAGTCGCATAGAGGTGCTCGAACGGAACACTGAAGAATCCCTGAATCTGGCCGGCGTGAAGGTCCATCGCCATCACACGATCCACGCCGCTGGCCGTCAGAAGATCAGCGAAAAGCTTCGCCGTGATCGGCGTGCGCGGACGCGCCTGTCGATCCTGACGTGCATACGCAAAGTACGGAATCACCGCAGTGATCGTGCGCGCGCTCGACCGCTTCAGCGCGTCGACCATCACCAGAAGCTCCATCAACGAGTCGTTGACCGGCTTCGCCAGGGACTGGAGGACGTACACATCCTTCCCACGGACGCTCTCGTCGATGGACACCTGTATCTCGCCGTCGGCGAACGTGCTCACCATGCAGGCGCCAAGGCGCTGGCCCAGGTAGTCCGACACCTCACGGGCCAGACCCGGGTTGGCGTTGCCAGAAAAAATCTTGATCGACTCGTCCACTGCAACGCCCCGGCTGTTTTCTCGCCCACGTGCACCCCCATGGCGCACATCACTCGCTCGACAGCGCGAACGGTAGCTGGGCCGCAAGGATTCGAACCTTGATACTCGGTACCAAAAACCGATGTCCTGCCATTAGACGACGGCCCAGGTCGGACGGGAAGCCTCTGCCTCCCGACACGGGCCGGGCGGGTAGCATAGCTGCCGATTTGCTGTCAAGGCAGGCAGAGCCCGGCCGAAAGCGCGGCAAGCTGCGGATGCGCCTCGCAGTCCAGGCCCTCCTCCGGACAACCCGCGCCATCCAGCGCGCAGGTCCGCACACAGCGACTCCCGTCGTCGAAAGTGATGCAGAGGAGCCCGACGTCACACGCCGATCGCGCGTCGCAGGATTCGCCTGAAGCGCTCGACCCTGCTGCCACACAGCGGGTGCCGGACGCCCAGTCCGGCACGCAACGCGCCAGCGAAGCCCCGCACCCTCCCGATGTGCCATCAAGGACGCAGCCAGCAGGGCCCGGTGTGCCCCCCGGATCCTCGCCTCCCCCAGGTCCCGCCGTTTCCTCGACGAAAGAAGCCCATGCGCGGTCCGGGCCATCATCCGCGTCGCCACCGCATGACACGGCGACGAGCACTAGCCCGACCGCGCAGATCCATGTCGGCACCGGCCGATGGAAAACCGATCCGCGCATCAGACGCGTATCACACGATCGAACTGCGAGGCCGCCACCGTGAACGCGCTACTGCGCAGGCGCGGGCCACACGCAGACACCTGCCGGCTGGTCAGGCACCTGCTCGCACGACGCGCCCGACGGACAATCCGGCGTCGCAGGCTGGCAGATCAGCGCACAGGACATCCCCGCCGGACTCTGCAGCACGCACTGGGGCTGGCCAGAACCACTCACGTCACGCGGACAGGGCGAACCCGCACCGTCGCAGGCGTGATCGCAGAAGACCCCCTCCACACCTTCCACTCCGATCGCCTGCGCGCAGTTCTCCTGGGAAGGGGCATACCCGACCGGCGGAAGACCACCGCTGCCGGGATCACCACCACCCACCTCCCAGGTGCAGATGCCCACACCGTCCTGACCGGGGGCACTCTGGCAAGCCCCACCGGGAGGACACCCACCGGTAGCCGGATCACAGATCAGCGCACACGAGAAGCTCCCGCTCCCGTCATCCAGCGCACACTGCGGGCTTCCCTGCCCACTTCGGTCCGGCGGGCAGAAGGCACCCTGACCGTCGCACGGAATCTGGCAGAACCCGCCGTCCAGTCCATCGACGCCCACAGCCTGCGTGCAGTTGGCCGGGACGGGCTCGTACCCCACGGTACCGTCCCCGGGGGTCGTTCCGGGACCCGGAGTCGACTGCTCTCCCCCCTGACCGGGCTGCGAACCCTCCGCCGTCCCGGGGGGCGTGATCGGATCGCTGGCCGGCGGGGCAATCCCGCCGCCCGTGCCCCCACCACCACCCGGGCGCCCCGGGCGATCCACGGCCGAGTCGTCGCCCGAATCGTCCGAACAACCGCTCATCGCAGGAAAAGCCAGAAGAAGGGCCGCACCGAGCAGCAGGATCAGTCGAAGGTTCGTCTGCATGAGCCTTACCGGGTCTCGAGAAGGAAATCGGCGCCGCGCCCGCGGCGCTTGTGTTGTCGCCCACCGGACACTCCCCTGTCAAGGAGGTGGGATCGGCCACTCCACCCCAAAAGCGAACCCCACACCGAACTTGCCGGTGTGGGGCGATGGACTGCGGCCGCCGCGGCGGCCATCGGTGACCCGAACTCAGTACTGGCAGATGCCGATCGGAGCCGTGATGTCCTGAAGCTGACCGATGCCTGCGCAGGCGCCGTTCGCCGAGCAGTCGGCATCCTGCGTGCACAGCTCGCCGCAGGTGCTGTCCTCGCTGCCCTGCGCAACGACAAGGCACAGCGCGTGGTCACCACAGAGGGAACCCGCACTGTCCGCGGGACAAGCCTCGTTGGGTGCAACACCCGTCACGTCGGCGTCCTCGCAGAAGGAGATGTCCCAGATGTCGTTCAGCGGGAAGATGTATCCGCAGAACGACCCATCCGGACACTGCCCACGGGACATCGGCTCGCAGAGCTGGCGACAGGTGTTCTCCTCCTCCTCGAAGGCCTCGCCGAGGCAGAGACCGAAGTCCTCGCACTCATTGAGCGCGAACTCCGTCGCACAGACATCACCGGTGGCGATGTCCGCGTCGTCAATGACCAGACAGACACCGTCCATCGCGGCGCGCGGCGTGTTGTCCGCCTTGAACGGACGGCACGTCGCACCTTCCTCCGAGCAGCCGTAGTTGCCCGCACCCATCCGCGGGTATGGCGAACACTGCTCGATGCAGAACCCGAGGCCGCCGATGGAGGACGGAAGACACGTGTTCGCGATTCCGCCCGGGGCCACGATGCTGACGGGCTCCACACCCTCGAAGCCATGGACGAGGCGGAAGGTGGCAAAGCCGGCCGCCGCAGCCACCGGGGCCTCCGCGTCCAGAATCACGGACACTTCGCCATCGGCATCGTTCACGAACAGCACGGCGAGCCCTTCGTCCTCGGCCAGGAGCAGCGGCTCCGTGCTGAAGAGCACATTGCCCTCTCCGTCCCGAAGCTCGATGCGGTACGTTCCCGCTCCCACCTCCGCGAATCCGGTCTCTTCACCAAAAGCGAGCTCACCCAGATCGATCTCCGTGTCGCCGGGCTCCGTCGGGTCGGGCTCCGTCGGGTCGGGCTCCGTCGGGTCGGGCTCCGTCGGGTCGGGCTCCGT
>REDH01000001.1 GCA_007693585.1 Deltaproteobacteria bacterium
CTCGGGCGCGGCTGCTCGGGCGCGGCTGCTCGGGCGCGGCTGCTCGGGCGCGGCTACTCGGGTGCGCCTGCTGCGATCCAGGCCTCGATGCGGTCGAGGGCCTCGGTGGGGAGCGACCCGGTCGGCGGCATGATGTCGCCGGAGCCGCCCACGTCGACGTGGGTGTTGGCGACCTTGTGCCACAGGTAGCTGTTGGCGGGGTCGCCGGGATCGACGAGGGGCATGCCGGGGAGCTGGATGCTGTCCTGCAGCAGTCGTCCGCGGAGCGTGCCGTCGAGGGTCAGGTCGAGGTCACCCTCGAGGAGGAATCCGTGGCAGGAGGCACACTGTGCGGCGAAGACGCCGGCGTGAAGCGTGGCGAGGGTCTCTTCCTCCGCGCTGCCTTCTCCGGTGCCCGTCGGATCGGAGGACGGGGTGGATTCGGGCTCCGGGTCGCTCGGTGCGTCGAGGCTGCCGCCGGCGCTCGGTTCGCTGGAGGCGGGAGGGGGCGATCCGGTACCGCCGTCGTCGCCGTCATCGCTGCCGCAGGCGGGGAGGAGGAGGGCCGTGGCGAGGAGGGCGGGGAGAAATCGTGTCATGGTCCACCGGGGGGAGGGGGGGAGGAGGGGGTGGCGCGCGGGGGCGGCCCGCCGGGACAGGATGCACGAAGCGGCTCCGCGGCGCATCCCTCTTGTGCCCGGGGCCGGCGCGACAGTGAGGGGGAGATCGACGCGGGCGAACGCCTGCGGGCGACGCGTCCCGGTTGTGCCCGAGGCCGGCGCGACGGCGGGGTGGTCCTTCAGAACGTCAGGCCGGCGCTGAAGAGCAGGCCCATGCTGTCGCCGAACTCGCCGATGTCGGCGACGAAGAGTCCGCCGCGCAGGTCGACCATGCCGACCTCGAAGCCGGCGCCGAGGCCGAAGGCGAAGCGGAACTCGGAGTCGCTGTCGGAGGCGATGGAGTCGGAGGCGCGGGCGATGACGAGGTTGGGGCCGAATTCCGCGCCGAGGTAGAGACCGCCCTGCTGGAGGGGCCGCTGGCTGGGGAAGAACTTGAAGCCGCCGAGGATGGGGACGTGGCTGACGGAGAAGGAGAAGTCGCCCGTCGATTCGGAGAGCCCGTGGAGGTAGCCGGCCCGCGCGGTGACGGTCGCGTTGAGGGCCACCGGGTATTCGAAGCGGCCGAGGACACCGATGGCCGGGCCGGTGACGTCGGCGAGGTCGCCCAGGGGGAGCAGGAAGCCGCCGTCCACGCCGAATCGCACCTGCGGCTCCTGCGCGACGCCGGGGATGGGCAGGTTTCGGGGCTGGGACTGCTGGGCGAGGGCGGGGGTCGCGACGAGGATCGCGAGGGCGACGAGCGGGAGGACGATGCGGAGGGTTCCGTTCATGGCTTCACCTGGGGTGGAGAGGGCGTCATCGGGGCGCCGGGAGCGCGGACGCGGCCGGCGGCGTCTGGGGTGGCGGGCGCCGGATGGGCACGCAGGGGAGAGGACGCAAGAGGGCCCGCGGTATTCAGGCCGCGTCATCCGCCGCACTGCGTGCTTGCCAGCGGTCCGGGAGCGCGCGATGCACGGTCGGGCGGTCCGGCCTTGATGTCCCGTACGTCTGGCCGGCTCCTTCCCCTGTTCCGCGCCGTGCCGGTGCAGGACGTCCGCAGCCCCTTCTCCCGGTTTCGCCCTTCGGGTTTCGGGGGACTCGTTCCCGTTCGTGCCACGCCATGTCTCCCCTCGTGCTCCTCGTCGTCTGCTTCGTGGTCGGGATCGCCCTGCAGCGTGTCCCCTCCCTGCCGCGCGACATGCCGCGGGCGCTCAATGCGTTCATCATCTGGGTGTGCCTGCCGGCGCTGGTGCTGCTGCACGTCCCGAGGCTGGACGTGACGTGGTCGCTTGCGCTGCCGATCGCGACGCCGTGGCTGATCTGCCTGGTGGCGATCCCGGTGTTTGCGGCGCTCGGGCGGCTGTTCGGCTGGTCGCGGGGTACGGTGGGGGCGCTGGTGCTGACGGGGGGGCTGGGCAACACGTCCTTCGTGGGGCTGCCGATGATCGAGGCGTTCCACGGGCCCGAGGCGATGGGGCTCGGTCTGCTGATCGATCAGTTCGGGTCCTTCATCGCGCTCTCCTTCATCGGGATGCCGGTGGCGGCGATCGCCGCAGGGGGCAACCCGGATCTGCGGGCCATCATGCGGCGGATCGTGCTGTTTCCCCCGTTCGTGGCGCTGGTCCTGGCGTTCGTGATCCGCGGCACGGTCCCGCTGCCCGGGGTGGCGCTGGAGGTCCTCGAGCGGATCGGGGGAGCGCTGGCCCCGCTGGCGCTGGTGTCGGTGGGAATGCAGCTGCGCCTTGGGGCGGTGCGCGAGCGGGCCGGCCGGCTCGGAGCGGGGCTGCTGTACAAGCTGATCCTGGCGCCAGCCATGGTGATCGCGGTCTTGGCGCTCGCGCCGGGGCTGGACGACACCGTGCGCGCGGTGACGGTGCTGGAGGCGGCGATGGCCCCGATGATCACGGGGTCGATCATCGCTGCCGAGCACCGGCTGGACCCGGAGCTTGCGGCGTTGATGGTGGGGGTGGGGATCCCGCTGAGCTTCCTGACGGTCTTCCTGTTCGTGTAGCGGGTGCGTCGTCGAGCGGGTGCGTCGTCGAGCGGGTGCGTCGTCGAGCGGGTGCG
>REDH01000002.1 GCA_007693585.1 Deltaproteobacteria bacterium
GACCTGGACCTCCAGCGCTTCCGCGACATGCTGCGACGCCACCACTGCGGCCTCATCGGGCAGACCGCGGAGATCGCCCCCGCCGACCGAAAGCTCTACGCCCTGCGCGACGCCACCGGGACCGTCGAGTCCATCCCGCTGATCGCCAGTTCCATCATGTCGAAGAAGCTCGCCGAAGGCCTCGACGGCCTGGTCCTGGACGTGAAGGTCGGCTCCGGCGCCTTCATGAAGCGCCAGGAAGACGCCGCCGAGCTCGCGCGCACCATGGTCACCCTCGGCCACGACGCCGGCGTCCGCACAACTGCGCTCCTCACCGACATGGACCAGCCCCTGGGAGCCTGCATCGGAAACGCACTCGAGGTCCGAGAATCCATCGAGGTCCTGCGCGGCGGCGGACCCTCCGACCTGCGCGAACTCACCCTCGAGCTCGGCGCCGAGATGCTCCTCTCCGCCGGAACCCACACCGAGCGCGAGGACGCCCTCCGGACCCTCACCCGCCTCCTCGACGGCGGATACGCCTTCGAACGCTTCCGCGACATCGCCGCCGACCAGGGCGGCGACCCACGCACCATCGACGATCCCGACCTCCTTCCGAGCGCCGAACGCACCGTCGAACTCAAAGCTGACGCAGGTGGCTGGATCAGCGCTTTCGACACGGAGGCCGTCGGTCGCGCCGCCTCCCTCCTCGGCGCCGGACGCGCCCGAAAGGAAGACCCCATCGACCCCGCTGTCGGCATCGTTCTGCACGCACGGCGGGGCGCCCGCGTCGAGTCCGGCGACCCGCTCGCCACGCTCCATGTCAACAATGCCCGCGATCTCGACGAGGCTCTCCGACGCTGCCGTGCCGCCATCCGGATCGTCGCGCAGAAGCCCGAGCAGGTCCCTCTGATTCTCGATCGAATCGAAGCCGAAGGCTGAACCATGGATCTCGACGCCTCTCCGCAGACGGGCCAGGCGCTTCCGCGCTCCCATGTCCCGATGCCCAACGATCTGCGCAACGCCGCCGAAGAAGCCGCCGAGCTCAAGCGCGGCGTGCGCTCCTTCGTGCTCCTCGTCAGCGGCCTCGTCCTGCTCGGCATGGCCTCCAGTGTCATCACCGAGTACGCCCTGCGCGGCCCGGAGCCCCGAGTCTCCACCCTCATCGGTCAGCTGCTGAGCGGGATCGTCGTCACCATGCTCGCCATCAGCCTCTCCATCACGGCCCGCGGTGAACACGCTACACCCGGCCTGCTGCGGGCCCTCTCGGCAGCCTTCTACTTTCTCCTCGTCGCCCTCATCACACAGTACGACATCGCCCACCTCCTCGATGAACGCAGCGCCGTCTTCCCCTCCTGGATGGGCCTGCTCGTCCTCGCCTACGCGATCCTCGTTCCCGCCAGCATCACCTACCACGCCACCCTCATCGGCCTCGCCTCCGTCGCCCTCATCGCAGGCGCGGTCATCGCCAGCCTCACGGGCCAGCTCGAAATGGTCACCCTCGGCGAAGCCATCAGCATCGCCGCCATCAACAGCGTCACCACCTGGCTCTGCGCCATCGGCGCCCTCGTCCTCGTCGGTGAGGAGTACCGCCGCATCCTCCGCACCCGCGCCCTGCGCAGCGAGCTCCAGAAGGTCTCCTCCTACGAGCTCCTCGAACGCTTCGACGCCGGCGGAATGGGCGACATCTGGCGCGCCCGGCACCGCCTCCTCTCCCGCCCCGTCGCCGTCAAGTTCGTCCGCCTCTCCGAGCGCGGCCTCGACAACCCCGCCGACCTCCGCCGCGTTCGCGCCCGCTTCGAGCGCGAGGCCCAGGTACTCGCCCGCCTCACCAGCCCCCACACCGTCCGCATCTTCGACTGCGGCATCACCGAACAGGGCGTCTTCTTCTACACCATGGAGCTCCTCGAGGGCATGGACCTCTCCACCCTCGTCGGCGGCTGGGGACCCCAACCGCAGGAACGCGTCCGCGACCTCCTCGTGCAGACCTGCCACAGCCTCGCCGAAGCCCACTCCCTCGGCCTCATCCACCGCGACATCAAGCCCGCCAACATCTTCATCAGCCGCCAGGGCCTCGACGAAGACGTCGTCAAGGTCCTGGACTTCGGCCTGGTCGCCGCCACCTCTCCCGACGCCCTGGACGAATCCCAGGCCGCAGCCCTGCGCACCGCCCCCGGCATGCTCCACGGCACCCCCGCCTTCATGTCCCCCGAGCAGGTACGCGGCGATGTCCTCACCGAACAGGTCGATATCTACTCCCTGGGCTGCGTCGCCTACTACCTGCTCACCGGCGAGTACGTCTTCGACGCCCACTCCGCCGCCGAACAGATGCACATGCACGCCACGCAGCCGCCACTGCCCCCCTCCGAGCGCGCCGACAACATCCGCGTCGAACCCGCCTTCGAGGCCCTCATCCTCACCTGCCTCGACAAGGATCCGAGCCGCCGCCCCCTCAACGCCCTCGTGCTCCGGGAGATGCTCCAGAACCTCCCCCTGCGCGAGTGGACCGCCCAGGACACCCGCGCCTGGTACCGGAAAACGCCCCCATAATGAAACCCCCGCCGCCGCGCCGCCCCCCCCCCCCCCACCACCCACACCCACCACCACGACCCACCCATCC
>REDH01000102.1 GCA_007693585.1 Deltaproteobacteria bacterium
AAGCTCAACCGCCTCTACGTCATCAACGACAACCTCTTCACCATCATCGACTCCCTCATGTCCGACTCGCGATGGGACATGAAGTTCCTCGGCATGCAGATCATGGTCGAGGGACTCGCCCTCGGCGCCTTCGGCACCCTCTACCGCATGACCCGGGAACCGTTGCTCAAGGACCTGTTGCGCTACATCATCCAGGACGAGGCGCGGCACGTTCACTACGGCGTTCTCGCGCTTCGCGACCACATCCACAACGAACTCGACGACACCGAACGTCAGGAGCGCGAAGACTGGGCCTACGAAATCGCCGTCCTCATGCGCAACCGCTTCATGCTTCACGAGGTCTACGAGGAGTGGTTCGAGGGCCTGATGCCCCGGTCCACCTGGAACGAATTCGTCAACCGCGCGCCCGGGATGCAGATCTTCCGCAGCGTGATGTTCAGCCGGCTCGTTCCGAATCTCAGGGAGATCGGGCTCATGAGCGATCGCATGCTGCCCCACTACGAGGCGTCCGGGCTGCTTCAGTACGCCCACGGGGCGTCCGCCATGGAACTCACCGGGGAACAGATGCTCGCCGAACTCGACCGGATGGCGCAGGGCGACGGCATGCTCTTCGGCGAACACCAGCACGCATGACCCGGGGATGCGTGCAGGGTCGCGCGATCACGCGCCCCACGGTCCATGCGCACGGAACAGGAGCCGGCACGTTCGCGGCGCACGACCGAACGACGATCCCCGTTCGCCTCAGGCCATCTTCTCCAGCCTGAACGCCAGCTCCGCGACCTGCTCGTACGACTCCGCCACGAAGAAGACCTGCTGCGGGGCGTCGTAGTCGATGCTCAACTCCCGAATGGCGTCGATGCAGAACGGTCGCTTCTCCACCGTGGGATCCATCGACCGCAGCAGGTCCTGGATGCCGCCGTTGCTGCCCGCACCGAAGACCTTCATCTCGCCGTCCTCGTGGATCAGGCCGTACTCCACCGTGTACCAGTAGAACAGGCCGATGAGGTCGAGGAGCTCTTCGTTCCCGGCCTCCACCGCCGCTCCGGCCGCGTTCCCGATGGCCACGGACATTTCGACGAAGGGCTCGTGCATGAACATCGGCGCATGTCCACGCAGCTCATGCAGGATGTCCGGCTCGGGTGTGAAGAACGGGTACGCCGGGTGGCGGACATACGGCGTGCACCGCATCACCTTTCCGGCGAGCATCGGCAGGAACTCCCCCTTGTCGAGCAGACCGCCCACCGGGGCGAGCATGAACCCCGTGCTCGCCTCCATGCGGGCCGACACCTCGTCGAGCTGCGGAACCTCCGAAGTGTCGAGCCGGAGGGCATCGCGACCCTCCAGGAAGGCCCTGCACGCATACCGGTTCTGAAGCCGGATGAGCACCTCCGACACCAGCTCCCACGTCTCGTGTTCGTCCCGCGTGTACGCGTAGCGCGGGATCGCCGGCCACGCGGCCTGGGACTGCTCGATCAGCGTCCGGACGCGAGCCCGGTACTCCCCGTCATGGGCGCCCGGGTAGTTCGTCTGGACAATGCTGCCGTACTCGTGGCGGGCAAAGGGAATCTCGGCGAGGAAGGTCCGGTCTCGTCGCATGGGGCCCCTGCGTCATGGCTTCTGGATGGCGGCCCGGACTTGGCTCCTGGCCCAGCTGCGGCCGCCGGGAATCGTCGCGCGCACACTTGCGCACCCCGAGGCCGCTGTCCAGTGACTCGACCCTGCCGCACCGCGCCGCAAACGCTGCGCATACCGGTTGGACCTCCCGACGCCGGAGAACGAAACGGGACCGCAGCGGCCGCACCCCGGGTCGCGTCCGCGGGATCAACAGCCGTCGGTTCGGACGCGGAACTGCGAGGTCCTCGCAAACCGCCAGCCGGCGCAGGTTGACCGCGGTGGCGGTCCGCGCCAGACTCGCACCGACCGGTCACGGAAACGATCCCGCACCGAGCCTCATGGAAATTCGCGAGTTCGCAGAACGTATCCTCTTCGGCACGACGCTGGACGACAAGCTGGTCGATCCGTCCGGTCTCACCGACAACGAACCGGGCCCCGTGCTCGCAAGGTCGCCGCGAATGCCGGGCCGCCCTCACGCGCTGCGCCTCGACCTCCCCCGGGAACGAGTGCCCTTCCCGGGCGTCCACGAGCTCGATCGGGAAGGAATGCGTGGGCGGGTCCTTCACTTCTTCGCCAACCACGAACTTCTCGCCACCGAACTCATGGCCCTCGCGCTCCTGCGCTTCCCGGACGCGCCACCCTCGTTCCGGCGCGGGCTCGTGCACACCATCGAGGAAGAGCAGCGACACCTGCGGATGTACCACCAGAGAATGCAGGAAGACGGGGTGGAACTCGGCGAGATCCCGGTCAGCAGCTACTTCTGGGATGCGCTGTCCCCCATGGAGCGGCCCCTCGACTTCGTGACGGGAATGAGCCTCACCCTCGAGCAGGCCAACCTGGACTACGCCAGCTTCTACGCCGAGGCCTTCCGCACCGCCGGGGACGAAGCCACGGCCCGCGTCCTCGACATCGTCTACGAGGAGGAGATCGGGCACGTGAAGCATGGGGTCGTCTGGTTCGACCGCTGGCGCGATCCCGAGGTCGCGCCGTTCGACGCCTACCGGGACCTTCTGCCACCGCCGCTCAGCCCCGCCCGAGCCCGGGGGCTCTCCTTCGACGCCGACGGACGCCGCCGTGCAGGGCTGGACCCGGACTTCATCCGCAGGATCGAGGTCTACGGCGACTCCCGGGGAAGGCCGCCCGGGCTCTGGCTCTTCAACCCCTCCTGCGACCACCGGTGGATCCACGGGGACGGGCACCCGCTCCCCTCCGCCGCCGCCGCCATCGAGCAGGACATCGAGACGCTGCCCCTCGTCCTCGTCCGCACCGACGACGTCGTGGTCGTCCGGAAGGAGCCCGAACCGACCTTCCTCCAGCCCCTCGCACGGGCCGGGTTCCCCTTGCCGCGCTTCCTGGCCACCGAGGACGGAGCGACGCCTGACGCCCCTCACCGGCACTTCTCCCGGTTCGACCCCTGGGGCTGGAGCCCCGATGCCGAACGCAGGCTGGAACCCCTCGCTGAAAGGCTCGTCGACCGCAGCCTCTGGCCCCCCCCGGCACAGGCCGCCCGCGCCGCGAACCGGAAGTCGCTCTCCAGCGGCGTGCTCCGGAAGATGCTCGCGGATCTCGCCGATGAACGATGCTCCCCGGAGGACTCCGTCGGACGCGTGTGCACGTCCGTTGCCGACACCATGCGTCACGTCGACGACTGGCTCGCCGGGGGACAACCCTGCGTCATCAAGGCCGACCACGGAAGCAGCGGACGAGGACTGCTCCGGATCCTCGGGCCGGCGGACCGGGCTACCGCGCCGCGGTGGCTCGCCAACGTGTTCCGCGCACAGCCGGCCGTGGTCGTCGAGCCGTGGCTGGATCGCGTCGCGGACCTGAGCGTCTGCGGCCATGTCCAGCCCGATGGGGACGTCCGGATCTCCGGGATCACCCGCTTCCTGACCGACGCCCGGGGCCAGTACCGGGGCTCCGTCGTCGGACGGCCCTGGTTCGGGCTCGACACCGACATCGTGCGCTTCTGCCACGGGGAAGGGCGCGATCCCCGGTTCAGCGCACGCACGCTCCACGACGCGGCATCGAGGGCGGCCGCGGCGCTGCACGAGGCCGGATACCACGGCCCCTTCGGCGTCGACGCCCTCGTGCACCGCGACAACGGCAGCCTCCGCCTGCGACCCGTTGTCGAAATCAACGCCCGCTGGACCATGGGGCACATCGCCCTCGGCCTCGACGCACGGCTCGCGGGCGGGACCCAGGGACTGTGGCTGCTGGTCCGGCTCCGCGACATCGACGATCGCGAGCGCTTCCCGCACCGGCTCCGGGAGCTGCTGCCCCTCCGGATCAAGGGGCACGGAACGGCGCGGTGCATTCGATCCGGGGCCCTCTTCACCACCGATCCAGGCGCGGCGACGACCGTGCTCTCCGTGCTCGTCGCCGGCCGAGACCACGACGCGCTCATCGAGGCGCTCCGCGAGGCCGGCGCCGGTCCGGGCCTCCGCGCCTGGTGGCCTCAGGCGGCCCGCTGATGAACGATCGCGACTTGCGCAGGCTCGCCTTTCCCGAGCGCCTCGCCAACACCCTCGATGCTCCCGACAGGTCCAGACTGGCCCGGGTGTCCGCGGACTTCGGCCTGCAGGTCGAGGTGCTTTGCCCCGATCCCGCGCGCGCCGCCATCCCCGTCGCGCTGCGCGACGCGGAAGGAATCGGCGTGGGCGACTGGGTGCTCCTCGACGGCGACGGCGACGACGACCTCCGGGTCCGAACCGTCCTGCCACGGGAAGGAACCCTCGTGCGCCAGGGAGCCGGTCAGCGCACCGGCCCCCAGATCATCGGCGCGAACCTCGACACCGTGCTGGTCGTCACCTCCTGCAACCGGGAGTTCAACACCCGCAGGATCGAACGCTACATCACCGCCATCCGGCAGGCCCGCGCCCAACCCGTGATCGTGCTCACCAAGGTCGACCTCGTCGACGACCCGTCCCCGATTCGCGAAGCCGCGAGCCGCCTCCTCGACGATCCCGGCGCCGTCGTCCCCGTCGACGCCCTCGGCGGGACCCCCAGGGACACCCTCGCCCCGTTCATCCGCGCAGGCACCACCGTCGCGCTCGTGGGGTCCAGCGGGGTCGGCAAGTCCACCATCATCAACGCCCTGCTCGGAGAAGAACGGATGCGCACCGCCGCCGTCCGCGAGGATGACGACGAGGGCCGGCACACCACCACCCACCGGCAGCTCGTCGCGATCCCCGGCGGCGCCGTGGTCCTCGACACCCCGGGCATGCGCGAGTTCCAGCTCTGGCGAGACCCCGCGCTCGACGTGAACGATGCGTTCCCGGACATCATGCGCAGCGCAGCGAATTGCCGCTTCCGGGACTGCGGACACGACAGCGAGCCCGGGTGCGCCGTCCGGCGGGAGGTCGAACTCGGCACCATCCCCCGAGGGCGTCTCCAGGCATGGCGAAAGCTGCGCGACGAAGCCCGGGAGCACTCCGACGGGGCCCAGGCGGGCCGCCGGCGCTCCCCCGCCGCCTCCCCCTTGCGACGAGGTCGGCGACCCCGATGAATCCCGACCTCGTCATTCAGATCTTCATCCCGACCACCCTCGCCACCATCATGGTCGCCATGGGGCTCGGCCTCACCGTGGACGACTTCCGACGCGTGGCCATCGAACGCACGCCGGTCGCTGTCGGAGCCCTCGCCCAGATCGTCCTGCTCCCCCTTCTCGGCTTCGGCATCGCCCTGCTGCTGCAGCTCCCACCTCCCATCGCCGTGGGAATCGTGCTGGTGAGCGCATGCCCCGGAGGACCCTCGTCCAACCTGTTCTCCGTCGCGGCCCGAGGCGACCGGGCACTCTCCGTCTCCCTCACCGCCATCAGCGGTCTCGTCACGGTGCTCAGCACGCCGCTCTACCTCCACCTCGCGCTCACCGTCTTCCCCGCGGACACGGGACCGGTCGCGTTTCCCTTCGGCGAGACCGTCCTGCGCATCCTCCTCGTCGTCGCCCTGCCGCTCCTCGCGGCCATGATCTTCCGACACCACCGTCCCGCGCAGGCGCTGCGATGGGAGCCGCGGGTACGCATCACCGCCGCACTGCTGCTCACCGTCATGGTCCTCGGGGCCGTCGCCGCCGAAGCCTCGTCCATCGCCGACTACTGGGCCCAGGCCGGCTCGGCCGTGCTCCTCCTCATGGGCGCGGCGATGGGGGCCGGGTTCGCTCTCTCGAGACTCCTCGCGCTGCGCCCGTCCCAGGCGATCACCATCACCATCGAAGTCGGCATGCAGAACTCCGCCCTTGCCATCGGCATCGCCTTCAATATCCTGCGGGATGGGGAAATTGCCGTCCCGGCACTGGGCTACGGCGTCCTCATGTATGGCGCCTGCGGCATCGCCGTTCTCCTCGGACGGGCTCTGGTCCCCGCGCCGGAAGACGGGCCGCTCGCGACACGTTCCCAGGACCCACGATGAGCGCGCACGGACAGGACGCACCGCCACCGCTGCCCTCGAACGCCGGGACGCCCGAGCCGCCTCCCGACCCCTGGGGACGGTCGGCTCCCGGAACCGCTCCTTCACCGCGCCGGCGAGCCGGACCCCCCGTCGTGGTCGCCGCGACTCGGCCCGCCGCCGCATCCTCGGCGCCCTCCACGCCGGCAGCGTCACCGCCCACCACGGCACGGCCCATGCTCTGGTTGTTCGCCGCGGTCACCTCGCTCTTCGGCATCGGGCTGACCTTCGCGGTGCTCTTCGCGGACGCGCCGGAGCCGACCGCCCGGAGTGTCGAGTCGAGCACGACCGCGTCGGTGGACACGGGCACACCCGCCTTCCAGTTCGTGCCCGCGGGCGACCCGCGCCTCGATCACCCGGCCGAGCGAGGCAAGTTCCCGGTGCACGTCCCCGCGACAGCCGCGTTCGTGCCCGTGGGCGACCCGCGCCTCGACCACCCGGCCGAGCGCGGCAAGTTCCCGCCACCCTGAAGGGCCAGGCATCCCACGCTCATCGGCGTGGCCGGGTCCGCTCCCGAAGGCGCGCGGCCAGCCACGCGTCGTCCCGACCGGCCGCCAGCCAGCCGAGCAGCGGAGCCATCGGATGCACCATCAGCGCCCCGTCCCACGAGGCGCTGGCCAGCCACTGACCGTCCGGGGACAGACGGAGCGCAGCGACCCGCTCGGCGTGCCCCTGCCACCGCAGCAGCTCCTCCCCGGTGACCGCATCCAGGAACAGGATCCACCCATCGAGATCCCCCACCGCAAGCAACGGGGCGTCCGGGTGGACCTCGAGGGACAGAATCTCGCGCTCATGCTCCAGCCGCCAGCCGACCGCTCCGGTCGCGTCGCGCCGCTCCAGCGCATCGTCCCGGGCCGTGACCACGCCTCCGTCAGGCAGGGCAACAATTGCGCTGTACCCCGTGTCCGCCGAGCGAAGCTCCGGCTCCTCTGCACCCGCCCCCCACCAGAGCCCCGTGTCGGCTACCCACCACACACCGGATCCGTCCGTATCGCGGGCGGCGCCCAGCACATCCCCGTATCGCGCTTCGGCACGTGCGTCCGGATGCATCGCCAGCACCCGGAGCGGATGCCCCGCGGCGTCGTGGACGAGCACGCCGCTCGAGTAGGCCAGTCGTGCGACCTCCCCACCCGGGAGATGGATGAGTCCTCGCACGATGCTCTCGTCGGGATGGGCGGGTGCGGAGACCGACACGATCCCCTCCGCCAGGGACACCACGCGGGTACCCCCGTCCCCGATGCCCGTCATGCGCAATCGCCCGTCCACCGGGCTCAACTCGATGCTCTTGCCCACCCCCTCGCCCCAGCGCGCAGCCGGCAGCACCTCGCCATCCCGCGGTCGGAAGGCGACCACACGCCCGACCCCATCGAGCGCGACGAGGTGGTCGCCTTCCGCGTCCCACGCCACGGATGTGAAGCCGTGCGGCGTCTGGAGCCGGTGGCGGGGAAGCGGGGGAAGCGGCACCTCGGCGGGCCAGCGGAGCCATCGCCCCGCATGGTCGGCCACCACCAGCCGTCCGTCCGCCAGCACCGTGACTCGGCCCCTCCGATCCGGCAGCCACGCCCGCACCCCTCCATGGGCAATATCCAGTGCCTGGAGCCTGCCTCGCATTCCGTGTGCGATCACGACCCCCGGCCACCGGGTCGGGATCAGGCGCTCCACCGGCTCACCGATGCCGTGATCGACCCCCGACCCCTCGATCACGATCACGTCGCCCGCCCGGGTTCCGCCGACCGGGCGCCTCCCGTCGCGCGTGTCGACCCACGCGACCGTCGTGAACACCGTGCCCTCCGATCCGCCGAGGAGCCTCGGTTCGTCGTGCGCGGACATCCGCCAGACACCGCCCTCCACACAGGCCACCAGCCACGGAGCGTCGCCCCCGGACACCGCGAAGGCGCCCTCTTCACAGGGCACGGGCAACGGACCCTGACCACTCCCCGGGGCGGCCAGGATCGCTCCCCGATCCATGCGGATCCGCGTGGTGCCCCCCACACCGGAGAACTCGCCCGGGAGCGGGTCGTGGTGAACCAGGTCGCCGTCGTCCAGGTCGAGGACCGTCGCCGCGCGTGACTCGTCCAGCACGACGACCGCGTCGCCCTCCAGGCGGACGTCCCGCACGGAGCGCTCCATCGACCACGACACCTCTCCGCCGCGACGCAGCTCGATCCGGCTGGCAGTCCAGCAGGCGACCGTGGCTCCGTCCGGGTGGAAGGTCGCATTCGGACACCCATCCGCAGCACCGCCGGTGGCGATCTCCAGCGCGGGCAGCCGAAGCAGCCCCCACGCCATCCGCCGCGCCTCCGCGCCCGCCCGGGCTTCCAGGGCGTCCCCGATGGAAGCCACCGCGGCGTCATGCTCCCCCGCTGCCAGCGCGGTGGCGGCGGCGCGCATCAGCATGGCACCGTCCACACCGCTCGGGGACGCGGCGGTGCCCAGCTCGCCCATCCCCGACGAAGGCCCCGAATGAGGGGAGTCCCTGAGCGCCACAGTCGCCACGACCATCGCCAACAGCACCATGCCGGCGAGCGTCAGAGCCCGGCGACCTCGTCCGGCGGCCGGGCCCGGGAGCACGGACCGGTTGAGATCCTCAAGTGCGTCACGCAGCCCACCCGCAGTCGCGGGGCGATCCCCCGGCGTCGCCGCCAGGCAACGTCGCAGCAGCGACTTCCAGCGGTCATCCACATCCAGACGCTCCACCTGGTCAAGCCGCTGCTCGGGCGTCATCGGGGCCGCGGCCGCCGTCGTGCCCGTGGAGGCGGTCGCGACCAGCGCCGAAGGCAACGGACCGTCGGCGAGAGGCGCCGTCGTCGCGAGGTGAGGCCCGCTGTCGTGCTGCGGCCCGCTGTCGCTGAGATCCCCGACCGCCAGCAGGTCGCAGAGGATCGCTCCGAGGCTCCACACGTCGGCGGCGGGCGTGGCGACTTCGCGAGCGAGCACCTCCGGGGCCGTGTATCCCGGTGTTCCTCCCCCGCCACCCGTCAGGGGTTGCTCTCGGCGAAGATCGACGGCGAGGCCCCAGTCGATCACCCTGACCCGGCCCTGCTCGTCCACCAGCACGTTGCCCGGCGACAGATCGTGGTGCACCAGACCCTGCTGGTGCGCGCTGTCCACCGCGTCCGCAGCCTCGATGATCCAGCGCACGCGAACGGCCCGGGGAACGCGCATGACCTCGCCGGAAAGCAGCAGCGCCCGCACGGATCGCCCACGAACGTGCGCCATCACGAAGCAGGGCCATCCATCCAGCTTCGCCACATCGTACACCGCCACCACACCGGGGTGGTCGAGTCGCGCGGCGAGGCGGGCCTCGTTCGCGAGCATCCGGGTCCGGTGGTCGTCCGCGCCCGGCACCTTGATGGCCACAGCGCGGTCCAGCAGGACGTCGTGACCAAGCCACACCGACCCCATCCCCCCCTGACCGAGGAGCGAGACCTTGCGATAGCGCACGGGCACGGCGGGCGCACCGCCGGCCCAGTCGTGCTCCGCCTCCTGCCCATCCCCATCCCCCTCCCGATCCACCGTCGCATGACCCACCGAAGCGAACGGCATGCTCACGGCGATGAGCGGGGCCACCTGGCCCGCGGTGACGCGGACCGGTTCAGGCTCGGGCAGATCCCCGGACGGCGACGCACCGGGTTCAGTCATCGGCGAGATCCCCGGTGGCAGCCCGGAGCCGGAGGAGGGCGGCTGGCTGGTCGGACCCCATCGTCGACACCCGGTCCTCGTTCCCCAGATCGAAGGAGACCCCGCCCGCACCGTCCAGGCGCACCCGACGGGCGTCGATGCCCGCATCGCGCAGGGCCCGGCGCAGGCGGTTGGTCGCCGTGTCCAGCCGGCGCCGCAGCGAGCGCTCGTCCGAACGGTCTCCCGGCCATACCAGCTCCGTGAGCTCGAGCCACGGCAACGGGCGCCGCGCGGAAATCAGGACGCTGGCCAGACGGCCCGGAACTCCACCGATCCGGATGGGCCCGCCCCCCACCGGCGTCAGCTCGACGCCATCGTCCCCGAAAAGCACAATCCGAAGCGGCGTCTCGATGCCCGTCCGCGTGGCCTGCTGCGCCTTCGCGGCCAGCGACACCGGTCTCACCGTCAGCCGCACGTCCCCGCCCAGATCGAGCACGCCCGGCACGAGGCACTCCGCAGCCGAGCCCCTGCGGGACACCCGCCACTCGGTCCCGAGGGCCCAGAGTACCGCGAGCGCATCCTGCCGGTATCCAGCCACAAGAGCCGGGACCGGAACGTCCACCACCGATGTCGTGCCCGCCAGAACCAGAGGCGTGGTCTCCCCCAGAGACACCGCCAGCACCGCGTCGGGAAGCTCCACCTGCAGCACCTCCAGCACGACCCCGTCCGCCAGCTCCACCACGAGACCCGCCTCGAGCCCCACCTCCGACACAACCCGCCCCCCCACGCGGAAACGCCCGCGCAGCGCCAGCAGCCGCAGGCTCTCCCCCCGAAGACTGACCAGCGCGTGCGCCTCGCTCACGCGGGCGTCGTCCACCCGAAGCGCTGCCGCCGGCAACCGCCCGATGATGTCCCCGTGCCCGAGCGGATGGCGCCTCGACCCCGTCCCAAGCTTCACCCACGCCATCGCTCTCATGCGTTCCTTCCCTTCACACCGGCCGGGGAGCCTCGCCGCACGCCCCGGAGGCCCGCACGGGCCACGTCCCGACCACGCCCCTTAGAGACATCACCCGCACCCCGGTCAAGCGCTTCCGCACCGCTCCGCGCAGGCCTGTCCTCAATCGGGACAGGGGTGACGCTTGCCTCCCCCGGGCGCATCGCGCTATCCCGCCGTCGGCACTCGCGAGTCGCCACCCTTCCCCCGTTTCCGGAGTTCGCATGACAGCGTCCGCCGCTGTCCCGCCGCACCGCACGCCCACCTCGCGCGCCCCTGGCGCCGGCGTCCCTCCTGCGTCGTCCACTCGCACGACTTCACCGTGGATCGCCGCCCCCTTGCTGATCCTCGCCCTGGGCGGCCCGCCCGGGTGCACGGGGCAGGGCGATCGTGCCGAGTCCCCGGACGGCGCGGACTCCCCCGGCCTGCACCCGGCCGCGCAGCCGGCCACCCCCCCGACCACCCCGCCAGGACCCGACGCCCTCCGCGGCCACTGGACCAGCCTCGACCCGCTCGGTATCGAGCACGGACTGCACATCGACTGGCCCCGCCTGCGCTGGTTCGTCGACCACCAGCTCGTCCGCGACGAACGCTGCGACATCCACGAACATCGGGCCGCGAACCTCTGGGTGCGATGCGTCCCCGCCTCCGATGAACCCGCACCCTCGGACGATGCGCCGCAGATCGAGCGAGGACTCACCATCGAGGACGGCGAGCTCGTCCTGTTGCCCCTCGTCGAGACCCGGTGGCAACGACAACCCGAACAGCATCGACCCGACGGCACCGAGCTCGTCGGCCCGGCCGATCCGGGCAGGACCCCCTAGGCCGCAGGCTCAACGGAACACCAGCGCGGCCTCCTCGCGACGCTGCCCCGTCTCCTCGCCCCGCGTGATCCGCTGGGTGCGCTCCGCCGCAAGGAACAGCGCGCTGCCCACTCCCCAGCGCGCCCGCGTCTCCCAGAGAACGCCGACCTCCGCCTCCCACGCCAGCCGCGTAGCGGTGGACCACCAGGTCGCGTCCAGATCGGCCAGCCGCTCCGGTGTCTCCGCCTCCTCCCGCACCCATGTGAACGAGTACGGCGCGGAACGATGACCATCCAGCCCGATCACGAGGACCATGCCGTCCTGCTCGCCCGCACCCGCGGACGTCCCCACCACCGGCAGCGGCGGCACGAACCGCACCGTCACCTCCTCCTCGACGACGCGGTCGAGGTGCAGCTCCTCCCCCACGCACCGCCACCACTCCTCCCCGCGCTGCAGACCATCCTCGTCACGAAGCTCCCAGTGTACGGCCACCACCCCCGGCGCCGGCGACTCCTCGAGGATCCGCGTTCGCAGAAAGGCCGCATCCGACGGAGGAAGCGCGTGGTTCACACGCATCCGCTCCGCCTGCCACGTCGACACCGGAAGAGCACAAGGAATCTCGGGCGCCTCCAGCTCGTCGGGAAGGCCCTCCCCCGGGTCGTCCGCCGGCACCGGGGGCTCCTCTGCGGGGTACAGGACCGCGGGCAGGGCCGCCGGAGCCTCGGCGCCGACCCGTGCCCGCTCCTCCGACGCACCGGGCCGATGGGTCGCGCTCGGACAGCCCGGGAGAAGCAGCGCAGCCGCAAGCAGCCCGAGCACCGCCGCACCTCCGCAGGCGACGGAACCCCACCAGATCGTCGACCGGCATGGACCATCGGGAGACTTGCGGAGCGGAGGATACGTTCGCACGGGCGCTCGGGGCGGAAACGGGAACATCGGACGCGGAGCCCACCATGCGCCTGTGCGAGAATGCCGTCTACGTCAAGATCACGACCGCCGAGGACGTGCTGGACGACGGGACGGTCCAGACCCTCCTCGAGCAGGCGGGCCTCGTCGCCGGCGGGACACCGACCCGGTTCCGGGACCTCGTGCGAAGGTCCCCCGAGCGGACCGCCGAGGAAGGGATCGCCGCCCTCGAGGAGGGCAGGGGGGCGGGACTCCACCAGAGCGCACGGTTCCGCTTCGAGGGCGACCCCGATGGACCCCTGCGCTCCCTCGAGGTTCACGCCATGGCGCACCCCTACACCGGCGAGCACGTGACCCAGATCGAGTTCCGCTGGTCGCGGTCGGTGCTGGAGAACCCCGAACAGCGCGAGCGACTCGCGGCGTTCGTCCGCGAAGCCATCCGGCGGACACGGCCTCTGCACGCCCACGCCCACGACGTCGACGACAACGCCATGCAGCTCGTGGACAGCCCCGGCCTGCTGCGCATGGGCTACGGCCGTGAACCGGACGAGCTCGGAGCCAGCGACCGCCCCGGGCGCGAGATCAGCCGGGGCACCTGGCGCCTCGTTCCGAACTGGATGACCTACATCGGACCCCCGCTCATCGAGGCCCTCGACGAAGCCGGCGACGGACCCATCGAGCCCGGGGAGCTTCCCCCGCACGACTCCATCGCCGGAGGATGGCTCTTCACGCTGAAGGCAGACCCCGCCACCCCCTGCGAACCCCGCTTCCGCGACGCACAGCGCGCCCTCCGCACCACCCTCCGGTTCGACGAGCTCGCCCGAAGGACGGGCCGCAACCTCGGCTACTGGGCGCGCCGGTCCAGGAAGGAGACGTCCTGAGCAGGGCAGGGGGAACGCTCGGCCCACGCCGGTGCGGCCAGGAGACGTCCCGAGGCAGGGCAGGGGGAACGCTCGGCCCGCGCCGGTGCGGCCAAGGAGACGTCCCGGGCAGGGCAGGGGGAAACGCTCAGCCGGCGCCGGTCCGCAGGAGCCGGTCGAGTCCGAGGGCGATCGTGGTTCGGTCGGCCGGCAACCCCTCCACGTGGGCTCGAACCTCCAGGCGAGCCAGCCGATCGTTGAGATCCAGGACGTCCGTCGACACCACAGGGTGACCCTCCGTCAGGTCGATGGGGCAGGAGAAGTCCAGCACATCCCCCTCCAGGGCCCACTGCGCACCGCGAAGCCTGCACGGCTGCGGCCGCATGGCGTGCGCGACACAGGTCTGCGAGACCTCGTCGAGAAACGGACACGGCGCATCGGCGAGTGCGTCGCACATGGCGTCGAAGGCCTCCTCGCCGATCGCGTCGAGTTCCACCGGATCCCGGGCATCCAGGTCGAGCACCGCGCGCTGGCGCGCCGCCGCATCCCGGATGCGCTCCAGTACCGCGCGTCGCAGCCCGGTCTCGAGCCCGGAGACCGCCTCCAGGAGCAACAGAAGATCCGAGCGGCTCACGTCGAAGGGGCCGTAGCAGCACGCGGCGCAACCCGGGACGCACGGGTGCGCCTCGCCCGTGGACGCCTCCACCCGCCGCTGGTGCGCGATGAACTGCTCGTCCAGCTCCTGCAGCAAGAGCAGCGTCTGCGTGTTGAACTCGTGCGGCATCTTCCGAGGATCCATGAACCGTTCCGAACTGGGGCCCGCGGGGGGATCTCCCCGAGTGCGGCAGGGACGTCAAAAAACGACCACCCGCTACTCGCCTTCCGCCGCCTCGACCTCGGGTGACGCCCCGCGGCTGAAGTCACGCCACAGGGTCGCCCGATCCTGCCAGGTCCGGGCCTCCTCGCGGCGGCCGGCCTCGTACAGGGCCTCCCCGATGAGCCGGGCCGACTCCGTCATGGTCTCGAAGTCCGCCGAAGCCACGCCGAGCAGCCAGGCCTCCTGCATCCGCTCGAACCCACGCTCCACCTGCCCCATGCGCATGTCGAAGAGACCGGTGAGCAGCAGGGCCTGCGCCGCATCCAGGTTGCGGCCGAGCCGGAGCGCGAGCTGCCCGCTGAGGCTCAGGTTCCGGATGGCGCTCGAGAGCACTCCGGCCCCCTCCGGTCCCTGACCCACCCGGGGAAGTCGCTCGAGCTGAACCTGTCCGGCAGCACTGAGCATCTCCACCGCGCCGTGGAAGGTGCCCGCCTCCATGTGCGCGACCGCTGCGCGCTCGTAGGCCGTCCCCGCATCCCGCAGGCTCCCTGTCACCCGAAGCAGATGACCGGAGCGCTCCAGGATCCGGGCGCGGGTCGGCGCGTTCCCGCTCTCCTCGGCCGCCCGCAGCGCGCGTTCCATGTGGACCATGCTCCGCTGCGTGTCCTCCACGATCAGGTAGAACTCCGACACCAGCAGGTGGTGCCGGGCGGCCGCACCGGCACCGATGCGCTCCGCGGCCGCCTCCAGCGCGTCCAGCAACAGCAGGCTGCCCGCCGGATCGTCCTGCGCCTCCAGCAGCAACGCCCGCTCGATCCCGATCCGGTACTGCTGCTCGGCGTCCTCCCCGTCCGCCAGGGCCTCCGCCTCGCGCAACCGGGCCTCGGCCTCGTCGAGCCGCTCCAGCCGCGCCAGCGCCTGCGCCGCGAGGACCGCGTTGAGGGCCGCGCGCTCCCCAGGCTCCATCGCCAGAGCCCCCTCCGCGTACGCCAGCAGATCCTCGGCCCACAGCCGACGCTCCCCCAGATCCAGATGCAGGCTCGCACGGATCGATCGGGCGTTCACCACCACCCAGTCGTCATTGTCCCGCTCCCCTTCGGCGATGTCCTCGTTCATGAGGATGAACGCCTCCGCATGCTGCTCCAGATTCGCCCAGCGCAGCGCGAGGTGCTCCCGCAGATGGTACTCCATCCACCGTCGCTCCGCGCGGTCCCGGAGCGACACCTCGAGCAGCCAGGCCGCCAGCAGGTGGTCACCGCGGGCGGCAAGACCCGCCGCCAGCGCCGAAAGCGCCACGTCCCCCGCAGCGCCCCCCGGTTCGTTCCCCGCCGGCAGCCCGCCCGTCATGATGCCGACCAGCGCAGCGTCGCGCGGCGACTCGCCCGTCGTCGTCGTGTGCATCCGCACCTCGCCTCCCGGGAGGATCGCGCCCCACACCACGATCGCGTGCTCCTCCCGGTCCAGGGCCGCCCGCATCGCCCCGTCCGCATCGGGCAGGGCCGGGTCGATCCAGGTGTCCACCAACTCGACCGTCACGTTCGAGAGCTGGTGCGCCTCCACCAGGTCGAACAGCGCCTCGTCCACCGGAAGCCGCTCGCCATCCGGACCGAACGGACCGACCAGGACCGTCACCGGAAGCGGAGACTCCTCGGGACGAAGCTGCCCGAAAACGGCCACCTGACCCTCCTCCACAGGATCCGTCGCGTGCAGGATGATCCCGGTTGCCTCCCGATCGATCACGTCCGTGAGCTGCACGATCGCGCCGTACCGGTCCGCACGCCGATGCGGCGGCACGCCCCGGTTCGCGATCAGATACAGGTCTCCCTCCTCCATGCCGACACGCTCGCCCCCACGAAGCTGCACGATGTCGCCATCCACGGCGATGATCTCCACCGCCGCCTTGGAACCCGCCAGCGGGCGCAGGGCGTCCGTAAACCGGATCCGCAGGTGCTCCGTGCCCGTGTGCTGACGGATGGCGTGGATCAGCGGCCGTCCCTCCCGGTGCGCCGACACCTCGCCGATCCCGATCACCGGGCGCTGCAGGCCCGTCCCCTCCGGCCATTCGGCCGGCTCGAGCACGAACGCCGCCGGAGACCCCGGCGCCACCCCGGCGCTCGAGAAGCGCAGCGTCCCCGGCGGCTCCTGCTCGACGCGCAGCGCGGCCAGCGCTTCCGGATCCACGACCTGGGTGCCCGCCGAGCAGCCGAACAGGAGAAGGGCGACACCCACCCACAACCACGGCAAGCTCATCCGCGGACAGGCCAGGGCCCAGGGGCCACCCGGCGTGCCGGGGGTCGACAGGAAGCGGGAACGATGGTGCATGGCGTGAAGGGTGGAAGACGGTGGCCGCGCGGCGATGCGCCGCGGCAATGTCGTCCACTCTGGGAACGGCGCGCAGGGATGTCCACCGGCACCGAACCCCGCCGACACCCGATCAGACCTCGAGGATCTGCTTCTCCTTGTCCTCCACCATCTGATCGATGGAGGCGACGGCCTTGTCCGTCGACGTCTGCACGTCAGCCATGCCGCCGTGCATCTCGTCCTCGCTGATGTCGCCGTCCTTCTGGAGGCTCTTCAGCATGTCGTTCGCATCCCGACGTGCACCGCGAATGGCGATGCGGGCATCCTCGCCCAGACGCCGCGCCTGCTTCGCCAGCTCCTCGCGGCGCTCGCCGGTGAGCGCGGGAATCGGGATCCGGATGATGTTGCCGTCGCTGTTCGGGTTCAGGCCCAGGTCGGACGCGTGGATGGCCTTCTCGATCGTCCCGAGTATGGTGCGATCGAAGGGCGCCACCGTCAGCAGCCGAGGCTCGGGGGCCTTCACCGCCGCCACCTGGTTCAGCGGAGTCGGCGTGCCGTAGTACTCCACCCGCACACGGTCGAGAATGCTCGGGTTCGCCCGACCCGTCCGAATCTTCGAGAGCTCCCGGGACAGCGCCTGCCGGGCCTTCTCGAAACGCTCCTCCAGCTCGGTCATGATGTCGTCGATCATCGCTTCCTCCTCGGTTCCGAATGCCTCAGCGCGAAAGCTCGTCCGCCCCCGACGCCTTCGCGGTCACGATGGTCCCGATGCGGTCGCCCATCGCCACCCGGGTCATGTTGCCCTCGACCTTCATGTTGAACACGATGATCGGGAGCCCGTTCTCCTTGCACAGCGCCACCGCCGTCGAGTCCATGACCCGCAGGTTGCGCGTCAGCACCTCGTCGTACGTCAGCCGCTCGAACATGCTCGCATCCGGGGACGTGCGGGGATCCGCATCGTACACACCATCCACCATCGTCGCCTTGCAGATGACCTCGGCATGCATCTCCATGGCCCGCAGACAGGCCGCCATGTCCGTCGTGAAGTAGGGGTTACCCGTACCGGCCGCGAAGATCACGATCCGCCCCTTCTCCAGGTGCCGCATCGCCCGGCGACGAATGTACGGCTCCGCCACCTCCTGCATCGCGATGGCGCTGAGCACCCGCGTCTGCAGCCCCTCCTTCTCCAGCGCGTCCTGCAGCGCCAGCGCGTTGATGACCGTGGCCAGCATCCCCATGTAGTCCGCGGAAGCCCGGTCCATGCCGCGCGCACTGGCCGCCACCCCGCGGAAGATGTTGCCGCCGCCGTTGACGATCGACACCTGCACGCCAAGCTCGTGCAGCGCCCGAACCTCGCGGGCCAGCGTCGTCAGCACCGCAGGCTCGATCCCGTGGCCCGCCTCGCCCGACAGGGCTTCACCCGACAGCTTCAGCATCATCCGCGCATAGCGAGGCTCGGTCATCGTCGACTCCGGAAAGCGAGGGAGATAAGAAAAGACCCGCGTCCCTGTCGGGAGGCGGGTCCGCCGGCTGGGGCGACTACTTCAGCGTCGCCGCTACCTCTTCGGCCAGGTTGCTCTCCTTCTTCTCGATGCCCTCCCCGCGCGCGAAGCGCGTGAAGCCCTCGAGCGTGATGCGCGCCCCAGCCTCCTTCGCAACTCGGTCGATCTCCCCCTGGATCGTCACGTCCGGATTCTTCACGAACGGCTGGTCGACAAGGCAGATCTCCTTGCGCCACTTGCGAATGCGGCCAATGACCATCTTTTCGACGATCTCGGCAGGCTTGCCCTCTTCCATCGCCTGCTCCGTGAGCACCCGCTTCTCGTTCTCCACCACGTTCTCGTCGATCTCCGACTCGCGCGTGAAGTGCGGCGCCATCGCCGCAGCGTGCATCGCCACGTCACGACCCAGCTCCTCGGCCGACGCGCCCGGCACCGAACCCTCCGCGCCGAACTGCACGAGCACGCCGATCGCGCCGCCCATGTGCACGTACTCACCCACGAAACCATCCCCTTCGGCCTTCAGAAGCGCCGCGCGCCGCAAGGTGATGTTCTCGCCGGTCCCGGCCACCCGCTCCTTGCGGACCTCCTCCACCGGACGCCCACCGAGATCGGACGCCAGAAGCGCATCGATGTCCGTGATCCCCGTCGCTGCAACATGCGCGACAAGCTCGCTCACGAATCCCTCGAACGCCTCGTTGCGGGCCACGAAGTCCGTCTCGCAGTTCACCTCGATCATCGCGCCGGTCTTCCGGTCCTCCGATACCCAGGTGCCCACGAGTCCCTCGGCCGCCACGCGGTCCGCCTTCTTGTCCGCCTTCGCGATGCCCTTGATCTTCAGGTACTCGGCCGCCTTCTGCAGATCACCATCGTTCTCCGCAAGAGCCTTCTTGCAGTCCATCATGCCCGCCCCGGTCATCTCCCGGAGCTCCTTCACCGCACTGGCCGTGATTGCCATCGTTCGTTCTCCTTTCGTTCGATCGTCGCCCGACAGGGCAGCATTCACTCCGCCGTCGGCTCCGCAGTCGGCTCCGCAGCCGGCTCCGCCGCAGCGGCAGCAGCCGCGCCCGGCTTGATGATGACCTCGGCCGTACTGGCCTCCGCCGTCTGAACGCCGTGCTCCTCGCTGTACGTCGTCGCGGCAGCGTCCTCGCGTCCTCCCTTGCTCCCCCGACGGGATCCCTCGATGCACGCGTCGGCAATCGCCCCGCAGAACAGGCGGATGCTCCGGATGGCGTCGTCGTTCGCCGGGATCACGTAGTCCACCAGATCGGGGTCGCAGTTCGTGTCGACCAGACCCACGACCGGAATGCCGAGCGTTCGCGCCTCGCGCACCGCGATCATCTCCTTGCGCGGGTCGACCACGAAAAGGGCACCGGGAAGGTGCTCCATCTCCTTGATCCCGCCCAGGTTCGCCTCCAGCTTCTCGCGCTGGCGCGTCATCATCAGCGCTTCCTTCTTCGTGAACTTGTCGAAGGAACCGTCCAGCGCCATCTTGTCGAGCTTCTTGAGCTTGTCGATGCTCTGGCGAATCGTGCGCCAGTTCGTCAGCGTGCCGCCCAGCCAGCGATTCGTGATCCAGTACTGCTTCGACCGCGCAGCCTCCTCCGCCACGATCTCCTGAGCCTGCTTCTTCGTCCCCACGAAGAGCACGTTCCGACCCTGACTCACCACGCCGGAGACGAACTCCTGCGCCCGATCGAAGGCCCGGACCGTCTTCGACAGGTCGATGATGTAGATCCCGTTGCGAGCACCATAGATGTACTCGCGCATCTTGGGGTCCCAACGAGAGGTCTGGTGCCCGAAGTGGACGCCCGCCTCCAGCAGATCGCGCATGCTGACACTGGCCATGTTCTCTCTCCCGTGCGTTGTGGCTGGCACGACCATCTTCCCGGCTCGTCAAAGGCCCCGCAGGGCCACGCACGACGAGCCGGTCCGGCCGCGCCTGAAGTCCGCGCGGTCCTAGTCGCCCCCGCCCGCAAGATCAAGCGCCAATCCCGTGGCGAGCCGCAACCGGCAGGGGGATCGCGAGCGAGCCGCCGATCCCCCTGCCGGCAGGAATGCCACCATGGGGAACATGCGATCCGGGTCCGTCCGGCTGACGAGGGCCGTCGCATCGCGTCCCGCCAGCGGCAAGCCGGACCGTGCGATCACACTGCCGTCAGGTCGACTCCGCGCTCGATTCCTCTTCCGGCGCCTCCCGCATTCGACCCGGCTCATCGTCGTCCGCCGGCCGCCCGAAGCACCAGTGCCGCCAGAGCAACTGGCGATCCCCCTCCACCTCGCGAGCACCCCCGAGCACGTCCCGGCGCATGACCACCCGGTAGACCCGGAACCGGTCCAGCCGGTCCTCCCCCTCGTGCAACCCGTTCCACCGCCGACAGACGTACCGCCCGTAGTGCAGCCGCGCCTCCCGGTGATCCCGGTTGCGATAGCTCGTCAGATAGCGACGCCAGCGATAGCTCGCCCAGTGCGCCCGCGCCTCGCCACGCTCCGGCGGTGACCACGTCAGCGCCTTCGCCGAACCCGCATCGATCCGACCACGGCCCCCATAGAGGTCCACCCGCCGACCGTCCGACAGCGTCGCGTCGATCACCAGATGACTCTCCCACTTCACCGGCGTACGGAACATCTTCCACGACTGGCCGAACCGGAACGCCGTCTGCACCTGACGCACGGGCTCCGGAAGCCGAAGCGCGTCGATCCCCCACGCGAACGAGAAGGGCGCATACAGCACCAGCAGCAGCACCACACCCTGCAGAACCACCGGCGTCCTCACCGGGTACGGCCGCTCCACCAGCGGCTCCGTGAACCGCGCGAAGAACCCACGGTTGTCCGCCACCAGCCGGTACGCCCGGTCCCCGAGCCAGTGGACAGGACGCCACAGCAGGACCGGCACCAGCCACCACGCCCAGGGACTGTGCCGAACCACCGCCACGATCCCGTCGAACCGAAGGTGTCTCGCCCCGTCCGCATCCTCCACCACCCACGACCACTCCCGCTGAACCAGCGCATCCACCTCCGGATCCGCCGTCGACGGACGCACCCCCGCCACCGCCGGCAGAAGGAACTCCCGAAGCAACTGCGTCCCCTTCCGGCAGAACCCGCAGTCCGCATCGTGATACAGCGTCAGCCCCGCCGCCCGCCGAGCCGCGCCACGCAGCGCCAGCCGATCCCACCACCGACCGTCGACGCACACCAGCAGCGCCGCCGTGCTCACCACCGGAAACCACCCCACCTGCAACGTCACCAGCAGACCGAACTGCAACAGCGTGAGCAGCCCCAGGGCCAGCAGCCTGCTCCCCGCCAGCACCCATCGCCGTCGCTCCCGATCCAGCAGCAGCATCCCCGGCAACAGCACCAGCGCCGGCGCAAGCAACTCGACCCCCACCGTGAACAGCGTCAGCCCCCGCACCGCCGCGAGCGGCAGCACCGAGGACACCCAGCGCCCGAGCGGCGTCACGAACTCCGGATGCAGCGCGTACCCCACCGCCAGAAGGTCCGGCCACCACGATGGATTGCCCAGCTTCACCACCGCGCTGAACGCGTACGTCAACGGCATCTGCAGCAACAGCGCCAGGGTCGCCACCGAAACCACCCGCACCGGCCGCCGGGCCCGACGCGTATCCAGCGCCGCATCCACCGAGAAACGCCCCCCCCACGGCACGAACACCCCCCACAGCAGCATCAGCAGCAGCAGCGAGTCCCCCGCCTGCGACACCATCGCGTTGCGGTTGACCAGCGACAGGTACAGCAACCACGACAGCACCGTCGCCCAGCGCGTCCTCCACCCCACCAGCAGCATCCCGCCGAGCACCGCCTGCACCGCCAGCATGACGTGCATCCAGCCGGCCTGGCCCCCCAGAAGGTGCAACGAGAACATCCACGGATTGGACGACCGCTCCAGCCACGCCTGCCGCGGCAGAATCCCCGCGTCCGTGTAGAACGCCCCCGCGTCCATCCACAGCGACGCCAGGCTCCCCAGCAGCGCGACCGCGAGTCCGATCCGCACCAGCGCCAGCGTGCGCAGGTCGAGCCCGAACACGTCATCCACCCAGGCCAGCAGCGCCGAAGACCACCGCGGACGATCCCCGGCTTCCCCCGTGCCGGAGTGCTCTCCCCCCGGCGAACCGATCGACTGGACGTCCGCGGGCACCGCGCCGTCCCCACCAGGTCCGTGGACCGCGGAACGAGCTGCACGAGCGTCGCTCCGTCCGGACTCCAAATCGTCCAGCTCGACCCGCTCGTCCTCCGATCCCTGCTCGCCTGACCCTGCGCTCATGGCTGTGCTCGCCTCACCCGGAGGACCCATTCCTGCGCCCGTGGCAGGTTTGGCCGCGACCGTCAATCCTGCCCCGCTATGGGGAGGGTGCCGCCTCGTTCTCCAGCGCGCGGCCAGGGTGGACGGGGCGCGCCTCGCCACAGGCGTCCCGCTCCGGATCGTCGAACCACGCGAGGAACGCCTGGGCCGCGGCGTCCGAGTACCGCACCGGCACTGCGCCCATCTCCCGAATTGCGCGTTCCTCGGTCTCCTCGAACACACGCACCAGAACGTCGGTATCGCCCGCCATCTCCACAATCCGACGGTTGTCCTCGAGGCGCCGAAGCGTCGAGATGACCACCCGGGCGCGACCCACGGAAGCCCGGTCGAGCACACCGGGGTCGAGGGCATCACCGCGCAGTGGAACACCGCCGATCCGGTCGACCCACGCATCGACGGCGGGGTCGTCGTCGATCACCAGCACGGTATCCCCGCGCTCCACCAGCTCGAGCACCAGTGCCTCCGTGTTCGCGCCGCAGCCGAGGAGAAGAATGTGTCCCTCCCGGTGCGCCTCTTCCGGATCCTTGCGAAAGCGTGACGGGTGAAGGCGCAGCAGGCGCATCGCGTTGCGGTCCGTTGCGAGAAACTGGGTGAATGCCATGGTGCAGACCGTCACCAGCGTGATCGCGGCCAGGAGGCTGTCGCCCAGATAGCCCTGATCTGCAGCGAGAAGTGCCACGACCAGGGAGAACTCGCTCGTCTGCGCGAGCAGCAGGCCGGCTTCGATCGACGATCGACTGGTCATGCCGGCCCGCTCCGCCACGGTAGCCACGATGGGCGGCGTCAGGAGCACCACCGCCGCGATCAGCAGGCTCGCGAGCAGGAGTCCCTGCATGTCCGGAAAGACGAGGGAGGCGCCGAGGCTCGTGAGGAAGATGGCGATGAAGAAATCGGACAGGCTGGTGAGCTGGCCGCGGATGACGGCGTTCACGGGGAACGAGGACACCGCGAACCCGGCAGCGAATGCACCCGTGATCATCGGAATGTCGAGCACGTGGGCGGCGGCGAGGAAGACGAAGAGGATGGCGAGCACGACGATGAGGATGGCCTCGTCGTCGAGACGAAGGGTGGTGAGCAGCCACGGGACGATCGAACGCGCCCAGACCCAGGCGATGGCGATCAGCAGCGCGGAGCGGAGGAGGGCGCTCTCCACCGCCTGCAGGCCGTTGTCCCACTGCAGGAGAGCACCGAGCGCGAGGACCACGAGCACGTCCTGCACGAGCAGCACGCCGAGCACGAGCCTGCCGTAGGGTTCGTAGAACTGGCGCTTCTTCTTCAGCACCCGCACGACGACGAAGGTCGAGCTGGCGGCGAGGGCGAGGGCGACGAAGCTCGACTCGCGCAGATCGAGGCCCACGAGGTGCCCGATCAGAAACCCCGCAGCGCCGAGCAGCAGGAGCTGGAGGAGGCCGACGGAGAGGGCGGTCGTCCCGAGGCTCCGGAACCGCCGCGGGTTCAGCTCGGTGCCTGCCATGAACACGAGAACCGTGACCCCGAGCAGGAGCAACGAGCTCATCATGTTCGGGTCTTCGACGAGGCCCGTGCTCCGCAGGATGAACCCCGCTGCGATGAGCAGCGGCATCGAAGGGAGCCGCAGGGCATTCGCCGCGCCGTGCGCGATGGCGGCCGCGAGCAGGACGAGGGCGACCGCCGTCATGTCCGCACCTCGAGTGCGGTGAGGCGCTCCCGCATCCGACCGATGCCGGCGCGCTTGCTGTCGATCAGGTAGTCCACCCCGAGATCGGCCAGCTCCGTGGTGACCGCGCTGTCGAACGCGTGGATGGCACACGCCACATCCGCCCGATCGCAATGGTAGGCCACCAGATTGTTCGTGTCCTCGATCTGCAGCGCGGAGATGACGATCCGGGCGGTGCGGAAGTCAGCCTCCTCCAGGACCGGCAGAAACTCCACGTTGCCGAGCATGGTCGCGCAGGGAAGTTCCCGGAGCTTCTGCGGGTCGGTGTCGATGGCAAGGACCTGGAGGCCACGATCGTGCATGGCGCTCACGAGGCTGCGCCCGAGGGTGTTCATGCCGATGATGACCACGTGCCCCTCCCGGGCCCCTGCGGGCGCGTCGTCAGGTGTTTGCGACGCGCGGAAGAGCTTGAGAACGCCGGTTCGGCGGACAAGCGCGTAGAGCGCGTCATTGTACAGGATCATGTAGGCGGAGATCACGATCGTGACGAGACCCACGAGAGCGACGATGGCGAGGATGCTGTCGTCGATGAGACCCGCAGCCAGACCCATCGCGGCAAAGATGAACGAGAACTCGCTGATCTGGGCGACGGTGACGCTGGTCTTGAAGCTCGTTTCCTCGCTGTACCCGAAGCGCGCGATGATGATCATGAAGATGAACGGGTTCCCGATCAGCACGAAGAGGGCGAGCACGAGCGCGGGCAGAAGCTGCTCGCTCGCCTCTCCGAGCTGCATCTGTGCCCCGAGGGTCACGAAGAAGACCGCAATGAAGAAGTTCATGAGAGGCTGGACCCGGCGCCGGAGGTCGTGGGCGCAACCGAGCTGGGCCAGGCTGACGCCGGCGAGGAACGCGCCGATCTCCGGGGAGAGGCTCATGAGCTCCGCGCCCAGCACGAAGGCGAAACACCAGCACAGGCTCCAGATGAACAGCGTCTCCGGGCTTCGGGCGGCCCAGGCGAACGGGCGTGGAAGTACCCAGCGCGAGGCCACGAGGGCCACCACAAGCATGGCGGCCATGCCGGCGAAGGCGATGCCCAGGTCCCGGAGGATGACCCCCATCCCGGCCGCCTCTCCGCCGGTCGCCCCGAGGCCGGCCAGAAATGTCAGCGCGACGATGACGACCAGGTCCTGCACGAGAAAAATGCCCACCGCGATTCGGCCGTACAGGGCGTGCACGTCCTTCTTCTGATCGAGCAGCTTCACGACCACCACGGTCGAGCTGAACGTCAACGCTGTCGCCAGGAAGAAGGACTCCACCGTGGTGAAGCCGAGGAGCATGGCGAGGACGAAGCCGATGGCTGCGGTGAAGACGACCTGACCGATGCCTGCCGCCACGGCGACCTTCCCGACGTCCCGGATGCGGTCGAGGCTGAGCTCGAGCCCCACGAGAAAGAGAAGCAGGGCGATGCCGAGCTCGGCGATGATCGCGATGGCGGCCTCGGTCCCGTCCGCATGATCGTGGGAGAGGGCACTGCTCAGGTCCACGAGCCCGGTGATGGGCCCGAGGATGAGTCCGGCGGCGATGAACAGGATGATGCTCGGGATCGCCAGCTTTCGCGCGGCCACGAGGAGGACGCCAGAGAGAACGACCATCAGGCCGAGGACCTGTAGGAGCTGGCCTTCGCCCACGCAGGATCCGGGGTGTGCTTGAAGAGATGGGCCGCGGAAGCCCGGGAGCGGCACGCGGACGGCGCGCACGGCCGGCAGACTAAGCCATGCGCGCCGGCTCGGCAACGCCTCGCCGGCGCCGTCGCCCGGATCGGCAGGGTGATCGCAACGTCGGGGGGGGGGCGACCCGGCAAGGCACCGTTGGGTGGTTCCCATCAGCCGCAGCTGTCCGGATCATGGCGACCCTCGACGATGCCGCGCATGCCGGAAGGGAGCGATGGCGGCTTCGCGACAGCCCTCCCCGGGTCAGCCGACGTAGGCCCGGGCGTTGCGGAACATCCGCATCCAGGGTCCGTCCTCGCCCCACTCCGGCGGGTGCCACGAGTGCTGGACCGTGCGGAAGACCCGCTCGGGATGGGGCATCATGATGGTGACGCGACCGTCCACATTGGTCAGTCCGGTGAGCCCCGATGGTGATCCGTTCGGGTTGAGCGGGTAGCGCTCCGTGGGCCTGCCGGCCGGGTCGATGTAGCGCAGCATGGAGAGACCGCTCTGCTCGAACCGAGCACGCGCCTCCGGGGAGGAAAAACGGGCATGTCCCTCCCCGTGCGCCACCACGATCGGCAGCCGCGAACCCTCCATTCCCCGCACGAACAGGCTGGGAGAACGCTCCACCTCCACCATCACGAACCGCGCCTCGAACTGCTCCGAATCGTTGCGGACGAACCGGGGCCAGCTCGACGTTCCCGGGATGATCTCCCGAAGGGCCGCCAGCATCTGGCAGCCGTTGCAGACCCCGAGCGCGAAGGTGTCCTCTCGATCGAAGAACGCGGCGAAGGCGTCGCGCGCCCGCGGGTGGAAGAGAATGCTGCGCGCCCAGCCCTGACCCGCCCCGAGCACGTCGCCGTAGCTGAACCCTCCGCAGGCCACGAGGCCCTTGAAGGACGCGAGATCCACCCGCCCCTCGAGGATGTCCGTCATGTGAACGTCGTGGGCCGAGAACCCCGCGCGGTCGAACGCGGCGGCCATCTCCACGTGGCCGTTCACACCCTGCTCGCGGAGGATGGCGACCGGGGGCTGGCGATCCGGACGCAGGTACACCGACTCCGGGAAGGACTGCGGATCGAAGGTCAGATCCGCCCACAGCAGCGGCGACTCCTCCTCGAGGCGTACGCGCTGCTCCTCGTCCGCACAGTCCGGGTTGTCGCGCAGGCGCTGGATGGCGTGGGTCGTCGTGCTCCACCAGGAGCGCAGCGTCGCCCGCGGAACATCGAGGAGCGTGTCTTCCCCCTGACGCACCCGCAGACGGGGCTCCGGCACCACGCGACCCACCACCCGGGTCGCCTCGTCCAGACCGAAGTCCGAGAGGAGGGCAAAGACCCGGTCGCGCTGGTCACGACACACCTGGATTACCGCCCCCAGCTCCTCGCTGAACAGCGCGCCCCAGGCGTCGACGCCCTCCGGAATCGAGAGGTCCACGCCAACGCCACCGGCGAACGCCATCTCCGCCACTGTCGCCATCAGGCCGCCGTCCGAGCGGTCGTGGTAGGCCAGGGCGTAGCCGTCCTCATGGAGGGCCTGCACCGCGTGGAAGAACGCCACGAGGTCCTCGCTCGAATCGAGGTCGGCAGGCGTCTCACCGACCTGACCCGTGACCTGCGCCAGCGCGGACGCGCCGAGGCGATCGCGCCCCCTCCCGAGATCGATCAGGAGAAGCTCCGTGTCCGTACCCCCCTCCTCGTCCGGAGCGCGAAGCGCAGGCGTCAGCACCGTCCGGATGTCCTCCACCACCGCAAAGCCGCTGACCACGAGCGACAGCGGGGCCGTGACGGCATGCTCCCGGTCGCCGGCACGCCACACGGTGCGCATGCTCATGCTGTCCTTGCCCACCGGGACCGTGAGGCCCAGCGCCGGACACAGCTCCATGCCCACCGTGCGCACCGTGTCATGGAGGATCGCGTCCTCGCCCGGCGCTCCGGCCGCCGCCATCCAGTTCGCGGAGAGCTTGATCTGCTGCATCGAGCAGACGCGCGCCGCGCACAGGTTCGTGATGACCTCGCCGATCGCCATCCGCGCCGACGCTGGCCCGTCCAGCAGCGCCACCGGCGTCCGCTCGCCCATCGCCATCGCCTCGCCCCGGTAGCTGTCGAAGGAGGACGCCGTGACCGCCACGTCCGCACAGGGAACCTGCCAGCGGCCCACGAGCTGGTCCCGCGCCGTCAGGCCGCCGACCGTGCGGTCCCCGATCGTGATCAGGAACCCCTTGTCGCCCACCGTCGGCAGCGACAGCACCCGGCGCGTGGCCTCCTCCAGATCGAGGCCGTCCAGCTTCAAGGGTGCGCCGGGCGCCGGGCGCCGGACCACGTCGCGGTGCATCCGGGGGGGCTTCCCGAAGAGCACGTCCATGGGCAGGTCGATCGCACGCTCGCCAAGCAGCCGGTCGTCCAGCACGAGGTGCTCGTCCGCCGTGGCATGGCCGACGACCGCGAACGGACAGCGCTCGCGCGCCGCGATCGCCTCGAATTCCGGCAGCCGCTCGGCATCGAGCGCGAGCACGTAGCGCTCCTGCGCCTCGTTCGACCAGATGGCCATCGGAGACATCCCCGGCTCGGCATTCGGCACGTCCCGGAGCTCGAGCACGGCTCCACGGCCCGCGTCATGCACCAACTCGGGGATCGCGTTCGAGAGCCCGCCGGCCCCCACGTCGTGGATGGACAGCACCGGGTTGTCGGCACCCCGCGCCCAGCACCGGTCGATGACCTCCTGGCAGCGCCGCTGGATCTCGGGGTTGGCCCGCTGCACGCTGGCGAAGTCGAGATCCTCGTCGCTCTCGCCCGTCGCCATCGAGCTCGCCGAGCCGCCGCCCAGCCCGATCTGCATCGCCGGCCCACCGAGCACCACGATGGGCGCTCCCTCCGGGATCGCCTCCTTGTGCACATGGCCGGTACGGATGTTGCCCATGCCGCCGGCGATCATGATCGGCTTGTGGTATCCTCGAGTCTCCACGCCGTCCGCGGTCTCCACATCCAGCTCGAAGGTCCGGAAGTAGCCGCACAGGTTGGGTCGGCCGAACTCGTTGTTGAACGCGGCGGCCCCGATGGGTCCCTCGATCATGATGTCCAGCGGCGATGCGATGCGCTCCGGCCGGCGCGCGGGGCCCTCCCACGGCATCGGGTGCTCCGGCAGCCGGAGGTTCGACACCGAAAAGCCGCTGAGACCCGCCTTGGTCCGGGACCCACGCCCCGTCGCCCCCTCGTCCCGAATCTCGCCGCCGACGCCCGTGGCGGCGCCCGCGAACGGACTGATCGCCGTCGGGTGGTTGTGGGTCTCCACCTTCATGAGAATGGCGACCTCTTCCTCGTGCGACCGGTACTGTCCATCCTCCGGATCCGGGAAGAAACGGCCCGCCTCGCTCCCCGACATCACCGCCGCGTTGTCGCTGTACGCGCTGAGCACATGCTCCGGCGTGTGCTGGTGCGTGTTCCGGATCATCGCGAACAGCGAGCGCTCCTGCGCCTCGCCGTCCACCGTCCACGTGGCGTTGAAGATCTTGTGGCGGCAGTGCTCCGAGTTCGCCTGGGCGAACATCATGAGCTCCACGTCCGTGGGATCACGCCCCAGCCGCCGGAAGGCCTCCACCAGATAGTCGATCTCGTCGCTCGCCAGCGCGAGCCCCAGCGCCGTGTCCGCACGCTCGATCGCGGCCCGCCCCTCCTCCAGCACGGCCGCGCGCGAGAGCCGGGCCGGAGACTGCACGTCGAAGAGGTGCCGGGCCTGCTCGATGTCCTGAAGCACCGTCTCCGTCATCCGGTCGTGCAACAGCGCGATCCCGGGCCGAAGGTCCACGTCCGGACCGTCCCCGGAACCCTGCACGATCACCAGGCGCCCGCGCTCGATCCGATCCACCGTCTCCAGCCCGCAGGTCCGGGCGATGTCCGTCGCCTTCGACGACCACGGGGATACGGTGCCCAGCCTGGGCACCACCAGCACGGAGCGGGACGCCTCGCGCGCGGGCAACTCGGGCGACGCGTCGAGGAGCAGGCGCAGCCTCGCGTCGGCCGCGTCATCGAGCGGCGCCGCCACGCGGACGAAATAGACCCAGTGGGCCCGAAGACCCTCCGCGTCCACACCCGCATCCCGAAGCTGTCGGAGCAGCCTCGTCTGGCGATATTCGGACAGCGCGGACGCGCCGGGGATCGTGAGATGAACGGCCATGGTCGGACCTCCGGGAGGCGCGGTGGGGCACCTGCACCCCGCCGCCCGGCGCGCATAGCAGGTCGCCACGGGCTCGCCAACCGGGCACGACCGCCCACGACCGGACGACAGGCCGCGCCACGCCGCGATCGCTGGGCGGGAGCCGACCAGGCGGCCTCGACCATGACCGGATCGACCCGTGCGCGGACCGAACGCGTCCACCCGGACGACGCAGAACGACCGGAGCGCACCGTGCGGCGCCCACCCGATCCTGTTGGGGGAGGCCGGCCTGGCGGAACGTCGGCCGTCTAGGCCGCGTCGCTGCTCAGGAGTCCGTGCTGGCGAAGGAGCGCGTCCGGATCCGCATCCCGGCCCCGGAAAGCCCGGTAGACTTCGCGCGGATCCCGGGATCCGCCCATGGCCAGCAGGGTGTCGCGGTATCGCCTCCCGGTCCGCATGCGCGCGTCCGAATCGTCCAGTCCGGCTTCCTCGAAGGCCGCGAAGGCGTCTGCGCTCATGACCTCGGCCCACTTGTAGCTGTAGTACCCGGCGGCGTACGCCCCGGCGAAGATGTGGGCAAAGGAGCAGAGCGTCCGATCCTCCGAGTGCAGGGGCATCACGGAGGTCTTCGCGGCCACCTCGGTCTGGATGGCGAAGATGTCCTCGACCGTCGCAGGGACGAAGCCGTCATGGAGGCGAAGGTCGGTCAGCCCGAGCTGGAGCTGTCGCAGCAGATCGGTGGCGGCCATGTAGTTGCGCGCTCCGACCAGCTTGTCGAAGAGCGCGTTCGGGAGCGGCTCGCCCGTGTCCACGTGCCCGGTCATGCCGCGCACGGTGTCGCGATGATAGCACCAGTTCTCCATGAACTGGCTCGCGATCTCGACCGCGTCCCACTCGATGCCGGAGACCCCGGAGATGTCCTCGAACTCCACCGTGGTCAGCATGTGCTGCAGTCCGTGACCGAACTCGTGGAAGAGGGTCGTCACCTCCGAGAAGCTCATCAGCGCGGGCTGGTCGTCGACCGGTGGCGTGGCGTTGCAGACGAGGTAGGCCACCGGGAGCTGAATGGTGCCATCCTCGCGGCGCACCCGGGACAGACAGTCGTTCATCCATGCACCGCCCCGCTTGTTCTCGGGGCGGCTGTAGGGGTCGAGAAAGAACGACGCGATGGTATCTCCACCATCGAGGACCCGGAAATAGCGCACGTCCTCATGCCAGACCGACGTCTCCCCGTCGGCGGCGATCACGGTGACGCCGAACAGCCGCTCCATGAGGGAGAACAGGCCGTCCAGCACCCGGGGGAGGGGGAAGTAGGGCTTGAGATCCTCGTCCGTGTAGTCGTACCGCTCCTCCTGCAGACGCTTGCGCCAGAAGCCGAGGTCCCAGCGCTCCAGCCTGCCCCGGTGGCCGCGGGACCGCGCGAACTCGCCGAGCTCCTTCAGCTCGCGAACCGACACCGGGCGAGCCACCTCCAGCATCCGCTCGGCCATCGCGTAGACTTCCGGAACCTCGGCCATCTTCTCCGCCAGACTGAGCGACGCGTAGGTCGGGTACCCGAGAAGGATGGCCTGCTCCTGCCGGAGCTGAAGAATCTCCAGCATGACGGGCCGATTGTCGCGCTCCCCGTCGGAGGCCACCGTGATCCACGCCAGATAGGCCTGGCGCCGGAGCTCCCGGTCACGGCAGTGCTCCATGAACGGCAGGAAGGACGGGTAATCGAGGGTGACCCGCCACGGGCCGGCATGAGGCGTGGCCGACGGATCGTCGGGGTGCCGGCGGTTCCAGCTCTGCGCCGCGAGCTGCAGGAAGCTCATCGGCATCCCCACCATCGACTGCGGCGAGGTGACCTCGAGCTCCCACGCCTTGCGATCGTCGAGCAGGTGGTTGGAGAAGGTGGTGCCGAGCTCGGCGAGCCGCTCGGAGAGAACGTTGAAGCGGTCTCTCGCGTCGCCTTCGAGGCCCACGCCTGCGTGCTCCGCCTGCTGCAACCGCTGGCTCACCACGCGCTGCTGCCACGGCGCGAGTTCGACGTAGGCGTCGCTCTCCCGAAGCGCCCACAGCGCCTCGTAGACCGCCCTGCTCTGGCTGATGCGCAGGCCCAGCGAGACCACGCGTGGCTGCATCCTCTGCCGGGCGCTCCGCAGCTCGGGTGTGTCCGCCACCGAGCACAGGTGGTTGACCGGTCCCCAGGCGCGCCGCAGCGGGATCATCATCCGGTTCATGGGCTCGACGCAGCCCTTCCAGGTGGGCTTCACCGTCCCCTCGAAGGCCGCGAAGCGCTCCTCCAGCTCCGCGAGGATCGTGGTGATCGCGGGCTCCACGTGCTCCGCGCGGATGCGATCGAAGTCGGGGAGTTCGTCCTGCGAGAGGAGCGGGTTGTCGAGACGTTCTTCCATCGTCGCCTTCTCCGTCGGGAACCAGCCGTCCAGGCGGACACTCGCCCCCCACAGGGGGCCTTCGCCGGGTCGGTAGGACGCGGAACGCCACGCAGCAACCCGCGGACGTTGGACACTTCGCCGGCGCCGAGCCTGTTCGGCCATGCGGCCCGTCGAACACCCCCGGGAACCGGAGCCGGGAACGTCAGGGCTCCGGAGCAGACCCGATCCGGGAGCCAGCGCCCCGTCCGTGGCCCGGGTTTCCCGAATCCGGTGTTCGCCGAGAGCTCAAGGACCCCTGCGGCACGGGCGTCCATTCGGGCATGCGGACGGACGGGAACGGTCCATGCGGCCACCTCGTGGGAGCAGCCCCCGCCACGGCCCTCGCGAACAGCGGGTCACTCAGACGTCATCGCCGTGCATCGGGACGAGCGTGTCGACGGCGTGGGTGAGCCGGTGGAGGAGGTGGCCCACGATGACGTCCACGGCGTGGCGGTTCTCGCCGCCTTCGGGGACGACGAGGTGCGCATACTGGCGGGTGGGCGCGACGTGGAGCTGATGCATCGGGCGCACGGTGCGATAGTACTGCTCCTGGATGGCGTCGATGTCGCGGCCCCGTTCCTGCAGATCCCTGCGGATGCGTCGCATGAGGCGGATGTCGGCGTCGGTGTCGACGAAGATGCGCAGGTCGAGGCGGCGTCGCAGGCTCTCGGCCGCGAAGAGGAGGATACCCTCGACGACGATCACCGGGGCGGGCCTGACGAGGGTGGGGTCGGGGAGCCTGCAGTGGGTGGTGAAATCGTACTGCGGGCAGGCCGCGGGCTCGCCGCGCGACAGGCCTTCGAGGTGCGCGCCGAGCAGATCGAGGTCGAGGGCGTCGGGCTCGTCGAAGTTGGCGGTGGCGCGTTCCTCGAAGGGGAGGTGTGCGAGGTCACGGTAGTACCAGTCGACCTGGATCAGCGCAGCGCGTCCCGGGGGCAGGCCGGCCAGGATCCGTCTTGCGACGGTGGTCTTTCCACTGCCGCTGCCGCCGGCGACGCCGATGATGAGGGGGGAGGAGGAGTCGAGAGCCATGGCACGTCGGGGGCAGGGTGCCGGCGGAGGTCAGGAGTCTGGCCGGCGGTGGAGGCGGGGAACGACCTCGGTGACGGCGAGGTAGATACAGAAGCCGGCGAAGGTGATCCAGCCTTCGATGGCGTAGAGGCGTCGGGCCATCATGAGGTCGGCGGAGGTCTCGGTCGCCCGGCCGAGGAGGGGTCCTGGCGCGTCGGGTGCGAGGATGAAGAACACCATCCATGCGGTGTAGGCGAGCCCCAGGGTGAACGTGGCGAGGATCAGCCTGTGGAGCCAGAGGGCCATGCGGTGGGGGCGCTGCTCGGCGGCGTGGGCGTGTGGCTGGGGGGACATGACGTGAGGTGGGCTGGTGTCCGTCCCGCCCGGGTGGCTCAGGGGCGTACCGGAGGGGGCGGGGAGGGGGGAATGCGGGGGGCGCCGCCCCTGGCGAGCGCCAGGGTGGCCGAGACGATAAGCACGGTACCGAGCAGGAAGAAGAGGTCCGGCTGCTCTCCGAGGACGAGGAGCCCCCAGAACCCGGCGAGCACGATCTGGAGGTATCCCACGGCGGTTGCCCGTCCGGCGCGCTCGAGTTGCAGCCCGCGGGTCATGTAGACCTGCGCGATGTGGGTCGAGATGCCGACCGCGAGGAGCAGCAGCCACTCGCGGGGCGTCGGCAGGATGAGCATCGGAAGGACGATGGGCAGGCACAGGGGGAGGGCGATGAAGGGGAACCAGAAGACAGTGACCAGCGGATCCTCGGTGCGGCCCAGCTTGCGGACGGCGACATAGGCGCCGGCGCTGAGCACGGAACCGAGGACCGCGATTCCCACCACCGCGGGTGGGAGCCGTGTTCCGAGGCCGGGGGCGAGGAACTCGGGGCGGGTGATGGCGAGGACGCCGACGAGGCTGAGCAGGATGCAGAGCAGCTCGCGGCGGCGCATTCGCTCGCCCAGGAGCAGCGCGGCGAGGACCGCCGCAAAGACGGGGTTCATGTACTGGATGACGGTGGCGTCGGCGAGCGGCAGGTGGACAAGCGCGTAGTAGAAGCAGCTCAGGGCGATGAAGCCGAGCAGGCCCCGGAGGGCGAGCAGGGGGCGGTTGTGTCCCCACGGGGAGAGGCCGGCGCGCCGGAGCATCCAGATGGACAGCACGAGGCTGATCACGATGCGGGCGAGGACGATCTGCATGCTGGGCAGGCCCGCTCCGGCCAGCCGGACGAAGAGGCTCATGAGGCTGAACCAGAATGCGCCGATGGCCATGTACCGGAGGCCGGGGGGGATTCGGCCCAGGAGGGTGGCGGGGGTGCCCATGCGTTGTCGTTGCCGCGGAACGGGGCGGTTCAGGTGCCGGTGGCGGGGAGGGAGCCCTCGAGGTCCACGAAGAGGCGTTCCACCAGGGTGAGCTGCGTCTCGAGGGGGGGGGCTTCCGGGTCGAGGGCCTCCTGGACGAGCGCTCCGATCAGGGCGTTGAGGAGGAGAGCCGCGCGCGCTTCGTCGTGGGTGTCGCCACCGAGTTGTTGCCGGATGGCCTCGCGGTAGAAGGCGACGGTGCGGGCGATGATGTCCCTGCCGGACGGGTCCTCGGACTGTCGGTGGAAGTCGATGACGAGATACAGGAAGTTCCGGAGGTTGGCGGCGTGCTCGCGCACGAACGCGAGAAGCCGTCGGAACTGTTCGGTGTGGCCGGAGGCACCCTGGACCTGCTCGATGGCGAGGGCGACGTCGCGGTCGGCGACGTGCCGGACGACCCCCAGGAAGATGGCCTCCTTGGTGTCGAAGTAGTGATAGAGCGTCCCGGTCGATACGCCGAGGGCCCGGGCCATGGCGCGCATGGTCACGCGCGCGTAGCCCTGGGCCGCAAACAGGGTGAACGCCTTGCCCAGGAGCTCCTTCCGGTACGCTTCGTGGTCGACGATCTTGGGCATGGGAGGCCTGGGAGAACTTGCGGGGAACGGGCGCGCCGTCCTGGCGCCCCGGCGTAGCACACGCGTTCGGTCATCGCCACCGAAGCCGGGCCTGCGGGTGGCGGCGGGCCGGGTTCATCGCGTCGCCTGGAGGGCGCTGGGGAGGCCGGCGGCGCGCACGCGTGCTTCCTCGCGGTCGATGTGGCGGTGCATCACGGCGAACCACAGCGGTGGGAACCAGGCGAGGAGCATCATGGCCGGATAGCCTGCGGGGAGCTGGGGGCTCTCGTCGAAGTGTCGCAGGACCTGATAGCGCCTTCGCGCGTGGGCATGGTGGTCCGAGTGCCGGGTGAGCTCGAAGAGGAAGACGCGCCCGAGAGGATGATTGGAGTTCCACGAGTGGATGGGCAGCGTACGCTCGTATCCGTCCCCTTCCGCCTGCCGGCGCAGGCCGTAGTGCTCGATGTAGTTCACGTTCTCGAGGAGCAGGAAGCCGACGATGGCCGCGCCGACCAGCACCAGGGTCGCCAGCGGCCCGAAGAGGACGAGCAGGGCGAGCACGTAGGCGAACTGGATGAGCTGGAAGCGGAGCATCTCGTTGTCGAGGGTCAGGGGCGACCGGCCCTGCCGCTCGAGGCGCTCGCGTTCGAGCCTCCATGCGCTGAGCCAGGAGAAGATCACGGAGCGGACGAAGAAGGCCTGGAGCCACTCGCCGCGTCGGGCGCTGGCGGGGTCCTCGTCGGTGGCCACATGGGCGTGGTGTCCGCGGTTGTGCTCGATGAAGAAGTGCATGTAGAGCGACGTGAGCAGCAGCGCCTTGGACATGCGCTGCTCGGACACCTTGCGGCGGTGCCCCAGTTCGTGCGCGGCGTTGATGCCGAGGACTCCGCAGCACATGCCCACGCTGAGGGTCACGCCGACGAGTTCCACGGCGGAGAACCATCCTCCGGCGATCGCCCAGCCGGTGAACACGATGACGGCCCACTGCACGGGCACGGTGGCGTACAGGATCCAGTCGTGGATGCGGTCCCGGGCGAGGGCCCGCTCCTCGTCGGCGTCCGGATTGGCGGTGGTTCCGGGGATGAGGAACTCGAGCAGGGGCAGCACGAGGAAGATGATCGCGGGGGTGGCGAAGGTCCACGCGCCACCGGCGAACATGGTCGCGATGGCGACTGCGGGGATGACGAATCCGGCGAGGTACTTGAGGGAACCCCACTGCAGGGTGTCGGTGGCCTGTTCGATGGCTCGGGTGTTCATCGTGCTGCTCCGGGGACCGTGTGGCGAGAGGGGGTGGGGGCCATGTCTGGCCAGCGGCGTATATCGAACGTTAGTTATATTTACAGGGCGGTCAAGAACAAAGTCGCCGGAACAGGCCAGGGGGGCGGAGCTGATCCCATTGACAGGGCAGGATGGGTGCTGCAACTTTGTGAGTGCGCGCTCACAAGGAGGGTCCGGGTGGGCGGTGCGCGATTCCACTCGAGGCAGGACGTCCGCGATGACCGAGTACACGAGCCGCATGCAGGATGACGAGATCTTCACGGGGGAGCACCGGGAGTTTCGCAAGACGGTTCGGCGTTTTGCGGAGTCGCTCGCGCCTCATGCCGAGGAGTGGGACGAGGCGGGTATCTTTCCGCGCGAGGTTTTTCGGCAGGCGGGGGAGCTGGGGCTTCTCGGCATTCGATTCGGCGAGGCGTATGGGGGGAGCGGTCTCGACTGGTGGTTCACGGTGGCCTATGCGGAGGAGCTGGTCCGTTCCCAGAATGCGGGGGTGAACCTGGCGTTGATGGTGCAGTCGGACATGGCGACGCCCATCATCGACGAGCTGGGCAGTGACGAGGTGAAGCGCGAGTTTCTCGCTCCGGCCATTGCGGGGGAGCGGATTGCGGCACTCGGCGTGAGCGAGCCGGGGTGCGGTTCGGACGTGGCGAGCATTCGGACCACGGCGAAGCGGGATGGAGACGACTACGTGATCAGCGGCCAGAAGCTGTGGATCACGAATGGCACGCGTGCGGACTTCATCACGTTGGCGGTTCGTACGGGGGGGGAGGGCTTTGGCGGCATCTCGCTGCTGGTCTGTCCGACGGACGTCAAGGGCTTCGAAGTGTCGCGGAAGCTGAAGAAGATCGGCAATCGGGCGTCGGACACGGCCGAGCTCTTCTTTGATGAGGTGCGGGTTCCGCGGCGCTTTCTGCTGGGGGAGGAGAACCACGGCTTCCTTCACATCATGACGAACTTCCAGGGCGAGCGGTTGATCGGGGCCATCGCGTCGACGGCGGGGATGGAGGAGGCGATCCGGCAGACGCGGTCGTATGCGGAGGATCGGTCGGCGTTCGGGCGTCCGGTGGGCAAGTTCCAGGTGTGGCGGCACAAGCTGGCCGAGCACCTGACGAGCGTGGAGGCGAGCAAGCGGTTGAACTACTACGCGGTGGACCGCTTCATGAAGGATCCGTTCGGGGCGACGCGCGAGATCACGATGGCGAAGCTGTTCGCGGGGGATCTCTCTCAGCGGGTGATGTACGACTGCATGCAGCTGCATGGCGGGTTCGGGTACACGACGGAGTACCCCATCGGGCGCTGGTGGACGGACGCCCGGCTGATCACGATCGGGGGAGGCACCTCGGAGATCATGAAGGAGATTCTCGTCAAGCTCGAGGGTCTCTAGGCGTCGGGGTTCGCGGGGTTGTGGGGGAGGGTTTCACAGGGTGTGGCGTCTCGGTGGGCGACGCCCCTTGCCCTGCGCGGGGACGCTGTGGCACGAGCGGGGATGGGGGCGCTTCGGGCGCCTCCTTCGCCTGACGTTCCGAGCAGCACTTCACCGGATGCACCCTTTCTCACAGGCGCGGCTGAGCGATCGCAAGGCTGTCCAGATGTTGGTGGTCGTCGCCGCGGCTGTGGTGGTGGGCTGTGGTGGTGTGTCGGGTGCGGATGCTCTCCTCGTTTCGGAAGAGGCTCGAATGGTCGACCGCGACGCTCGCCCGACACAATGGGTTCACCCTTCCGGGCTGCAGGTTCTGCACTTCGTGAACGGCGCTGCGCCGGTGGTGGCCGTGCACCTGCACGTGGGGGTGGGGAGTGCGGATGAGCAGGACGGGGAGCAGGGGATGGCCCACCTTCTGGAGCACATGCTCTTCCGGGGCACGGCGTTGCGGCCGGAGGGGGATCTGGCCCGGGAGATCGAGGCGGCTGGGGGGGGGGTCAACGCCGGGGCGAGTCAGGCCGAGACGGTGGTGCACCGCGTGGTGCCGGCGAACGAGGGCGGGCGGGTGGTGGCCCTGCTGCTCGACGCCACGCTTCACGCGGCCCTGGAGCCGGATGCGCTGGCGCGCGAGAAGCGGGTGATCGCGGAGGAGATCCTGCGCAGCAGGGACCTGCCCACCCGCCGGCTGACCCAGGCCCTGTTCGGGGAGGTGTTCCGAAGCCATCCCTATGGCCGGCCGGTCATCGGCACCCCGGAGCAGGTGGCCTCGATCGAGCGTGACGCGCTGCTGCGCTTTCATCGCCGCTGGTACACCCCATCGAACATGACGCTCATCGTGGTAGGGGGGCTGGAGCGGGAAGGGCTTCAGGAGGTCCTCGAGGGCATCGAACCACCGATGCCGGCTCCGGCCGCTCGCGCGCGCGCCGAGCGGACCCCGGAGCCCGAGCAGGAGGGTGCGCGCAGCGTGCTGCTGCGGTTGCCGGTGGAAGAAGGGCACCTCGCGATGGGCTTTCGCGCGCCGCCGCTCACGCACCCGGACGCGCCGCTGGTCGACCTGCTCCTGACCCATCTGGGCCAGGGGGAGGCGTCGATTCTCTTCGATGCCCTGCAGCGCCGCGATCGGCTCGTGACCGGTGTCTACAGCTACCTCCACGCGCCGCGTGACCACGGGCTGGCGCTGCTCGGCGCTTCCGTGCCGGTGGATGCCCGGGGGCAGGTGCCGCTGGCGGAGGTCGTGAGCGGGATTCTGCGTGCGATCGCCGCGCTTCATCGCCACGCGCTGAGCGCGGACGAGCTGGCGCGCGCGAGGACGATGGTGCAGAGCGACGCGATCTACCAGCGGCAGACGGTGCAGGGCATTGCCGGGCGCATCGGGCAGTACCATGGGCTGGCCGGCGACCACCGGTTCGAGGAGCGGTACATGGAGCGGGTCGCTTCGGCCACGGCCGACGACCTCCGCGACGCCGCACGGCGCTGGCTTCGACCCGAGGCCATGACCGTGGCCATGCTGGTCCCGGTCCATGCTTCGGAGCCCGTGGCCGACGAGGTTCTGGCGGCGGGCCTGGCTGCCTTCGACGAAGCGCTCGCTGCGCGTCCGGGAGCCCGGGTGACGCAGGTGGGTGCCGTGCATGTGTACGAGTTTCCCAGCGGGCTGCGCCTCCTGGTGGAACCGGACCCCTCCGCAGCCCTCTTCTCGGTGCGGGTGGCGGGCCCCGGGGGAGTGCTGCACGAGGAGGTGGACTCGGCGGGCCGCGATCACCTGCTGGCCGAGCTGCTGCTGTCGGGCACGGCGGATCGCTCTGTGGGCGACATCGCGAGGATGCTCGATCACATGGCGGCCACGGTGTCCGGGTTTGCCGGGCGGCACAGCGTCGGTGTTCAGGCGACCGCCCTCGCGGAAGACGCCGATCGGATCATCGGTCTGCTCGCCGAGCTGGTGTACGAGAGTCGCCTGCCGCCTGCGGAGCTGGAGCGTGTCCGGCGCGAGACGGTACACCGGCTGCAGTCCATGGAGGACCAGCTCGCGTCGCTGGCCTTCCGGGAGTTCGAGTCCGTGCTTTTCGAGGGCCACCCCTACTCGCGATCGCCGCTGGGGACACCGGAGTCCCTGCGACGGATCGATCGGCAGGGGTTGCAGCGGAGGCTCGGGGAGGCCTTCGCCCCGTCGGGGCTGGTCATCTCGGTGGTGGGGGCCGTCGATCCGGAGCGCGTGGCACACCTGGTGGACGTCCATTTCGAATCACGGGATCGGCAGGACGGGGCTTCCCACGGGCAGGGGCGCACCGGACGGACGGTGGAGGGAGGACGGAGCTGGTCTCCGCCCCCCGGCGGCACGGTGCGGGTGATGCATCGGGATCGGGAGCAGGTCCATGTGGTGGTGGGTTTTCCGGGTCCGGCGGTGGGGACGGTGGAGCAGGACGCGTTGCAGGTGCTGGCGGCGATGCTCGGTGGACAGGGAGGGCGTCTGTTCACGACCCTTCGTGACGAGCTGGGGCTGGTGTACAGCGTGAGCGCCCAGGCGATGGGTGGGGTGGATGTCGGGGCGTTCACCGTGTACTTCGCCACGTCGCCGGGGCGGGTGGATGCGGCGCTGGACGCGGTGCGTGGCCTGCTGTCGGCGTTGGGAGAGGAGGGCGTCGATTCGGACGAGGTGGACGCGGCTCGGCGCTGGATGCTGGGTCGTGGACTCATCGCGCGTCAGCGGACAGGTGCAAGGGCGGCGCACCGGGTCTCCAACGAACTCATCGGTCTCGGCTGGGCCTGGGCGGACGGGATGCCGGAGCGGCTGCAGGCGGTGGATGCGGAGGCCGTGCGACGGGTGGCGCAGCGCTGGCTCGATCCGGAAAACGAGGTTCGCATTGTCGTGGGGCCGTGGTCGTCCTCGTCCCCGGCGGGGTCGGAGGGTGCGGCGCCTGCGGACGGAGAGGAGTGACGCGACGTACGGGCTGTTGCGCGGGCAAGGGGATCGAACATGGGGTAGGCGCTTGCCTACACCGTGTGCAAGTGTGCGCAACGCGCCGCGTTAGAACGAGCCCGTCCGGGGGGCGTGTTCGAATGCCAGTGCATCGCAAATGTCTGTGCACCATGTTGAATCTCCTGCGATTGGGGGGGTGTTCCGGCGAGCTTTCCGGGTCCGAGGGAGGGGGGGCGTCGCGCCACGCGGATGTGCCGGAATATTCGCCGGAGAACCGCTTGAGTGAAGTCCCCTGATGCAGTACTCTTTCTGTTGGCAGAGTTGTCTGCATCCCGGCCGGGTCCCGTGCGAACGAACGGAGACTGGTCTCCGGTCCCCGAGTCGAGCGGCGGGCGGCACCGGCCGGCAGAGCACCCTCACCATCGAGCGATACGCTATGGTTACCCCAGGGCCCAGTGGGAGAAGCGTCATGAGTACCCAACCATTCCTTGACGGGAGTCGGGGTCGGCTGCTGGCCGGGTTCCACGTCCTGCTGCTCGCTGCCGTGATGGTGGCCTGTGGCGGGGAGTCGGAGGACTCTGCGGTGGCTGGCGTGTGCGCGGGAGACTCGGACTGTCCCGGCGGCGTCTGCGTCGATGGTGGTTGCGCCGATGCGTCGGCGGCCGATGACGATGGGGATGTCTTCGGGGATCTGAAGGACGGGGCCACGGTGTTTCCGGAGTGCACGCTCGACCCGGAGGACTATCCGGGAGAGGAGAACCGCGACTGCGAAGATGCCCTCGGGGAAGAGGGGTGCTGGAAGTGCACGGGGGATGGCGATGTGATGGAGTGCATCGTGGGGCTCGATCTGCAGTCCGACGTGAACAACTGCGGGAGCTGCGGCAATGCGTGTCTGGACGGGGAGGTCTGCATCGACGGGGCGTGTCAGTGTCCTTCCGGTGCGGTGCTGTGCGGATGCGAGTGCGCCGCGCCGAACCAGTGTGGCGGCTGTACGGATCTGGGGGGTGCTGCAGGGACGCTGAACGAGCCCTGTGGGCGCTGCAACACGGGCCGGCTGACCTGCGTGGGCGCCGACAGCATCGGATGCGCGGGCGAGACGTCGGGCGAGGATGACCCGCTGGCCTGCGGCCCTCCGGGGGTGTGCAACGTGTGCGACATCGCGATCGGCGAGATCTGCTACGAGGCGGAATGCCGCTGTCCGCCCGGACAGGCGATCATCGACGGGCTGTGTGACGTGATTCGGCCGGCGACGCTCCTGACGGTGGGCGCGATCGCCACCGGGCCGAACCTGGCGCGATTCACCGGCGAGATCACGGACATCGGTGCGCCGAGGCCGAACCAGCACGGCATCTGCTACGGTCCGGATGCTGCGGACTTCGACCCGGAGGCGGGAACCAACTGCCACAACCTTGGCTCCACCGACACCGAGGGAACGTTCCACCTGAACGGCGTGGACACGAACCAGGCCATGTTCGCGAGCGGTGCCGTGTACTTCCGGGCGTTCGCGATCAACGGCGACGAGGTCGCCATGGCCGACAACGTCCTCTTCGTGGAGCGCGCCACGGTGGCGACGGCCTCGACGGTGGTCACCGGCACGACGTCCGCGACGTACCGCGGCGTGCTCAACGGGCTGGGGACGCCGAACCCGAGCAGCGTGGGCTTCTGCGTCAGCACGTCGAACACGGATCCGCGTCACGGCGCCTCCGGCACGACCTGTTTCGATCTCGGGCCCCGCAGCAGCGTGGGTGACTTCAGCATGCCGGCGGAGGGTCTCTCTCCGGGGACGACGTACCATGTGCGCGCGTTTGCGACGAACGCGGCCGGTACCGCGTACGCTGCGGGTGTCGATTCCTTCACCGCCTGGCGGTTGCCGCAGGTCAGGATCCCGAGCCCCCCGGGTCATGTGGGCAATCTCACCCAGACGAGTGTCCGCCTCTTCGCGAGCATTCTCGAAGTCGGGGTTCCCAACATTACCCAGCACGGCTTCTGCTACAGCGCGACGAGCGCCACGCCGAGCGAGTCGGATACCTGCGTGAACCTCGGGCCGCGCTCGAGCACGGGCTCCTTCTTCGACGACCTCTCCGGTCTCGTTCCCGGCCAGACCTACAATGTTCGCGCGTACGCGCAGAACGAGGCAGGACGGGTGTGGAGCGCCACGCGCCAGTGGCGTCAGCACCTGCCGCCCGCAGTGAGTCTGTCCAGCACCGCATTCTCGTCGATTGGGGAAGACCGCTTCACGGTGACCATGAACGTCTCCGAGGTGGGGCACACCCCGATCACGGCGCACGGGTTCTGCTACACCGACAACGCGTCCCATCGGCCGCCGGAGCAGGGGCCCTTCGCGACCTGCACGAACCTGGGCAGTCTCTCCTCGGCCGGCAATCGGCAGCAGACGATCACGGGGCTGAGCGCGGGCCGCACGTACTACGTTCGTGCCTATGCCACGAATGTGACGGGAACGGTCTACAGCGTGGAACGTCAGGTGGTGACACTGCAGCGGCCGACGGTGATCACGAACGCGGTGACGAATCGGGCCCTGACCCAGGCGCGGCTCAACGGTCGCGTCTCCCAGCGGGGCAATCCGACACCGATCTCCGCCCATGGATTCTGCGTGAGCTCCACGCATTCCATTCCGTCGCTGAGTACCGCCAACACCGTCTGCACACCGTCGCTCGGTTCGAACACCGGGTCCACGGCCTTCAACTTCAATCAGCTTCGCGCGAGCCTGACGGCAGGGACCACGTACTTCGTGCGCGCTTTCGCCACCAACGCAGCCGGAACGAACTACGGGAACACCGTGACGTTCCAGACGCTACTCCACCCGACCGTGGCCACGCAGCCGAACGTCACGAGGACACCCACACAGGCCACGGTGGGGGGCACGCTGACCAACCCGGGCGTGGATGCCCCCGCGACATACGGCTTCTGCTACGGAACCTCCAGCAACCCCACATCGCCTTGCGTGACGGTGGGAAGCTCGTCCAACTTCTTCCAGTCGTTCACTGCCACAATCACGGTGCCCACCGGGGCGGCGTGGTACGCGCGGGCATTCGCCCAGAACTCCACGGGCGTTCGTCAGTATGGGGCCAGCGTCTTCCTCGGAACGTGCGAACCCACCGACCAGCCCGATGGGCAGGACCGGAACTGCGATGGCATCGACGGTGACCGCAGCCAGGCAATCTTCGTGCGCCCGGGATTCGGCAACGGTGGAACCTGTGGTTTGACACCCGCCACGGCCTGCGGGCGGGTCAGCCATGCGGTCAACCGCGCCCAGGCCACCGGACGAAGCCAGGTGCTCGTGGCAACGGGCACGTACACCGACGCCAACCGCATCAATCTGGTCGCGAATGTCGGCATCCACGGGGGATACGGACCCGACTTCACGACCCGCGACATGGGCAACAGCGGACGCCCGGACATCACGGTGAACAACTACCTCGCCGTTCGCGGGTTGAACAATCTGGGGCAGGTCGCCATCGACCGCATGGTCATCCGTGCCCGCGCCGGCATCACGTCCGGATCGCAACGCGAGCGCTCATCCGTCGGGATGGTTCTCCACAACGTCGGCTCCGGTGTGGCCCTGTTCAATACGGAGATCCGTGCCCAGGGAGGCGCCCACGGCAACGCGGGCGCGGTCGGCGCGGGTGGATGGGGAGGCTGGAACGGTGGAAACGCCAGCAATCGAAACGGCGGTGGCGGAGCGTCGAACTACTCCAGTGGCGGTGGAGGGGGGCGGGGCGGCGGTGGAGCCAGCAGCGGCAACAACGGTACCAATGGCCAATTCGCATCCGGAACATCCGGGACCGGCGGTAGCGGTGGCAGTTCGGGTGGCTGCTGCGGAAGCGGTGGGCAGGGTGGCGATGGCCGAAACGGAGGGAGTGGGACACAGGGCGGACACGGCGCGGCAGGTGCCAACCTCGGCACAGTGGACACCTTCGGCTACAACGTCGCGTCCGGAAACGCCGGCAATCGCGGCCGGGCGGGCGGCGCAGGCGGCGGTGGCGGCGGTGGCGGCGGACGC
>REDH01000064.1 GCA_007693585.1 Deltaproteobacteria bacterium
CCATCGCGGTGCTGCTGACCCTCCTCGTGCCCGCGTCCGCCGCCGCGTCCGAGGAGCTGCGGGTGGTGCCCGAGCTGCACGTCACCCTGGGCGATGGCGAGGCGCGGGTGGAACCCGGCCCGGCCTGGCGTGCGGTGCGGTGGACGGACCCGGCGGTGGAGCAGCGGGAGGTCGCCCATGGCCGCGCGCGCATGGACTGGGCGCGCGGGCAGGTCGTCGTGGACACGCGCATCGAGTTCGCGTTCGACCGCGCGACCCTGCGCGAGGACGCCGAGCCGCTGCTCGACGAGGTGGCGGCGGTGCTCGCGGAGCTGCCGGGGCTCGCGGTGCGGATCGAGGGGCATACCGACGACGTGGGCGCCCACGGCTACAACCTGCGCCTCTCCGAGGACCGGGCCGCGGCGGTGCGCGCGGCGCTGATCGCGCGCGGGGTGGAGGCCGAACGCCTGAGCACCCGGGGGCTTGGCCCCACGGTGCCCCTCGACCCCGCCGGCACGCAGGAAGCCCGCGAGCGCAACCGACGCGTGGAGTTCCACGTGGCCACGGCGCCGGACCGGCGGCAGCGCATCGCCTTCCTGCTCGACGCCTCCACCCGCACCCGCGACGCCCTGCGGAGCGCCGGGGATCCGTCGGCTCTCCTCGCCGAGCGGTTGGGGCAGCTCCAGGCGATGCTCGCCCCGCTGGTCGAGGCGGACGATGCGCGGGTGTCGCTGTGGGTCTTCTCCGGCCGCGGGGACGCCTTCACGGTGCAGGCCCTCCCCGGCGCCGAGGACCTCTCGCCCGGGGAGGCCTCGGCGCGCCTCGGTGAGCTGCTGCGGGCGGACCGGCTGGTCGGCGCTCCCGGGGACGCGGCGCGCGCGACCCATGCGGCGGCGCGAACACTGCTCGGCCTTCCTGCGGATCCGTCGCAGCCGGTGCCGGAGACGGCGCCGCGGCTGACGGTCTTCGTGCTGTCGGGGGGAGAGGTGCCTGCGGGCGAGGCTGCGGCGCAGGCGTGGCGGGAGCGCCATGTCGCCACGCACCAGCTCCACTGGGTGCCCTGGCCGCTGGAGGACGGGGCGGTGGGCACGCCGCCGGACGACCGGGCGCTGTACCTGGTGCAGTGGGGGAGCCCCTCTCGGCTGCGGAGCCTGAACCGGCTTTCTCCGCCGGCGGACCCGGAGGTGCCGCTCTCGCCCTGGCCGTGGCTGACGGTGTCCCGGGCGGTGACGCACGCGGGGCTCGGGGAGGCCACGCGCCAGTGCCTGACGCCGGGGGAGGCCCTGGCCGACGGCCCGGGGCGGCTCGACTACCGGCTGGAGTTGCCGGCGCCGTTCCCGCTCGCGCGCCTGGACGAGTACGCCGACGGGGCCCACGCCCTGCGCCCGGACATCGATCGCCTGTGCGAGGCGCTGGGCCGGGAGCTGCCGGGGGCGCGGCTCGCGTTCCCCACCCGGGCGGACGGGTCGCTCTCGCCGCTGGGTCTCCTCGAGGTGATCAGCCTGCAGGAGGCGGTGGTGCGCCTGGAGGGAGCGGACGGGGTGGCGGATGCCCACCCGGCGCCGGTGACCTTCGATCGGCTGCACCGGGCGCGCGGGAGCGCGCGCTCCTTCCGCGTGACGGCGCCGGAGGTGGCGGACGCGCCGCCCCCGCGGGTGCGCTGGACCGCGCGGCTGCTCGGCGACGGCGAGCAGCCCGACCGCGAGCTGCTGCGGTGGGACGGGAGCGCGGATGGCGCCATCGTCTGGACGCCGGGGGAGGTGGTGACCCTCGCCTGGCCCGCCCGGCCGCAGCGGTGGCACGCGATGGGGGGGGACTTCCGGGCGGATCCCGGGGCGTACCCGGTGGAGGTGTGCGCGACCCTGGACTGGCCGGAGGTGCGCGGCCGAGCGGACGTGCGGGTGGATCTTGCGTGCGGCGGGTGCCGGGACGCGCGCCGGGTGAGCGACGACCAGGTGTGCATGGGCTGGGTGCAGCGGGTGGAGCGCCGTCCGCTGGCGTGGTGGTGGATCGCGCTGATCCTGCTCGTGGTGGGCACGGTGCTGTGGGTGGTCATTCGCTGGCGGACCTCGGCGACCTTTCCGCGGGGGTTGTGTGTGGGCAATGCGCGAATCGACGCAGCGATGCGTCGTCAGCGGATCGACTTCGCGCAGCTTCGTTTCCTGCGCCGGCCGCTGTACATCCGGGTGGCGGAAGGGCGGCTTCGGGAGGAGTGGGCGCGCCCGGGAGTGACGGTCCTTGACGCGAGCTGCAACGCGGCGTTCACGGCGCGCGGGGCGTCGAACGGGGCGCTTCCGGGGCTGGCGCTGCTGCCGGCGTCTGCGGGCGTGCGCATCTGGGCGGTGCGTCCCGCGCGCGATCCGGCGGTCTCGGCGCCGGCCGGGGCTGGCGCGGAGGAGGGCGGTCCGGAGGGGCACACGTTCACGGTGTGGATGGGGGATGCGGAGGTGCCGATGGTGGCGGCGGGTGCGCCGATGCCGCGTGGTGCCGACCTGCTGCGCTGGTCCCGCCTGCGGGATCATGATGCCGAGGGCGATGCGGACACCACGATTGTGATCTCCTTCGTGCGCGACGGGGCTGGCCGGCAGGAGGTGCGGATTCCGGTGTGGATCCGTCCGTAGCGCGTGCCGGGGGGCGTGATGGAGGGGGGCGCGCTTCGGTCACGGGCTTTGCGCTCGCGTGCGGGCTGTGGCAAGCTCGACTCCCACGGCGATCCCCCACCGACGTGACCCGAAACCAGCGACGGACTCCGGAGCAGACGATGCCTCAGCGCAAGATCGTGATTGGAATTGGCGGAACGGGAACGAAGATCGTGCACCACATGACGGAGCACTGGCAGGAGTTCGGCAGTGGCGTGCCGGACAACGTGCGGCTCGTGGCGATCGACGCGAAGAAGACCCCGGACCGCACGGATCTGGATCGCCAGGTGACGTTCGTGAGCGTGCCCGAGCCGATCAACTTCGAGGCGGACCATGCCCACCACATGGCGCAGCGCGAGAGCGGGGTGGCGGACTGGTGGCTGCCGGAGATGCGACCCGGCTTCAACATCAGCTTCACGGACGGGTGTGGCTGTCACCGCACGTTTGGTCGGTATTTCGTGTTTCGGTATGCGGGGCACATCATCGACGTGCTGCAGCGCACGATCGACGATCTGTTCCGGCAGCGGGTGGAGACGCGTGCGGAGGCGGCGGCGGCGGAGGTCTGGATCACGTGCAGCCTGGCCAACGGCACGGGTGGCGGGACGTTCCTGGACATCGCGACGCTCCTGGCGGCGATGATCCACCAGAAGGTCGGCCAGAAGCAGCGGGTGGTCGTGCAGGGGCTGTTCATCCCCGGGTCCGTCACGCGCCACGGCTCGAACCCCGACCAGATCCGTCGCCAGATCTCTGCTGCGGGGGTTGGGGCCCTCGTGGAGCTGCAGGCGGAGTTCAACCGGGTGCTCGGCGAGGGGATCAGCGATCCGAGCGGCGTCGAGGCGCTGCGCGGCGCGCGCAGCTTCACCGCGTTTCTCAACGGGCAGTACCGCACCTTCGGCACCCAGGAGGACGAGCGCGGCAGCGGCCGGCCGCCCATCGACGTGGCCTACCTCCTCGAGCGTCAGAACCTCGGCGGCTGGGTCACCGAGTACCCGCGCCTGCTCAAGGTGGGGGCTGACGCCCTCGCCGGTCTCCTCGACGGGACCGACGCGGAGGATCGCGGGCTCGACGTGCTCAGCCGCGTCGGGACCCACTCTCGCCGCTTCGGGAGTCTCGGCTACTGTCGCCTGCGGGCCCCGGTGCAGGAGATCGGCGCCTACGTGACCGCCCGTGCGGCGGACGATGCCCTCACCCTTGCGGCCGGCAACACCGAGGCCGACCTGTGGGCGGACCTGCTCGCCCTGCGCGGCATCGGGCTTCCCGCCACCCTCGCTCCCCGCCCCGGCGCCTCCGGCACCGTGCTGGTCCGCGACTCGGTGGCCTTCTTCATCGGCGACGTCCTCCGCATTCGCGAGCGCGGCGAGGGCGACGCGAGCTGGCAGGACGTCAACGACCTCTTCGACCGGCTCGCGGGGCTCGACGGCGGCGCGGTCGGCAGCTTCCGCGACCGCGTGCAGCGCGCCCAGGACGAGAGCGACCCGAACGTCATGTTCGGCGCCCTCGAGGACGTCTTCTCCGAGCTCCAGCGCACCGAGCAGGAGCTCGGCGCGAGCTACCGCGACACCCTCCACCGCCTCGTCCACGGCCGCGAGCTCGCCCCCAGTACCCTCGCCGCCGCCCGCGACGCCGGCGACATGGAGACCATCCGCGGCCTCGGCATCCGCCGGCTCCTCGAGCGCGTGGCCCGCTCCTTCCTCGAGGCCGGCGCCTTCGCCCTGCTCGGCGACTGGATGGAGGAGTTCATCCGCCAGGTCGAGCAGCACCACGCCTCCGTGGTCGACGGGGAGCGCGCCCTGTGGCGCGTCCGCGATGACGCCCGGCCCCACTCCCGCGTCCATGAGCTGCAGGAGCGCTCCACGGAGCTGCGCACCCTCGCCTCCGGTCTCCTGCACCGCCTCTTCCGCGTGGGCCGCAACGAGCTCATCGACCAGCGCGACGGGCTCCTGTCCGAGGCCCGCAACCTCCACGGCCAGATCCTCAACCACGCCAAGGTCATGGCCGTCGAGGCCCTCTACCGGGACGTCGAGGCCCTCCCCGCCCCGTACGTCAGCCTCGCCCGCAGCGCCAGCGAGGCCCTGCGCGCCAGCGCCGTGCGCCGCGAGTGGCAGCAGGAGGCCGCGGACATCGCCGCCCGCCTCGACCGCAGCCGCCAGGACAGCAGCCAGTTCCACACCGAGATCCTCGTCGGATCCGCCAACGCCGCCACCCAGGTCGCCCGCGCCCTCTCCGCCGACCCCGAGGCCGGCTCCCTCACCCTCCTGCGCCGCGCCGGCCGCACCACGGACGGCCCCTCCGGCGAGCTCGTCGCCTTCCTGCGCAGCCTCCAGCCCACCGCCGCCGCCGCCCTCTACCCCGACCCGGAGGGCGACCCCGTCCCCGACGGCGGCGTCGACGCCTTCGCCCACCACCTCCACGGCATCGGCCGCAGCGTCATCTACGGCCGCCTCGCCCACCACGCCAGCCTCGAGAACCTCATCCGCGGCGAAGCCCGCGCCGCCTTCGACGCCTGGAACCCCTACTTCCGTACCGCCGAGGAAGCCGGCAGCGCCATCGCACGCACCGAATACCCCGACCACCGCCTCATCGAGAGCACCATGACCCTCGTCTTCGGCGCCAACGGCCGCCAGGAGATCGAGAACGCCGTCCGCTCCGAAGACCGGGAGACGCTCACCACCGCCGGCCTCACCGCCCTCGCCCTCCGCGAACGCCTGCGCCAGGTCGTCGACGCCGCCACCCCCCAGTGGCAGCCGAGCATCGACATCGACGGCCGCGCCATGATCTCCCTCTCCGCCGGCCTCAAGAACTCCGCCCTCCACACCGTCGCCGACGCCTTCCGCGCCGACCGCCCCAACGAGCGCAGTCTCTCCCTCGTCCCCGCCATGAACCGCGACGTCGTCGAGTGCGTCCACGTCGCCGTCGGCGCCTCCCTCGCCGACCTCGACCTCGCCGGCGAAATCCCCAACTACGAGGAGGGCCGCGCCTGGGACACCATCGTCGGCCAGGGCTTCTCCCCCCACACCACCCGAGACTACGACACCGTCGGCGCCCGCTGGCTCCGCCGCCGATTCCGCAACGCCGCCGGCCGCCAGCCCCGCGCCGCCGGACTCCTCGCCCTCGCCCTCTTCGAACACCCCTCCGCACCCGGACTCTTCGGCTGGCTCGCCCGCAGCGGCGCCTCCGTGAGCTGGGCCCGCGAAACCCCCATGCTCCGCGACCACAACGGCGCCACCCTCGCCGGCGGACGCGTCTTCACCCCAGGCACCTCCCTCTCCACCGGCGGACTCCACGTCGCCGTCACCACCCTCGACCAGGCCGCCGACGACCGCGCCGCCGACGCCCTCCATATCCTCGCCCACCTCCTGTGGACCGACCTCCAGGCCTGGCTCACCGGCGACGAAGGACGCACCCGCACCCCCCTCGACGACGTCCTGCAGGCCCTCGGCGCCGAAGTCGCCCGCCTCGACACCGAAGCCGAGAAGGCAGGGTCCCGAGACCTCGGCCACGCCCTCTCCGCCATGGCCAACCAGATGCGCCAGCTCGTCGCCGACCTCTCCACCACCGGCGGACGCGAACGACCCGCCCTCCTGCGCGAGCCCTGAGCCACCCGATGACCCTGCTCGTCGTCCCCATCCACGACGACCCGCGCCTGCGCCGGGCGCTCGACCGACTGCGCGGGTTCTTCCCCACCGCACCCACCCCGGGATCCCCCACGGCCCCCGTCGAGCTCCCCCTCCTCGAACACGACTCCACCGACCCCCCCGCCGACCCCGACGCCGAGCTCCCCCTCCACCGCACCCTCCGCCACGCCCTCACCGCCGCCGCCACCCGCGAGACCCCCTGCTGCATCGTCCTCGCCGGCGTCTTCGGCCGCGCCTCCGGCTCCGACGACCCCATCGCCGCCGCCGTCGACCTCGCCCTCGGCCGCCTCGGCGACGCCTTCGACCACCTCGCCGCCGCAGGACAGGTCGCCGGCACCGGACACCACCCCGCCAGGCGCTTCGTCCGCATCGTCCCCTGGCTCTGGGCCGACCAGCCCCCGGAACGCTGGCCCGCCGCCTGCTTCCGCACCGACCTCCGCCTCAGCCTCCAGGCCCTCACCCCCATCCTCCACACCGGACTCCTCACCAGCGGCGCCGACCGCGGATGGGACCCCCACGGCCACGCCCGCCTCTTCACCGACCTCCTCTCCCTCCACGCCGCCTCCACCCACCGCGAACGCCTCGACGCCCTCCTCCCCCACGCCGGCGACCGCACCCCCCGCGCCGCCGTCCTGCGCTCCGCCCTCGTCGACTGCCCCGACACCGACCACCAGCGCCTCCTCCTCCTCGAACACCTGCGCACCGCCCGCGGCGACCGCCCCGCACTCCTCCTCGATCCCACCGACCTCGACGCCGCCGTCACCTCCCTGCGCCAGCCCGGAACCCCCCCCGCCCAGGCCGCCCAACGACGCCTGCGACCCCTCCTCGACCGCCTCGAGGACCGCCTCGACCCCGCGGGCTACCGCATGCACGCCGGCCACACCGCCGACTCCCCCGACGGCGCTCCCCTCCCCGTCCACACCATCGGACCCCTCGCCCCCCGCGCCCCCTGGCCCGGCTGGACCCCCGGCGGCTGGCCCGCCCACAACGCCCCCTCCACCCTCGCCCGCGCCCGCCACGCCGCCGTCCACCACATCCGCCACCTCGAACAGCACGTCCTCGGCCAGCTCCAGACCGACGCCCTCGCCGAGGTCGAGACCCTCGTCCGCGACGCCGAAGAAGGCCTCCGGCAGGACCTGCGCCAGCTCCTCACCCGCACCGAGGACGGCCCCGGACAGGGCATCGCCCGCGCCATCGCCTGGCTCCACCACCTCGAGGACGGCCTCGCCACCATCCGCGACGCCGCTCCCCCTCGCCCCCCGACCGACGACGGCGTCGACGGACTCGTCCGCAACTGGCAGCGCGACGAGGACCGCCTGCGCCGCGACGGCGCCGATGTGCCCTCCACCGCCAGCGCCTTCCTGCCTTCCCTCCTCCTGCTGCTGGGCGGCGCCGCCTTCGCCGCCGCCACCTCGGTGACCCTCGTCGGCCCGATCCTCGCCGCCCTCGTCGTCCTCCCCGTCGCCGGCCTCCTCGCCTGGTGGCAACGCCGCCGCATCCAGGACCACCTCCACGACTGGGAACGGTTCCGCGAACGCATCCTCTCCGACACCAACGACCTCATCGACCGCCGCGTCCGACACATCGACCGACAGGTCAACGCCGTCCGACGCGCCGCCGTCCGGGACCTCCACGGCGTCGCCCGCAGCCTCCGCGAACGGCTCACCCTCGAAGCCCGCGGCCTCGCCCGCCTCGTCGTCGACGAGGTCGGCCGCATCCGCGAACACGAGGAGGACGGCCTCGCCCTCCAGCAGCGCGAAGGCTCCGGCTACCACATCACCGACTTCGCCGACGACGCCACCCTCCACGTCGACCAGGCCGCCTTCACCCACGCCGTCGCCGACCGGCTCCTCCACATCCTCGGCGACGACCGGCGCATGCTCCCCGTCCCCATCGAACGCTGGGACGCCCTCCTCGACGAGACCCACGACGCCACCCGCAGGCAGCACTCCGAACGCGAACGCCAGCAGCTCGCCCGCTCCCTCACCGAGGCCACCCGCGACCTCCGCCTCCTCGACCGCGAACCCGCCGTCCTGCGCGACGCCGCCTTCGACACCGAAGTCCGCCTCCTCGTCCTCCACGGCGACACCCTCGCCCGCCTCCTCGGACCCGAAGCCATCGCGGCCGCCGTCCGCGACGCCCTCCACGCCGGCGACCCCTCCCCCGAAGTCCACCACGTGCCCGGACTCCCCCACGGCACCACCACCCTCACCTTCCGCCGCACCGCCACCGTCTCCCCCGCACAGGAGGCCCCGTGAGCGCCCCGGAAGCCCCCCCCACCGACCCCCGCAAGGCCGCCCAGGCCGAGGCCGCCCAGCGCCGAAACGCCGCCATCGACCTCGCCCGCAGCGTGCTCGCCGCCTGGCGACACCGCATCACCTTCGTCACCGCTGCCACCCTCGCCCTCCTCCTCGGGCTCCTCGCCACACCCCTCCTCGCCCTCGGCCTCCTCCCCGGCCTCGCCGCCCTCGTGAACCCCATCGTCAGCGGCCTCCTCACCGCCACCATCCTCGCCGTCGCCCTCCCCGCCGGCCATCTCCTCGCCCGCCTCGCCATCCCCCGGCGCTGGGACGCGCTCCTCGCCGAGGAAGCCCGCAACGCCACCGGCGAGACCGACGCAGCCCGCCCGGTCGACCCCGTCGCCGAGGCCGGCCGCGAGCTCGCCGCCGTCCTCGACCGCCAGCGACCCGTCGTGGACTTCCGGAACACCGTCGCCGACTTCGCCCTCCACGTCACCCGCTGGCACACCGGCCTCGGACCCCTCGTCGCCGCCGCCGGGGCCATGCTCGTCGCCACCGGCTTCACCCCCTCGCCCCTCCCCCTGCCCCTGGGCCTCGTCGTCGGCCCCGGCTTCGCCCTCCTCTTCGCCGGCACCGCCGCCTTCTTCCCCTTCCCCACCGTCCTCCAGCCCCCCGACGAGGCCGAGGAGGAGACCCCCGAGGAAGAAGCCCCCCCCGCCCCCGACCGCCTCACCGGCGGCGACCTCCTCGACGCCCTCCGCCACGCCCCCGCCTGGCAGCGCCAGGGCGTCCGCGAAGACACCCTCCGACCCGCCGGCTGGGTCCTCGCCGACGGCGACGACACCCGCCAGCGCCTCCAGCAGCGCTTCCCCCGACTCGCCGTCCCCTCCACCTGGCGCACCACAGGACTCGACCGGTTCACCCGCAGCCAGGCCGAAGCCCTCCGCCTCCTCCTCGACGGCGACCGCCCCGACGCCCTCCCCACCGACCTCGTCTTCTCCGGATGGCCCGGCGCCGGACGCGCCACCGTCGCCAACCTCTGGTCCCTCGGCACCCTCCTGCACCGCGAAGGCACCATCCACTGCCTCTCCGCCGAGAACCCCGACCGCGCCGCCGACCCCCTCGACCACCACGACGACCACGGCAGCGCACGCTCCGCCATCGCCCAGCTCCAGGGATGGGTCGACACCCTCCGCGCCGCCGGACAGCACGCCGGTACCCTCGCCACCGCCTTCAGCGACGACGAGACCCCCCTCGACATGGGCGCCCGCCCCGACCTCCTCTTCACCGACGTCCAGGTGCTCGCCGACCGCCTCCTCGCCGACGTCCGCGGCGACACCCTCCGCTTCCTCTCCCGCCTGCGCACCCTCGTCATCGACCACCCCGACCGCCTCCAGCGCCACGAGCTCGCCTCCCTCCGCATCGCCATCGCCCGCCTCCGGCTCCTCGCCGAGATGCACGGACACCCCCTGCGCGTCATCGTCCTCCTCCCCCGCCTCGACAACGGCACCGAGCTCGCCCAGTGGCTCCTCGGCAACGCCCGCGTCGAGACCGTCGAGTTCCGCGGCCGCTACGACGAGGCCCACCTCCTCTCCTGGCTCCCCCCCCTCGAACGCGTCCACGACGACACCCAGCCCGTCTTCGTCCGCGCCGACTTCGAACACCAGGTCCAGGAGCTCCTCGCCGAGCTCGCCCTCCAGGCCCACCGCCTCGGCCAGCACCGCGAAGGAACCCTCCGCATCGGCGTCCTCGACCACCGCGCCCTCCTCGGCCCCGAGGTCCGACGCAAGATCTGGCTGCGCTGCGAACAGGTCCTCCAGGACGACGCCGCCGGACGCGACGTCCGCCTCCGACACCGCTTCCACTTCCTCTCCGCCGCCGACCTCGCCACCGACGCCGGACACGCCTACGACCTCCTCCTCACCCTCGGCATCGGACCCACCCCCGACCGCCTCGTCATGAACCTCCGCGGCACCCTCCGCCCCCACGGCGCCCTCCTCCTCCTCGCCGACTCCAGCCCCGAGGATCTCGCCGCCATCCGCACCCTCCACCACGGCGAGTTCGATCCCACCAACAACGTCGACCCCGCCTCCCTCCACTCCATCCTCCTGCCCCGCCTCGCCGACCCCGTCATCGAACACCAGCTCGCCTCCCTCTTCGACGACTTCGGCGCCATGGGCGTCCCCCGCGACCGCGTCGAGGCCCTCTTCGCCTCCGAGACCGTCCCGGCCCTCCTCGACCGCTGGATCGAAGAGGAGCGCCTCCTCGCCTTCGAGGCCTTCCGACCCCGCCCCGGAGACCCCCGTCCCGCCCGCACCACCTGGCTGCGCCGCGCCCAGGACAGCCGCCTCGCCGAGCACTTCCAGCTCCCCTGGGGCTGCTCCACCCGCCGCACCCTCCAGATCTGGAGCGACGCCGCCGCCACCCAGGGCGCCTTCACCTCCCGCCGCGAAGTCACCGCCTTCGTCGACGCCGATCGCCTCTTCATCGACCTCTTCCCCGGCGCACAGCTCCGCCACAACCCCAGCTCCGTCGAGGTCGGCTCCGCCGAGGGCGACTTCGACGACGAGACCGACGCCGGCGACCCCGATCGCCCCGGCCGCCTCCGCCTGCGCCAGCCCGACCAGTCCAGCCTCCGCCTCTCCCGCCGCGCCCTGCGCACCCGGCTCCAGGTCCTCCACGAACGCCCCCTCGCCCCCCTGCACGGCCGGCCCGCCCGCCGCCCCACCGCTCCACCCCCCGGGGATCCTCCGCCGGCCTCGCCGAGCGATCCGACCACCGCCCACGACTCCGGCGCGCTCCCCCATCCGCACCTCGCCGCCGCCCTGCACACCGACGCCGCAGGCCGCCACGCCCTCGCCCCCCACCTCACCCCCTGGATGCGCCACCGGCACGCGCCCCTGCGCGTCTCCTCCGGCGTCTGGGCCCTGCGGCTGCGCGAGGGATTCCGCGACGTGGTCGCCACCGACAGCCGCCTCGTGGAGGCGCCGGGCTTCGTGACCGTGGTGCGCGACGGGGCCTCGCTGTCCGGAGCGGTGCCGCGGCGGGCCTACGAGACCACCGCGCTGAGCCTCTTCTTCACCCTCGAGGAGGACGCCTCGGGCGCGGCGGACGAGGCCCTGCGCGCGGCCTTCCACGACCGCGCGGCGTGGCACGGGCTCGCCCGCGCCCTCGCGCTGATCCTGCGGCAGCGCTACCTCCTCTTCGACGGGGAGTTCGGCGTGGACCTCGTGCGGAACGCGGGCGGAGGAGTCGAGGCCGAGGGTTCCGGGAGGGCGGGAGCGCCGGCGGAGGTCCGGAGGCCGGGGGGCGGTTCGGGAGCGGGTGCCGGGGGCGCGGCCCTGGCGGCGCCGTGGCGGATCGTGCTGCGGTCGCGGCATGCGGCGCAGGTGCAGGCGATCGGGTTGCTGGACACGCTGCGGGACCACTTCGCGACGACGCTGCTGCCGCGGCTGGCGGCGCATCTGGCGGAGTGTCCGTGCACGGACGGGTGTCCGGCGTGCGTGGCGGGGCTGGGGACGGCGACGCGGGCGGATCTGGAGGCGGGGGGGCTCGATCCGATGCGGTGGACACAGGACGATCTCGTGTCGCGCAAGGGGGCGCTGGCGCTGGTGGGGGGACTGCTCGGTCGTTCGACGGGGGCGGGGCGGGAGGTGCCGCCGCCGGCGGTGACGGCGGGGGAGCTGCAGCGGCTGGTGGGGCGGATCGCCGGGCAGGAGGCCGATGGGTGGCGTGGGGGCGAGCTGTACCGGGTGTTCGGGGAGCTGCTGCATCCGGGGCACCTGGAGGGGGGTCTTCCGGAGGTGCGGTGGATGGCGGAGGAGGAGTTCGCGCGTCGGGGTCATGGGGTGCACTTCGATGCGGCGGCGGGGGTGATCGCGCTGCGGGGGGGGCGTCCGGAGGAGGAGCTGCTGGACGACCTGTTCCATGCGTTCGTGCACGCGTGGCAGGTGGGGGCGCCGGCGCGTTTCGACCTGGAGCGGCTCGTGCGGGGGGAGGGGGCGGGGTATCTCGGGGGGCGGATGGTGGTGGAGGGGCACGCGCTGTGGGCGGAGCAGAAGCGTCGGCTGACGGAGGGGAACCGGCCGGTGATGGAGGAGCGGGACGCGGCGCGGTGGCAGGCGTGCCGGCCGGCGGTGACGCTGTTCGAGGCGCTGGAGCGGGCGGTGGGGACGGACGGGGTGTTTGCGTGGCTGGCGCCGTTCACGGTGGAGCACGGGTTGCCGGAGGATGGGGTGGTGCCGGGGGGCGGGGCGTCGGGGCGGGCGTTCGCGGCGGCGACGGTGGGGGTGGGCGAGGGCGAACCGGCGTTCCCCGGCGGCGACGGGGTATGGGATGCGGGCGGTGCGGGAGAGGGCGGTGCGGTG
>REDH01000136.1 GCA_007693585.1 Deltaproteobacteria bacterium
GATTTGGGGCGAGCGCCGGATCCCGGTCGGCTGCGTGGGCCGCACCGGGGGAGCGGCTGAGTAGCCGGGGAGGCAGCGGCCCATCGAGGGTGGCCGGGGTCACGCCACACGCGTGGCGAGGTTGGCGAGCCCACCTGCTGTTGCGTCCTCGACCCTTTCCTGGCGACGGGGACGTTGGTCATGTCAACAGGGTGTTCGCGGTGGTGGACCGCGGGGTGTCGGCGTCCGGGTTGCTGGAGGTGCCGGCGCGCGGGACGGTCGACCGCGGGAGGCGTGGGTGATCGGACGCGGTGATCGCCGGGGTGATCGTGGTCAGTGATCGGCGGCATCACGGTTCTTGCGGCGGACGTAGAGCAGCTTCTCGATCTCGGCGACCACGGCGTCCTGCTCGTCCCGGATGTGGAGGGTGAACGTGGGTTCGACGGAGGGGAGGGTGTCGGCGTCGCGGCGGATGCGGTCGATGGTGTCGTCGTCGATGGTGATGCGGCAGGTGACGGTGCCGGTGCCCGGTCGGCGGAACCGGATGGAGGCGGCCTTGTCCCAGACGATGTAGTCGCGGCCGAGAGCCTGGAGGAGGATGAGCATGAGGAAGGGGTCGCACATGCTGTAGAGCGAGCCGCCGAAGTGGGTGCCGACGATGTTCCGGTTGAGCGGGGTGAGGGGCATCGAGACGAGGAAGCCCCGGGGCTGTTCGAGCTGTTCCACGCGCACGCCCGCGCCGAGATAGGGGGGATAGAGGCGCATCAGTCGGGCGAGGTGCCGGTCGAGCTGGCGGGAGAGGGCGGTTCGGGCGAAGCGGCGCAGCACGGTGGGGGGATCCTCTGGAGGGGGACGGGGCAGGGGGCGCAGCGGGCGGCTCGTCCGCCTCGGGTTCCGGGGGCGCGATGCGGTTCCGTTCTCGGCCGCGGGTCGGGCTTCGGTGTGCGGGAGCGTCGAGGCTCCCGGGCTGCGCGGGCGCTGTGCGGCCGGTTCAGAAGGCCGGGTCGGTGTCGGGGATGCAGGTGCCACCGCCTCCGCAGTCGCGGGTGCAGGCCCAGAGTCCGCGGTCCTCGTCGCAGGAGCAGTGGGTGGGGGCACACCTGTCGTCGACCTGGCAGGTCTCGCCATCGTCGCATCCGTCCTGGGTGCATCCGGCGGGATTGGGGTCATCGCATCGGGCCTGATCAAGGCCGCACTCGCCGGCGTGGGCGACGTCGACGTGCATGAGGCGTGCCTCGCAGGCGTTGCCGTAGGTACGTCCGTCGACGCCGCAGACGGGGTCGTAGAGGGTGGGGCAGCTCAGGCCGACGCACTCGCCGCCGAGGCAGAGGGTGCCGGTGTCGCAGTCGGTGTCGATGCGGCAGGCGGCCTGCTCGGCGGGGATGCAGGTGCCGCCGCCGCCGCAGTCGCGGGTGCAGGCCCAGGCGCCGAGGTCGGGGTCACAGAAGCATGCGGAGGGAGCGCAGTCGACGCCGGAGCGGTCGCAGATCTCGTCGTCGTCGCATCCGTCCTGGGTGCATCCGGCGGGGTTGGGGGTCTCGCAGGTACCGGGTCGGGTTTCGCATTCGCCGGGGTGGGCGACCTCGACGTGCATGACGCGGGCTTCGCAGTCGTTTCCGTAGGTGCGCCCGTCGACGCCGCAGACGGGGTCGTAGAGGGTGATGCAGGCGACGGCCTCGCAGGTTCCGCGCAGGCAGAGCTGTCCGACGCTGCAGTCGGTGTCGAGGCGGCAGGTCGAGTCGTCGGGCACGCAGACGCCTCCACCGCCGCAGTCCCGGGTGCAGGTCCAGACACCGCGATCGGGGTCGCAGAAGCAGGCGGAGGGAGCGCAGTCGACGTCGGAGCGGTCGCAGACCTCTCCGTCGTCGCATCCGTCCTGGGTGCATCCGGCGGGGTTCGGGCCGCACTCGGGGTCGGGCAGGGGCTGGCAGACACCGCCGCCGCCGCAGTCGCGGGTGCAGATCCAGACGTTGTTTTCCTCGTCGCAGCCGCAGAGCGAGGGTGCGCAGTCGACGTCGGAGCGGTCACAGAACTCGCCGTCGTCGCAGCCCTCCTGGGTGCATCCGGCCGGGTTGGGGGCGTCGCAGCTCCACTCGGGGACGCAGACGCCGCCGCCGCAGTCGTCGGTGCAGGCCCAGCCGTCCTCGTCGCAGAAGCACTGGCTGGGGGTGCAGATGTCGAGGAGCAGGGTGCAGACCTCCCCGTCGTCGCAGCCGGTCTCGATGCATCCGGCCGGGTTGGGGCCGTCGCAGGTCGGCGGTTCGGTGGAGCCGGGGCCGGAGGTGCCCGGATCGTCCGGTGCGCAGAACCAGCCGCCGCAGTCCTCGGTGCAGATCCAGCCCTCGTCTTCGCAGTCGCAGCGGCTGGGCACGCAGACGGTGCCGTCGCCAGGGGGCTCGGTGCAGGTCTCGTCGTCGTTGCAGCCGGTCACGCGGCAGTCCCATGTGGGTTCCGGGTCGTCGCAGACCGGCTCGGTGGAGCCCGGGTCGTCGGGGACGCAGGTTCCGCCGCCGCAGTCGGTGGTGCAGGTCCAGCCGTGCTCGTCGCAGGTGCATTCGCTGGGCACGCAGATCCCGGTCTCCTCGTATCCCGCGCAGCGTTCGCCGCTGGGGCAGCCGTTGCTGAAGCATCCCGCGGGGCTCGGGCCGTCGCACGGGTCGGTGACGGGCGGGTCGGTGACGGGCGGATCGGTGGGGCGGCCGCTGATCGGCACGCACGAGCCGCCGTTGCAGTCGTCGGTGCAGACCCAGATGCCGTCCTCGCAGAGACAGCTCGACGGGACGCACAGCCCGGTCTCCTCGTATCCGGCGCAGCGTTCGCCGACGGCGCAGGTTCCGGCGAAGCACCCCTGCGGGTTGGGGCCGTCGCAGGTGACTGCGGACGGATCGGTGGAGCTGCCGTCGCACTCTCCTTCGTGGAGCACGGTGGCCCGATTGAGGCGGGCCTCGCACTCGTTGGGCCAGGTGGTGCCGTCGACGCCGCACACGGGGGCCCAGATGTCCGGGCACGCGGCGCTCTCGCAGGTGCCGTCCTCGCAGAGCTGTCCGCTCGGGCACTCCCGGTCGGTGTCGCAGGCGAGCGGCCGCTGGCCGGTGTCCGTGTCGTCACTGGAGCCGCAGGCGGGCAGCAGGGCGAGCATCAGCGCGGCCATCCAGGGCAGCAGCGCGCTGATGCGGATGGGATGGGCTGTGTTCGTGCGTTCGTTCATGGTGTCTCCCCCGTCTGTTCCCGGGCAGCGCGGTCGAACGGGCTGGACCGCGCTGCGAGTCGTCATGCCCCCACGGTAGCCGCTTTCCGCAACGGGCGCCATGACAAGCGGTGCGGCGCCGCACTGCGTCGCGGTTCCGGTGGCGGGATGGCCGGTCATGGACTACACTCGTGCGCCGAGCCTGTTGCAGGACGGTGACGCACGGTCGGTGCGCCCGCGCCTGAGCCAATTCAACACCATCTGAAATCGGAGTCTGACCATGTGGAGAACTGTCGTCCTGCTCGTCGCCATCCTCGCGCTCTCGGCCTGCAATCGCGGGGCGGGGGACGAGACCACCGCCATGGCGGCCGGCCCTGCCGATCCCGAGGGAGCCAGTGAGGAGCGCGCCGCGGAGCCGGTGGACGAGGACGCCGAGACGGTGGACGCCGTGGGGCTCGAGGCGCCTGCGGATGTGGGCGCGCCGCCGGACAACGCGGAGGTGACCGAGAGCGGCCTGGCGTCGCGGGTGCTGCGGCCCGGGACCGGCGAGCAGGGCCCTGCCGCCGCGGACACGGTGACGGTGCACTACACGGGGTGGACGACGGACGGTGAGCGGTTCGACAGCTCCGTGGAGCGCCAGCAGCCCGCCTCCTTTCCCCTCAACCGCGTGATCGCGGGGTGGACCGAAGGGCTGCAGCTCATGGTGGAGGGCGAGATTCGCCGGTTCTGGATTCCCGAGAGCCTCGCCTACCAGGGACGGCCCGGTGCGCCGGCCGGCATGCTCGTCTTCGATGTCGAGCTCCTGAGCATCGAGCGCGCGCCCGAGCCGCCGGAGGTTCCCGAGGACGTCGCCGGACCGCCGGAGGACGCCGAGGTGACGGAGTCGGGCCTCGCCTCGAAGGTGCTGGAAGCAGGCTCCGGTGAGGCCAACCCCACCGCGGAGAGCACCGTTCGCGTGCACTACTCGGGCTGGACGACCGACGGCGAGATGTTCGACAGCTCCGTGACCCGCGGCCAGCCGGCCACCTTCCCGCTCAACGGCGTGATCGCCGGCTGGACCGAGGGCGTGCAGCTCATGGTCGTGGGCGAGCGTCGCCGGTTCTGGATCCCCGAGGACCTCGCCTACCAGGGGCGGCCCGGCGCACCCGCCGGCATGCTCGTCTTCGACGTGGAGCTGCTCGAGATCGTGCAGTGACGAACTGGGGTCGGGGGCCTCGCGCCCACGCCGCCTGCCGGAGGATGGAACGATGAAGCGACGAGACTTCCTGAGGAGAGCGGGCCAGGCCGGGCTGTCGGGCAGCGTGCTCGCCGCGTGCGCTGGAGACGACGACGCCCCCGCAGACACCTCCCTGCGCTCCGGCGTCCCCACGGAGGAGTCGTCGCCATCGGCCTCCGGGGCCTCCACGACCGCGGAGGTCCATTCCACCGGGGACGTGGACTCCACCGGCAAGGCCGCCGAACCCATCGAGGTGACGAAGAGCCCCTGGGTTCACCTGCACGGCCCGAACACCGCGCTGATCCGCTTCGAGAGCCTGGATGCGGACCCGGCGCAGGTGTCTGTCGCCGTGGCCGGAACGATGGCCGCCCGCGACGAGCTGCGGGAGCTGGAGACCACGGTGAGCGAGGAGTACGTCGACTTCGAGTGGCCGCCCAACAATGCGCTGCGCCTCGATCTCCCCGACGTGCCCGACGACTACGCCGTGCACGAGGTGCTGCTCGAGAACCTGCCGGCCGGCGAACGGGTGGACTACGAGATCCGGTCGCATGGCGAGGTGATCCACGAAGGGCACTTCCGCACCGCGCCCGCCACGGGCACGTCATCCCGGGTCGTGTGGATCTCCGACACGATGTTCCCCAAGAGCGGCGATGTGCTGCCCCGCGCGCTCGAGGCCGGCCCAGACCTCGTCCTCCACGGCGGGGACATCCAGTACCAGACGAACCCCTTCGACACCTGGGCCGGGTTCTTCGACACCTTCGGGCCCCTGTTCGGAACGGCGGCGGTGCACCTGTGCATCGGCAACCACGAGTACGAGGACCAGGACGAGTTCGACCTCTTCTACCGACGGCTCTTCGAAGGGCAGGGCGATTCGGGCGGAACCCTCGACTACCACGCCTTCACGTGGTCCGGGGTCCGGTTCCTCATGCTCAACTCCGAGGTCGACTTCGACGAGCCGGGCGAACAGTACGCCTGGGCGCAGGCCGAACTGGAAGCCGCCGACGCCGACCCGGACATCCTCTACAGCGTCGCGGCCTTCCACCGGCCGTTCTTCACGTTCAGCCGCTCCGGGCCCCGCCTGGGTACCCGCGAGATCTGGCATGGCCTCTTCCTCTCGCACGACGTCCGGCTCGTGCTCACCGGACACAACCACTGCTACGAGCGGTTCGTCGTGAACGGCCTGACCTATATCATGGACGGCGGCGCCGGCGCCCTGACCTATGCGATCGATCAGCGTATCGACGAGTTCACCGAGGCGGAGATCGCCACGCGCAAGAGCGCCCAGCGAAGCCACGGATGCACCGTCATGGACATCGACGAGACCGGGCGAATCACAGGGTACAGGGTCAACGAGCACGGGGATGTGCACGACAACTGGATCGTCGATGGCCCACGGCAGGACGACCCGCCCGGCACGGAACCGGGCGGCACGGAGCCGGGCGGCACGGAGCCGGGTGGTACGGAGCCGGGTGGTACGGAGCCGGGTGGCACGGAGCCGGGTGGCACGGAGCCGGGTGGCACGGAGCCTGGCGGCACGGAGCCGGGTGGTACGGCGTCGGGCGCCGCCTGAGCATTCGCGGGCGTTCAGGCGTTGGTGGTGAGGTACTGCACGCTGAACCAGCCGGATGCGTCGGTGAAGACGTCCTGGACGTGGAAACCGGCCTGCAGGGCCAGCTTCTGGAAACGCTCGAGGGTGTACTTGTAGGAGCACTCGGTCCGGATGGTCTCGCCGGCGCGGAAGTCGAAGGCGTGTTGCCCGAGGGAGACCCGCTGGTCGATCAGGCTCTCCAGGTGCATCTCGATGCGCTGGTGTTCGTCGTCGAAGAAGGCGAGGTGCCGCCACTGATCGAGGTCGAAGTCGGTGGCGAACTCGCGGTTGAGCCTGTGCAGCATGTTGAGGTTGAAGGCGGCGGTGGTGCCATCGGGGTCGTTGTACGCGTGCTCGATGACGTCGGTGTCCTTGTGGAGGTCGACGCCGATGAGGAGCGCGCCGTCCGGCCCGACCAGGGACCGGATTCGCGCGAGGAAATCGGCGGCTTCCGGGGGGTGGAAGTTGCCGATGGTCGAGCCCGGGTAGTAGGCGACGGTGCGTCTCGGGGGACGGGGTGGCTCCGGGAGGTGCAGCGGCTGGGTGTAGTCCGCGGCGAGGGGGAGGACCGGCACGTCGGGATGGAGCCTGCGGAGGGCCTCGGCGCTGCGCTCGAGATGTTCCGCGGAGATGTCGACGGGGACGTAGGCGCACGGCGTGTGGTCAATGGCGCGGAGGCTGTCGAGGAGGTATCGGGTCTTGAGGCTGCTTCCGCTGCCGAACTCGACGAGGAGCGCGTCGGGCCCGACGAGGCGTGCGACGGCCTCCCCGTGCTGTTCCATGATCCGGATTTCGCAGCGGGTGGGGTAGTACGCGTCGAGCCGGGTGATCGCATCGAAGAGTGCGGATCCGTCCTCGTCGTAGAACAGCTTGGCCGGGAGGATGCGCGGGGACTGGCCGAGACCGCGCAGGATCTCCTGGAGCGTGTTGTCTGCGGTGCTCCGTTCGGTCGCGGTCATGGCTTCATTCCTGGTGGGGGTTCATGGAAATCACCCACAGGGGTAGTCGCTGTGTCCGGCGCTGACCAGTGTCGTGTCCGGAGTCAGTCGGCGGGTTCGCGCGAGGTGGGGAGGCCGGCTTCGTTCCAGGCGATCATGCCACCGGTGAGGTTGTAGTAGTCTCCGCCGCGTTGCCGCGCGAGGAACTCGCAGGCGCGTGCGCTGCGTGCGCCGCTCCTGCAGATCATGAGCACGGGTCGGTCGTCGGGGAACTCGTCGGCTCGTGCGGGGACGGTGCCGACGGGGATCAGGGCAGCGCCTTCGATGTGTCCGAGCTCGCCGACGAACTCGTCGTGTTCCCGGACGTCGACGAGGTGAAACGACTCCAGCGTTCGTTCTGCACTATGGACATCGATTTCGGCGAAACCGTAGGGTGTGGGGGTTCCGATGGGGGTGTGGTCGCTCATGGAGTTCTCCTGTTTGGCGGGGGATTGGGCTTGGGTTCGGGCTCGGGATCTGTGTTGCGCTCCGTTGCGAGCAGGGGCTTTCCGTGGCTTCCGGCTGTTGCTTTGGGACGGAGCGTCGCGTTCAGAAGCGGATGACGAATCGGGCTTCGGGATACCAGTCGGAGCATCCGAGTCGGCATCCGCCGAGGAAGCTTTCGTGGACGATGCCGAGGGCGATGAGGATGGGACCGTTGGCTCCGAGGTAGGCGCCCCCGCGGAGTCCGACGCTGCTGAGGTTGTCCTGGTCGGTGATGAACCATCGTCGGTAGAAGGTGCCGATGTAGGGGTGGATGACGGGGACGAACCAGAGGACGTACTCGGCGCCTGGGGTGAGGCGCGTGATGCGGTAGGGTCCTCCGAACCATGCGTCGACGTCGAGTCCGAGTTCGAGGCCGTCGACGACGTTGTATCCTCCGCCGAGTCCGACGATGGTGGTGCGTTCGCCGTCGATGACTCCGAAGCCGAGTCCTGCGGAGACCCTGACGCTGCCCTGTTGCCAGGGGTGGGCGTGTGCGCGGGTCGAGCCGAGGGGGAGGAGCAGGAGGAGGGCGAGTGCCGTGGGGAGGAGGAGCCGCATGGAGTGCACCGTGGGTGGGTCGCGCGGTCGGGGCGCGGTCATGTGGAGGGGAAGCAGGAATCGTGCCTTTTGTGGTCAGGGCTGTTCGTTGAGCCGTCTCCAGAGGGTGGTTCTGCTGATGCCGAGGAGCTTTGCGGCTTCGCTTCGGTTGCCGCCGGCCTCGAGGAGTGCCTGGAGGATCCGCTTGCGTTCGGAGTCGCCGCGGTGGTCATCGTGGTGTCCGGGCGGGGGTTCACCGCGGAGTTCGGGGGTGAGGTCGGCGAGCTGGAGGATGTCTCCTTCGCCGACGACGGTGGCGTATTCGATGACGTTTCGGAGTTCGCGGATGTTTCCGGGCCAGGCATAGCTCAGGAGGGCATCCATGGCAGCGCGTTCGATGCCGCGGATGGGCCGGGGCCCCTTTCGGGAGAGCTGTTCGATGAAGTGCCAGGCGAGGAGTGCGACGTCGTCGCGTCGTTCGGAGAGCCTGGGGAGGTAGAGGGGCACGACGCGGATTCGGTACATGAGGTCCTCGCGGAAACGTCCTCGTTCGACCTCGTCGCGGAGGCTGCGGTGGGTTGCGGAGAGGAGACGGACATCGACCTTGACGCTGTCGGTGCCTCCGACGGGGACGAAGGTCTGTTCCTGGAGGACGCGGAGGAGGCGGGCCTGCAGGTCGAGGGGGAGCTCGGCGACTTCGTCGAGGAAGATGGTGCCCTGGTCGGCGAGTGCGAAGAGCCCCTTTCGGTCGCGGACGGCGCCGGTGAAGGCGCCGCGGACGTGTCCGAAGAGTTCGGAGGCGAGGAGTTCCGGGGTGAGGGTGGCGCAGTTGATGGCGCGGAAGGGGCCGCTGGCGCGGTTGCTCAGGTCGTGGAGGGCACGCGCGACGAGCTCCTTGCCGGTTCCGGTCTCTCCGCGGATGAGGACGGAGGCGTTGGAGCGTGCGACGCGTTCCATGAGCCGGAAGAGTTCGTGCATGCAGGGTGCGCCGGTGAGGATGCCGTGGAAGTCGTCCGGGCGCCGTGCGGGTCGTTCGAGGATGTCGCGGGTTCTGGGCATGGTGGATTCCGTTGCAGGTGTTTCCGTGCCGGGTTGAAAATGTTTCATCATGTGAAACGAAAGTGCAAGGGGCGCTCTTCCGGGTGCGCCCATGCAACGAGAAGGGGGTGCGGATGGTGGATGGACGGGGCGCTTCGGTGCTGGCATGAACCGTGCTTGTGAGTTCCGGGCGAGACAGCAGGCCCCATGTGCGGGGCTCCACTTCCCTTCCCGGTTCGCGAGGAATCCCATGGAAAACTTCACGCCGTTCGCCTCCACCATCGGAGGCCTTCTCATCGGGCTCGCCGTGGCGGCGATGCTTCTGTTCAGCGGTCGGATCACCGGCATCAGCGGGATCTACCGTGGTGCGCTCACGGGTGACGGTGGCGAGGGCGGCTGGCGCTTCGCCTTCGTCGGAGGTCTGGTTGTGGGGGGCCTGCTTCTGGCGCTGCTGTACCCGGGGGCGTTCGCGCTGCCGGAGGGTGCGCCGTTCGACACCGGTCGCTCCGTGGCGGCGGTGGGTGTGGCCGGTCTGCTGGTCGGGTTCGGCACCCGGCTCGGCAGTGGCTGCACCAGTGGTCACGGCATCTGCGGGATCAGCCGGTTCTCGCAGCGCTCGATCATTGCGACGGTGACCTTCATGGCGACCGGTGCGGTGACCGTCTTCCTGTTCAACCACGTGCTCTGAGGAGGTCCCCATGCGTCACACCATCGTTGCCTTCCTGTCGGGTCTGCTGTTCGCCATCGGTCTCGGCATTTCCGGGATGACGAATCCCTCCAAGGTCATCGGCTTCCTGGACTTCGCCGGAAGCTGGGATCCGAGTCTCGCGTTCGTGATGGGCGGAGCCCTTCTGGTCAATGTCATCGCGTTCCGTCTCATCATGCGTCGGCGGTCCCCGCTGTTCGCACCGTCGTTCTCGCTGCCGACCCGGAACGACATCGATGCCCCGCTCGTGGGTGGGGCTGCCCTGTTCGGCATCGGGTGGGGTCTGGGCGGTTTCTGTCCCGGTCCGGGACTTGCGTCGGCGGCGACGCTGCACGTGATGCCGCTGGTCTTCGTTGGTGCCATGACGGTGGGAATGCTGGTCTACGGGCTGGTGATGGATCGAAGGGCTGCGGCCTCGTCACCTCCGGGAGCGGTGTCCTGAGGCTGGCGCCGGCGCGGTCCGGCGGGCCACGGGGTGATCGGGTCTTCGGGCGCGGTCCATGGCTTGCGTTGGCACCGCGCCCGGATCGCACATCGGGTTCCGGTTCGTCGGAGCCACGCGGAGAAGGAGCGGGATGGAGGGTCTTCTGACAGCCGAGCGGAGAGAGCGCATCAGCCGGAACCTGTTGGCGGGCACGACCACGGCAGTGGTTCTGGTGCCGCAGGCGATGGCGTATGCGCTCGTGGCCGGTCTGCCGCCGATCCACGGCCTCTACGCGTCGTTGCTTCCGCTGATCGTGTATGCGGTGCTGGGCCGGTCTCGGCAGCTCGCCGTCGGCCCCGGGGCCATCGACACACTCCTCGTCGGTGCGGCGCTGGGCGCCATGCACGTCGTCAACGAGCAGACCTATGCGGCGTGGGCCGCCCTGCTCGCGTTGATGGTGGCTGTGATCCAGGGTCTGCTGGGCCTGCTGCGGGCGGGGTTCCTCGTGAACTTCCTTTCGCGGCCGGTGATCAGCGGCTTCACCACCGCGGCGGCATTGACGATCGCGCTGAGCCAGGTGCGTCACCTTCTCGGATTCGAGGCGCCGGGGGGAAGCGGATTCCTGGAGATCGCCGGGAACGTCGTCCGTCACATCGCGGACTTCCATCCGGCGACGGCGCTGGTGGGGCTGACGGTGGCGGGGGCGCTGGTGTGGCTGAAGCGATGGCGCAAGGGTTTTCCGCGGGCGCTCTTCGTGGTGGCGGTCTCCACGGTGGTGGCTGCGCTGCTGGACCTCGAGGCGCGAGGGGTCCGGGTGGTGGGCGACATTCCGGCCGGGCTTCCGTCCTTCGCGCTCCCCCCGCTGGAGCTCGAGACGGTGCTGGCGCTCCTGCCGACGGCGGTGACGCTGGCGCTGATCGGCTATCTGACCATCATCTCCATCGGGCAGACGTTCGCGAACCGGAACGGGTACGAGATTCGGCCCAACCGCGAGCTGGTCGCGATCGGGGGGGCGAACCTCGCCGCCGGCCTGACACAGGGGTTTCCGGTGTCCGCGAGTTTTTCGCGGTCCGCGGTGCACGCGGGCGGGGGCGCGAGCAGTCCGTATGCCCTGATCGTGGTCGCGGCGTGGGTGGGGCTGACCCTGCTGCTGCTCACCGGTCTGCTGCAGCAGCTCCCCACGGCGACGCTTGCGGCGATCATCATCACGGCGGTGCTCGGGCTGACGGACTTTGCCGAGGTTCGGCGACTGGCGCGGGTGAAGAGGGCCGACATGTGGCTGCTGCTGATCACGTTCGCGGCCACGCTGGGGATCGGCATCGAGCAGGGGATTCTGGTGGGTGTGGCGGCCTCGCTCATGCTCTTTCTCTACCGGACGACGCGTCCGCACGCTGCGGTGCTGGGTCGGCTCGGGGACAGCACGGACTACCGCAACGTGCGCAACCACCCTGGGGCGGTCACCATCCCGGGGGTGTTGATCGTGCGCATCGACGCGCAGTTCTACTTTGGCAACGTCACGTTCCTGCGGGACTTCCTGCGTGGGCAGGAGCGGGCGGTGGAGGGGACCCTGCGGGCTGTGGTGCTGGAGGCGTGCAGCCTCAACCAGCTCGACAGCAGCGCGGATGCGGCGTTGCGAGAGCTGGCGGCCGAGTACGCGTCGCGAGGGGTGGTCCTGAAGCTCGCCAGCGTGAAGCGCCCGGTGGAGCGGGTGATGCGGGCCTCGGGGCTGTGGCATCTCGTCGGCGACGCGAACGTTCACATGAACGTGCACGACGCGGTTCGGTCGCTGGCCCTGGACCCCGGGGCCGTCGAGGCGTCGGGGCGGGGCTGAGGTACCGCTGCACCGACCGGGTGTGGTCAACCGGACATGCGGCGCTGTCGAGGGTACGGGGCCCGGTGAGGAAGTGCCGCTTCACCGACCGGGTGCGGTCAACGGGACATGCCGCGCTGTCGAGGGTGCTGGGCCCGGCTGAAGGCGAGGTCGTGCCTCGGGCGGAGCTGCATCGTTGGGCGTGCGGCGAGCGCCGGATGGGTGGGAACCGGGACCGGAGGACCTTCAGGAGGGGTCCTGACGGACCTCGCTGCCGGGGACGAGGGTCGGGCTGTGGGTGCTGTAGTACTCGGCGAGCTCGTCGCGGCGGGTCTCCTTCCACAGCTTGACGCCGGAGGCGTAGCTTGCGCGGCCGATGACGTGGGCGGCGACGGGCGCGGTGAGGATGAGGAAGGCGACGCCGGCGAGGGCGCGGGTGGTCATGCCGACTTCGCCGAAGTAGACGGCGACGGCGACGAGCACGAGCCCGGTGCCGAGGGCGCCGGCCTTGGTGGCCGCGTGCATGCGGAGCAGGAGGTCGGGCAGTCGCAGGACGCCCACGGATGCGACGATCATGAAGAAGGCGCCGGTGAGGGCGAGCGCGACGACGATGATGTCGAGGATGGGGTGGCCGGTGGAGGTGGTCATGGCGAAGCTCCCGGGCCGGGGTTTCGGGCCTTTCGTCGGCGGTTGTCGATCTCGTAGTACCGCGCGAAGGCGACGGTGCCGAGGAAGGCGATGAGGGCGAGGGCGATGGCGGCGTCGAGGTAGACGCTTTCGCCGGTGACGAGGGAGTAGAGGGCCATGAAGCCGACGGCGAGTACGCCGAGCAGGTCGACGGCGACGACGCGGTCGCCGAGGGTGGGGCCCTTGAAGACCCGGTAGAGGGCGGTGAGGATGGCCAGGCTGACGAGCGCGAACACGACGAGCATGGCGATGTCGAGGTTGCTGTTGATCTCGCCGATCATTGGAAGACCTCCATGATGCGCCGCTCGAAGCCCTCCTTGATTTCGCGCCGTGCGGCCTCGACATCGTCGACGTACATGCCGTGGATGAAGAGGGTGGAGCGGTCCTCGGAGACGTCGAGGCTGAGGGTGCCCGGGGTGAGGCTGATCAGGTTGGCGAGCAGGCTGATCCCGAGGTCGCTCTTCACGTCGAGCGGGACGGAGAAGACGGCGGCCTCCATCCGTCGCTCGACGTCGGGGTGCAGGACATCGATGGCGACGCGCACGCTGGACTTGAGCAGCTCGACGACGAAGAAGACAGCGAGTGCGACAGCGCGAAACAGCTTCGAGAAGTATCTGGTTTCGGGGAACAGCGGCCGCGAGAAGAGCAGGACGAGGTACCCGATCACGAAGCCGACGGCCAGGCCGCGCGCGGTGACGTCGCTCATGATGAACGCCCAGATCAGGGCGAGGAGCACGTTCCAGAGCAGGAGGTTCATGGTGCTGCCTCCAGGACGGCGTGGATGTATCGTTCGGGTTCGAGGAGCTCCTCGGCGGCGGTCATGGCGATCTCGATGACGGGCTCGGCGAAGAGTCCGATGGCGATGGTCATGAGGGTGAGGGCCGCGACGGGGATCATCATGGTCAGGGGAACCTTCTTCTTCTGGATGTGTTCGGGGACATCGCCCTCGGGATGCTTCTTCCAGAAGGCGTACATCCAGATCTTCATCATGGAGTAGAGGGTGAGGAGCCCGACGAAGATGGCGAACGCCGCGGGGATCCAGCGTTCGGCCTGGAAGGCGGAGAAGATGACGGTGAACTTGGCCCAGAATCCCCATAGGGGGGGCACTCCGGCGAGGGAGAAGGCGGAGAGCAGGTTGAAGGCGGCGAAGATGGGGAAGTACTTGTAGAGTCCGCCGAGCTTCTTGAGCTCATAGGACCCCATGAGGTGGTGTCCGATTCCTGCGGCGAGGAAGAGGTTGGCCTTGATGATGATGTTGTGGGCGACGTAGAGGACGGCGCCGGCGAGGGCCATGGGGGTGTAGAGGGCGAGTCCGAGGGTCATGTAGCCGATCTGGCTGATGATGTGGATGGAGAGGATCTTTCTCCACTCGAACTGGCTGACGGCGCCGAGGACGCCGATGAACATGGTGAGGACGGAGAGCCAGAGGATGATCTCGTGGGTCCAGGCGATGTCCTCGGTGAAGATGAGGGTGAAGACGCGGATCATCACGTAGGCGCCGACCTTGGTGAGCAGTCCGGCGAAGATCGCCGAGACGGCGATGTTGGGCACGTGATAGGAGGCGGGGAGCCAGAAGAAGAGGGGGAAGAGGGCAGCCTTCATGCCGAAGGCGATGATGAAGAGGATGGCGATGACGGTGACGAGTCCGGGTTCACCGATGTCGTGGATGCGGTGGGCGATGTCCGCCATGTTGAGGCTGCCGGTGATGCCGTAGAGGATGGACACACCGGCGAGCAGGATCGTGGAGGCGACCACGTTCATGAGGACGTACTTGAAGGCGCCGTCGAGCTGGATCTTTCGGCCGCCGAGGACGAGGAGGACGAAGGATGCGATCAGCATCACCTCGAACCAGACGAAGAGGTTGAAGAGGTCTCCGGTGAGGAATGATCCGCAGACGCCCATGACCATGACGTGGGTCAGGGGGTAGTATCCGAAGTGTTCCTCGCGTTCGCCGACGGCGCCGAGGGAGTAGACGGCCACGGCGAGGGTGAGGATGCCCGTGAGGACGAGCATGGTGGCGGCGAGGTGGTCGGCGACGAGGGTGATGCCGAAGGGTGCGGGCCAGTTGCCGAGATAGGTGACGAGGATGCCGCTCTCGCGCACTTCCATGAAGAGGAGGATGCCGGCGATGCAGAGTGCGATGGCGCCGACGACGCCGGTCCAGCGCTGTGCGACGTTGCTCTTGTAGAAGAGCACGGCGATCGAGGCGCTGAAGACCGGGATCAGCAGGGGCAGGACGAGGAGGATATCGGCGGAGAGCATCACTTGTCCTCCTCGGTCGCGATGGGCTCGGCGACGCGCATGCCGTCCGGGTCGAGGGTGTCGAGCTCCTGCCAGGAGCGGTAGGCGAGGACCAGGGCGAAGGCCAGCATGCCGAATCCGATGACGATGGCGGTGAGCACGAGGGCCTGGGGCAGCGGGTTGGCGTAGTCCCCCACCGGTGCGGTCTCCGGGTAGGGGATGATGGCGGAGGCCCCCCGGGTGAGCCCACCCATGGTGAAGAGCGTGAGGTTCGCGGCGTTTCCGAGGACCACGAGGCCGATGACCATCTTCACGATGGAGCGGCGGGTCAGGAGGTATGCGGCGATGGCGAACAGGATGCCCGCGACGACGGCGAGGAGTGGTTCCATGTCAGAATTCCTCCTCTTCCAGGGAGAAGATGACGGCCACGACCATTCCGATGACGGTCAGGAACACGCCGATGTCGAAGATCAGGGGCGTTCCGAGCTTCAGGAGGCTCTCGCCGATGTGGATCTCGAGCCAGAGCCCGGTCATGTAGGGTTTTCCTGCGGCGAGGCCGAAGAGGCCGGCGGCGCCGGCGAAGATCATGCCCCAGGCCATGAGCGTGCGCGGGTCGTAGCGGAGGATGCTCCTCGCGCTGGCCACGCCGAAGGCGATGGCGTGCAGGGCGAACGCTGCCGAGGCGACGAGGGCGCCGATGAAGCCCCCGCCGGGCAGGTTGTGCCCGCGCCAGAGGAGGAACAGCGAGAAGAGCAGCATGAGGGTGACGAGCAGACGGGTGAAGGTCTGCAGGATGAGGGAGCGCATCATGACGGCTTCTCCTCCTCGCCGGTCGCGTCATCGGTCGCGGGGGCTTCCTCGGCCTTGGCGGTCGCCTTCGGCTCGTCCTGGGGAGCGTTGTCCGCGGTGCCGCCGGTCGGGTCTTCCGCGTCGGCTGTCATCTCCGCGTCGGTGTTCTCGGCCGTGGCACCGTCCTCCGCTTCGTCCTGCTCGTCGGGGGACTCGGCCACGGCATCCTCGCCCTTCGCGTCGGCGACCCTGGCCGTGGCATCGTCGCCCTCGCCGGTCGGTGCGTCCGAGGGGTCCGCCTGGTCCTCCTCGCCGCGTGCCGCGTCGGTTGCGGGGTCGCGCGGATCTTCGGGGTGGGTGGTTTCTGCGGCAGCAGAGCCTTCCGGCGGGTCGGCGTCGGCGTCCGGTGGGGGTGTTGCGGGTTCGCCGTCGGGCGGTGGAGCGGGGGTGCCGTCGTCGTCCTCGTCGCGTCGCGCGCGGTACTTGAGCATGGCGATGACGCCGATGCCGGCGATGGCGAGGACGATGATCTCGCCGAAGGTGTCGACGCTTCGGAAATCGACGAGGATGACGTTGACGATGTTGGTGCCGTAGGCCTTCGGGACGCTGTTGGCAGCGTAGTACTCGGAGATGAAGAGGTCCTGATCGACGCGGAGTGCGGCGAGCATGACGAGGGTCATCATGGCCCCGAAGAGGCCGCTGAGGACGAGGTCACGGGCCCTGCTGATGCCTCTCGGGCTGAACACCCGCTGGGGGAGGTGGATCAGCACGAGGGCGACGAGGATGACGGTGAGGGTCTCGACCAGGAACTGGGTCATGGCGAGGTCGGGCGCACCGAAGGCGACGAAGAGCAGGGCGATGCTGTAGCCCATGATGCCGAGTGTGATGATCGCCGTGAGGTGGTTTCGGGCCTGGGCAGCGCCGAGCGCACCGACGACGATGAGGATGCAGAGCATCCATTCGTAGAAGCGTGCGTCGGGCATGTCGAAGGCGAAGTCGGCGGGGGTCATCCGGACGCCGATGGTGGCTGCCAGTCCGAGCATGGTCGCGCCGAAGATGGCCATGAAGTAGAAGCGCAGGTTTCCGCTCTGGATGTTTCGGAAGAGCCAGTCGGCGAAGGCGAAGAGTCCGGCGAGGGGCTTTTCGTAGAACCACTTCTGGCAGCCGGCGAAGATGAACGGGTCGAGGGCCTGCCAGAATGCGCGGGTGCGATCCCAGGTCCGGTAGGTGAGGACGCCGAGGGCGATGGTGACGCCGGTGAGCGCGAGGGGGAGGTTGAAGCCGTGCCAGAGGTGGAGGTTGGTCTCCATGGGCTGGCCGGCGATGGCGGTGGCGAGGGGGGTGAGCAGGTAGATGTCGACGAGGTTGGCGCCGTCCGGGCTGGCGAGCAGTCCGAAGACGAGGCTGAGCGCGGCGAGGAGGACGGGGCCGACGAGCATGAGCAGTGGGGCCTCGTGCGCGTGCTTCGGCGTGTCGGGGTGCTCGGGGCCGAAGAAGGGCCGGACGGCGACGATGCCGCCGACGGCGAAGATCATGACCGAGGACGCGACGGCGAGCACGACCAGGAGCGCGGCGAGCCACTCGGCGCCGAGGACGGCCTCGTAGATGAGTTCCTTGCCGATGAACCCGAAGAACGGCGGGAGCCCGGCCATGGAGAGGCAGGCGATGGCGGCGGCGGCGAAGGTGATGGGCATCAGCTTCCGGAGTCCGCCGAGGATGGGGACCTCGCGGGTTCCGGCTTCGTGGTCGACGCTTCCGGCGACCATGAAGAGTGCACCCTTGTAGAGGGAGTGGGCGACGAGGAAGGTGCCCATGGCGATCAGCGCGTAGTCGGTGCCGATGCCGATCAGCATGACGAGTGCGCCGAGGGCCATGATGGTGGAGCCGGCGAGGACGAGCTTCATGTCGGTCTTCATGAGGGACACGATGCTTCCGACGAGCATCGTGATTCCGCCGAAGATGGACAGGGTCATCATCCAGAGGTCGGTGCCTCCGAGGGCGGGGTTGAGGCGGGCGAGCAGGTAGACGCCGGCCTTCACCATGGTGGCGGAGTGGAGGTAGGCGGACACGGGCGTGGGGGCCTGCATCGCGCCGGGGAGCCAGAAGTGGAAGGGGAACTGTGCGCTCTTGGTGAAGGCGCCGCAGAGGACGAGGATGAAGATGGGGAGGTAGAGCTCGTGGTCGCGGAGGATGTCCCCTGCGGCGAGGATCTCGCTGATGCTCCACGTCCCGGTGGCGCGCCCCATGAGGATGAGTCCGCCGAGCATGGCGAGTCCGCCGAGTCCGGTGATCACGAGGGCCTGGATGGCGGCGTCGCGGGACTTCTGGCTCTCGTGGTTGAAGCCGATGAGCAGGAAGGAGCTGAAGCTGGTCAGCTCCCAGAAGATGAAGAGGGTGATGAGGTTGTCCGCGAGCACCACGCCGAGCATGGCGCCCATGAACAGGAGCAGGGAGAGGAAGAAGCGTCCGATGGCGGGGTGCCCGTGGAGGTATCCGCCGGCGTAGAGGACGACGCAGGCGCCTATCCCGAGGATCAGAAGGGCGAAGGTGACGGACAGGCCGTCGACCATGAAGGCCAGGTCGACCCCGAGGCTCGGTACCCACGAGACCGTGGCGAACATGATCTCGCCCTCGGCGATCGGCCCGATCATCATCGCGAAGAACACGAAGAGCAGGGCGGGCAGGGAGGCGAGTACCCATGGGGTGAGGTCGCCCAGGACCCGATTCAGCGCAGGGGCCAGGAAGGCCAGCACGAACGGAGAGAGCACGGCGAGCAGCATCGTCATTCGCAACCTCGGCCGGAGAGCGGTCGAACCCACCGTTCACGGCTGCCCCGGGGGGAGCCGCGAGAAGGGACCCCGGGTCGTCTCGCTCCGGCAGTCTCCGAGGTCGAGTTCTGCTCGACCTCGTGCCGGGGCGTCGGAGGAGCCGAGCCGCCGGCGGGGGGAACCTGTCGCGGAGCGGGTGCAGGGAGGGAAGCCGAACGGGCCATGCCATCGCGGCGCTCCTCCCCGGGGCGCGCGGACTGTATGTCCGTACCCCGCAGCGCGTCAACTGTCGTCGAACCCGGTTTCGTCGCCGCACGCGCCGCGAGGGGCGCCCGGTTGCCGCGCGCTTGTGTGGACGAGCACTTTGGCGCATGCTGGTGGAGCGGGCGGGGGCGCCGCGTGGGCGGCTTCCGGGCCCGGACGTGCGCCGGTCTCCCGGGCACCGACGACACGGGCCCGTTTCCACCCCTTGCCCAGCTGAGCCGAATCGTGAGCCCCGACGAGACCCCGACCGAGCCTCCCGCCGCCACGATCCTGCTGATCGATGACGATCGGATGCTCTGCGCACTGCTGAAGCACTGGCTCGCTTCGGAGGGGTATCGCGTGCTCCTCAGCCATCGAGGGGATGACGCCGAAGCCCTCTTCGACCGCGAGCGCCCGTCGCTCGTCTACCTCGATGTCCATCTGCCCGGGCGCACCGGTCTGGAGACGCTCCATGCACTGAACGAGATCGCCCCGACCACACCGATCATCATGCTCTCGGCGGACGATGCCGTTCCGTCGGTGGTCGAGGCCATGCGCAGCGGGGCGCTCGACTATCTCGCCAAGCCGCTGACGCGGGACGCGCTGATCGAGCGCACCCGCGAAGTGCTCCGCAGGTGCAGTACGATCGCCCCCTCCGATCCGCGGCCGGGAACGGCTGCGGCGGTCGCGTCAGCCCCCGCACCGCGCGGCGCCGAGCCTCTCGCCGAGCTCGAGCGACAGGCCATCCTCGCCGCCATGGAGCGATTCGACGGAAACCTCTCCGCGGTCAGCAGAGCCCTCGGGATCGGACGGACCACCCTGTACCGCAAGCTCGAGAAATTCGGGCTCCGGGACCGCTGACGCGCGCCTGTGGACGCCCCTCGTGCCGAGCGCCTGTGCGCCGCCATCCACCAACCGGCCGCCGTGATCGACGGGACGGGTCGGGTCATCGCCGCCAACGGCGCCTTCCGGCGATGGAACGAAGGCACGGCCATCGAGCTGGCTGACCAGATCGCCGAGGCACTGACGTGCTTCCGGGACGCGCCGTCGATCACCCTGCGGCGCTCGACGGACACCGGCAGTGAGCCGATGACCTTCACGCGTCATCCGGTCGACGGCGCCTGTGCGCTCATCGTGTCCGCCGAGCACGACATGCCTCAGGACATCCTCGCCAACGTGAGCCACGAGCTGCGGACGCCGCTCGGGGCCATCCTCGGGCTGACGGACCTGGCCCTCGAGGGCGCAGAACAGCCCCGCCAGCGCAGACTGCTGCGTGTCGTCCGCGACAACGCCGAGCTTCTGCTCTCGCTCATCTCCGATACCCTCGACATGGCACAGCTCGAGGCGCAGCAGCTCTCGATCGAGCAGCTTCCGCACGACCCGGTCGGCGTCGTGGAGGACGTCGCCGAGCTCCTCGCGCTCCGTGCGCAGGGAGCGGGCCTGTCGCTCGACGTCATCGTGCACAACCCGGTCCCCCGGCTCATCGGCGATCCCGGACGTCTCCGGCAGATCCTGATCAATCTGCTCGGGAACGCCATCAAGTTCACGGAACAGGGGGGCATCCGCATCGACGTGTCCTCGCACTCCGCCGATGGAAACCGGGAACGTCTCGACATCGTCGTGTCCGACACCGGCATCGGAATCCGGCCCGAACAGGCGGAGTCCGTGTTCGCCCCTTTCGCCCAGGCCGACTCGTCCCTGCGTCGGCGGCGGATGGGTGTCGGCCTCGGGTTGCCCATCTCGCGTGCGCTGGCGCGCGCCATGGGCGGCGATCTCGCCCTCGACTGGGCACCCTCGCGCGAGGGCTCGACCTTCGTCCTCTCGCTCGCCATGGAACGCATCGAGCGTCCGCCCGCGGAGGCCGCGCCCTCCGGCCGCGGAGCAAGGGCTGCCCTGTGTCTCGAGAGCGAGGCGTCCATCGGAGCATTGACCAGCCTGCTTGTGCACCAGGGATGGTCCGTGACCTCCTTCGAAAGCGTGGAGGCCGCCGAGCACACGATCCTGCAACAATCCCCGCCCGATCTGGTCGTCGTGGACGATGGCACCTGGGCGAGCGCGCCCGTCGACCTGCGCGGCAGCCTCCTCGCCGCATCGGAGGACAGGCGCCTGATCCTGGCACGTCAGCAGCCGCTCCAGCGGATGCTCGACGCAGCCGGAACCAGCGACCCGAGAGTCGTGTTCCTGCCCCGCCCGCTGCGCCGCTTCGACGTGGAGGCCCTCGGCGAACGGCGCGCGCAACTGCACGCGAGAGGAATCCCCGATCCGGACCCGGTTCAGCGGACCGTCCCGAGGCGGGCGTCGACCGGTCCCATCCGCGCCCTTCGCGCGCGGTTCGCTCGTGCATCCGGGGAGCGTGTGCCGTTGCTGCTGGTGGACGACAACGTCGACATCCACCTCTTCGTCCGCGCTGCCCTCGAGGTGCTCCCCGTCGAGCTGATGCCGTGCCGCGAACCCCTGGAAGCACTCCGGCTCGCCGACACCATGGACCGCGGTATCGTCCTCCTCGACGTCCAGATGCCGGGGATCGACGGGTTCGAGGTCTGCCGTCAGCTCCGATCGGAGGAAGATCGCGTCGGGCGTTCCCTCGTCGTGATCGGGTTCACCGCACAGCGGCGCCCGGGCCTGCTCGAACGGTGTCGCGAGGCCGGCATGGACGCCCTCCTGCAGAAACCGATCTCCCTCACCGAACTCCGGTCGACCCTCTCTCCCGTCGTGGACCGCTTTCTCGTCAACAGCCCCGGGACCACCGGGTCACAGGAGGGCGTCGCCGCCTGGGACTTCGACGGCCTCTCGCTGACAGGCGCATTCAAGACCACCCGGTGGAACCGGCAGGAGACTCCGGGCAACCGGCCCATCGTCGAGGTGCCCGAGGACCTGCGCGAGCTCACCGAGACCTACCGCCTGGATCGCCTCGCGGAGTGCGACCGCCTCGACCGCCTGCTTCGTGAACGGGATCTGCCCGCCGTCGCCGAGATCGCCCATCAGGTGAAGGGCGCGGCGGCCTCCTTCGGGTTCGAGCGGCTCTCCCACATGGCCGACTCCCTCGAGCGGGCCTGCCAGAGCGCCGACCTCGACCTCGACGCCGAAGAGATCGTCGAACACATGCGAAGCTATCTGGAGACCGTACAACTCCGAAGCCTCCCCGAACGTTCCACCCCCTGAGACCCCCGACCGGACCACCGCCATGATCTTCCAATCCGCCGAACTGGGTCAGTCGCTCTCCCGAGATGCGTTCGACGCTCTCGAACCCGCCCTGCGCGAGGAGCTGCTCGACCTGCAGTTCGCTCTCCAGGAGGCCCGCGTCCCCCTCGTGCTGCTCATCGCCGGTGTCCCCGGATCGGGCCGGGGGACCACGGTCGAGAAGCTCCTGCACTGGATCGATGCCCGCGGCGCCGCTGTCCATGCCGCACGGACGCCCGTCGAGGTGGAACGCGAACGCCCCCTGTTCTATCGCTACTGGCAGCGGGTTCCCGGCCGGGGCCGCATGGCGATCGTCCTCGGCGGCTGGGTCCGCGATGCGCTCGACGCCCGCGCCACTGGCCGGCTGACCGACGCGGACTGGGAGCGGCGGCTCCGTCGGGTCTGCGAGTTCGAACAGCTCCTGCACCACGATGGCGTGCGCTTCGTGAAGACCTGGCTTCATCTGTCGGAGACGGCTCAGCGCGCCGAGCTCCTGCGTCGAGTCGAGGATCCGGCCGAGCGCTGGCGCGTGTCCCTCGAGGACTGGGCAGGCGCGGGACGGTACGGTCTCCTGCGCGACACCGCCGCCGAGTTCATCCAGCGAACGAGCACTCCCGGGGCGTCCTGGCGGATCGTGGAGGCAGCCGATCCACGCCACCGTGTGGTCGCCGTGGCCACGCACCTGCGGGACACCATGCGGGAGGCGCTCGGCGAGCCGCCCCGGCCCCGAGGCGAACCCGACACACCCGCACCCTCCGCGACCAACGTGCTCTCCCGGCTCGACCTCACCTCCCGTCTCAAGCGAAAGGCCTACCGAAGCGCCCTCGACTACTGGCGAGGGCGACTCCGCCTCCTCATCCACCTCATGGAGCAGGAGAGACACTCCCTCGTCCTGACCTTCGAGGGCAGCGACGCCGCAGGAAAGGGCGGGGCAATCCGCAGGCTCACCGATGCCATCGACCCACGGGCATACGACATCCACGCGATCGCCGCTCCCACTCCGGAAGAAGCCGACCACCCCTGGCTGTGGCGCTTCTGGCGCCGACTGCCGCGACGAGGCCGCGTCGTCATCTTCGACCGATCCTGGTACGGACGGGTCCTGGTCGAGCGCGTCGAGGGCTTCGCCCATCGGGACGAATGGCAGCGGGCCTGGGCCGAGATCCGCAGCTTCGAGGAGCAACTCGACGAGGCCGGCGCCATCGTCCTCAAGTTCTGGCTCCAGATCGATCCGGACGAGCAGCTCGCGCGCTTCGAGGCGCGCGAGAAGACCGGATACAAGCGATACAAGCTCACCGACGAGGACTGGCGCAACCGGGAGAAGTGGGACGCCTATGTCGCGGCATCCTGCGACATGATCGAGCGCACATCCTGGCCCCACGCGCCGTGGGTTCTCGTCGAGTCCAATGACAAGCTGTGGGCGCGGGTGAAGGTCGTGCGCTCCACCTGCGCGCACCTGGCCGACCGGCTCGGCATCGATCCGAGCTGCCTGCCGGGATACGACGAGGAGCAGGAGAATACCCCTCCGCTGTCATAGGCCGTCTGCGGCCGCGCGGGCCGTGGCGTGTCGCCGGAGCGCACGCAGGCGACGCATGTGTCCTTTCCGCCTGCGGTCAGGCGTTGAGGCGTGTGAGGTTTCCGCGGATGGTGGCCTCGTCGGCGCCGTCGAGGTCCTTGGCGACCTCCTCGATGATGCACTTGCCGGTCGCGGTGCTCCAGCACTTGCGGAGCATGCCGAGGAACTCCGGGTTCGCGACCACCGAGAGCTGCTCGAAGTCGCCCCGGATGCGGGCCTTGTCGATGCGGTCGGCGATCTCGCGGGCGAAGTCCATGGTCGAGCGCTTCACGGCGGTGTCGCGCACCCCGTAGCCATGTGCTCCGGGTCCGTCGTCCCGGTTCTTTCCGGCGCGGTCGGTGGTCATGTCCTGTTCCTGTAGTCGGGCCTCGGCGTTGAAGAATTCCTCTTCCTCCTGGAGTGGCTTCTGCAGACCCGGCGCGCTGAACACGCGGACCCGTTCACGGGTGGCGACAAGAACCCAGTGCTTCATGCAAATTCCTCCTGCTGGACAGTTCCGGCGGAACCACGACAAAGCCCTGGCCCCGGATCACGTTCGGGCGTGGCGCACGCTGTAGCTCGTTCCCTGAACGAGGCCTCCCGTGCATCTTCGCCTCCTTCAGGGCGGTAAGCAGGGTGAGCGTGTGCGCAACCGCGCGTGACCGAAGTCGTGGGCGGAGGGTCGGGAGGGCGGGCGCGTGGGCGGAGGTTCTCCGGCGATTCCGGAGCAGGCCCGAGGCGAGGTGGCGTTCCGGCGGTCAGCGGGTGATGCGAACGGCGGTCGCCATGAACTCCCAGGTGTACTCGGGCTCCGTGATCTCGGGGATCTCGGCGTCCTCGCCGGCGGCGCGCGCCTCGTCCTCGGCGTAGTGCTGGACCTCGTCCACCGGGACCAGGCGGCGCTCGAGTCGCCCCTCCAGCTCCACGTCCGCGCCGCCGGTGTTCATGGGCACGAAGAAGCCATAGTCGTGCATGCGCACGCGGATCGTGTCCTCGGTCGCGTCCGACTCGATGGTGAACCAGCAGCCCCGGTTCTGGCAGACCGATGCGATCCGGGCCTCGACGCGGCAGAGCTCGCCGGTTCCGGTGCACGACTCGAGGGCCGCGGAGATGTCGACGCGGTCGGCGTCATCGAGGGCGAAGTCCGCTCCGTAGTGGCCAGTCTCGCCGTCCTCGAGATCGGGTGGCACTTCGGGGCGCTCCTGGGGCGCGGCGGCTTCCTCGCCGGATGCGGAGGGCTGGGTCTCGGAGGGCTGGGTCTCGGAGGGCTGGGTCTCGGAGGGCTGGGTCTCGGAGGGGCCATCCTGCGGTGCAGAGGCGGGTGCGGGGCAGCCCTGGGCGAGGACGAGGAGGAGGCCGGGGAGCAGGATGAGGTTGGGGAAGCGCATGATGACCGGTCGAAGAGGGGGCTGTGGGCACGCGGGTTGTTGAACAGGAACGGGCGTGGCGGGCAAGCGAAAATCGGGAGCGGGCGTCACGCGCAGGCGCCGAGGACCTCGTGGGTGGCGCGCTCGGCCGCCTCGAGGGCGCCTTCGATGTAGCCGGGGAAGACGGTCGCGGTCTCGGTGCCCGCCCAGTGGATGCGTCCGCACGGTTGCCGAAGCGCGTCGCCGCAGGCGAGCCACCCGCCGGGTCCGAACTGGGCGACGTAGCACCCGCGGCTGAAGGGCTCTGCGGGCCAGTTGCGCTCGACGAAGGCGATGGGGTGGCCGGCCCGCTCGCCGAACCAGCGGGCGAGGGAGCGGAGCACGGCGTCGCGGCGATCGGGCGCCGGAGCGCGGGTCCAGCGGCGGGCGGCGTCGCCGTTGACGAAGGCGACGAGGGCGCCATGATCGCTGCCGGGGACGGTTTCGTCGAAGGCGAGCTGCACGGTGCAGTCGTCGCTGACGACCTCGCCGGAGAGGCCGTCGTCGCGCCAGAAGGGGCGGTCGTACAGGGCGATGCACTTGATCACGCTGCCCATGGTCATGCGCTGGTGGACGGCGATGCGCCGGGAGGGCAGCGCCGGCGCGAAGGCGATGTCGGCGGCCTGGGGGGGGGCGAGGGAGCAGATGAGCCGTCGCGCAGAGAAGGAGCGGCCGTCGGCGAGACGTGCCGCAACGCCTTCGGCGTCCTGGTCGATGGCGACGACGGCGGCGTCGGTGACGACGGCGTCGTGGAGGCTGTCGGCGAGGGGCTGGAGGAGGGAGATGGCGCCGCGGGTCATGCGGATGTCCTGCGCGCCGTCGCGGATGGTGGCGAGCTTCATGAACGAGACGTTGCCATGGGCGTACCAGAGGAGCTGGAGCATGGAGATGTCGCGAGGCTCGCATGCGTGGATCGCCCGGACGGCCGCGCGCAGGCACTCCCGGGCGTCGTCGGTGAGCGTGGCGTTCCGGATCCAGTCCTCGGCGGAGCGGGTGTCGAGGGCGTGGGCGTCGTGGGCCAGCCAGGGGGAGTCGACGGGGATGCGTCGGGCGAGGCGTTCGAGTCGGGAGATGGCCTGCTGGAGGTCGAGCAGGCTCCAGATCGGGAGCTGCGGGATGTCCCCCTGGTGTCGGGAGATGCGCCCGCCGATCTCGAGGAGCTTCGTCCCGTCGCAGGGCTGGGGAAAGGTGGGGATGCGGAATCTGCGGACGAGCCCGATGGCGCGCACGTGGTCTCGGGACAGCCACTGTCCGCCGACGTCGAGGGCGGTGCCGTCGTCGGCCGACACGGTCTCGATGCGTCCGCCGATTCGGCTTCGGGCTTCGAGGACGCGCACGGTGCGTCCTGCGCGTCGGAGGATGTCGGCGGCGTGGAGTCCGGAGGCGCCGGCGCCCAGGATCAGGACGTCGGTGGTCTGGGGGGTGGAGGACATGGCCTGTGGTCCGCGATCAGAAGGGGAGTAGGAGGGGCACGGTGAGGATGGTGGCGATGAGAAGCAGCCCCTGCAGCGGCAGGCCGATGCGGAGGAAGTCGTTGAACCGGTAGGCGCCGGGCCCGAGCACGAGGGTGTTGACGGGGGAGGCGATGGGGGTGGCGAAGGCGGTGGAGGCGGCGATCGCGACGGTCATCAGGAGGGGATAGGGGGAGATGCCGATGCTCTCGGCCATGCCGATGGCGATGGGGGCGACGAGGACCGCGGTGGCGGTGTTGCTGATCACCTGGCTGAAGATGGAGGTGAGGAGGAAGAGGCCGATGAGGACGGCCAGGGGCCCGAGCGTGCCGATGGTGTCGGTGAAGCCGTCGATGATCAGCGCCATGCCGCCGGACTTGTCGAGGGCGGTGGCCATGGGGAGGATGGCGGCGATGAGGACGATGCTGATCCAGTTGACGGAGCGGTAGATCTGGCCGACCTGCACGCAGCCGCTGAGGACCATGAGGAGCGCGGCGAGCAGGATGGTGGTGACGGCGGGGAGCCAGCCTGCGGTGAGCACGACGAGCATGGCGCAGAGCAGCGCGATGGCGAGGGGTGCGCGTGCGGTGGGGCGCAGGGCCTGTTCGAGTTCGCGGGGGGCTGCGGCGACGACGAGGTCGTTTCGTTCCTCGCGCAGGGCCTCGATCGCTTTCCAGGGGCCTTCGACGAGCAGGGTATCGCCAAAGCGCAGCCGGACGTCGGGGAGGGGGCCTTCGATGGGGGAGCCGAGCCGTCGGACGGCGGCGACGTTGACGCGGAAGCGGTCCCGGAAGCGGGCGGAGCGGAGGGTTCGGCCGAGGAGGTTGGAGCGCGGGGGCAGGATGACCTCGACGAGTCCGACGTTCCGGGGGAGGCGGTCGCGCTCGGTGTCCTCCTCGAGGAGCGTGAGTCCGTGGGTGTCGACGAGCTGCTCGATGGCTCGATCGTCTCCGTCCAGCCAGAGGGTATCCCCCGAGGCGAAGACGCTGTCGGGGCGTGTGGAGTCGGGTCGGTCACCGCTGGAGCGGGTGGGGCGGCGAGGGGTGTCGGTTTCCGCGCGCTGGATGTCGAGCACGGAGACATCGAAGCGGGTGCGGAGGTCGGCGTGGTCGAGGCGCCTGCCGACGAGGTCGCTGGTTTCGGGGACACGCGCTCGTCGCACTCGGTCTTGCAGTTGCCAGGCGTCCTCGATCTCCCGGACGCTCATGGCATCGTCTTCGGGGGCGACTGGTGCGTGGGACGGGAGGAGTCGCATGCCCACGGTCAGCATGAAGATCATGCCGACGACGAGCATGACGAGTCCGAACGGTGTGAAGGCGAAGAAGCTGAAGGGGGTTTCGCCGTGCGCCTCGAGCGCGTTGGCGACGATCAGGTTGGGCGGGGTTCCGATCAGGGTGAGCATGCCCCCGAGGAGCGAGGCGATGGAGAGCGGGAGAAGCAGCTTGGAGGGGGAGATGCGCAGGCGTGCGGCGATGCCGACCACGACGGGGAGCATGACGGCGACGGTGCCGGTGGAGCTCATGAAGGCGGAGAGCACGGCGACGAGCAGCATGATGACGGCGAGAATGACCCGCGGGTTGTCGCCGCCGAGGCGCAGCGGGAGCTGGCCGATGGAGGAGGCGACACCGGTACGGAAGAGTCCTTCGCCGACGACGAAGAGCGCGGCGATCATGAGGACGACGGGGTCGCTGAAGCCGGCGAGGGCCTCCGGCACGGTGAGGACGCCGGTGACCATGAGGGTGAGGAGGGCCATCAGGGCCACGAGGTCCATCCGGATGCGATCGATCACGAAGAGCGCGATCGCGCCGCCGAGGACGCCGAAGACGAGAATCTGGTCGCCGCTCACGCGGTCTTCCTCCCGGGTGTGGTGAAGCGCTTCGGAGGGGTTCTCCGCGAGCGTTCAGCAGAGGGGTGGGGAACAGGGCAGGGCGTAGCGACCGGGCACTTCCCACGTTCCGCTGTCGTTCTGGACGGTCAGCAGCTCGACACCGTCGCGGGTGACGGCGATGGTGTGTTCGAACTGGGCCGAGAGCTGGCCGTCGGCGGTGACGGCGGTCCAGCCGTCGTCGAGGACGTGGCACTCCCAGGTGCCGGCGTTGATCATGGGTTCGATGGTGAAGGTCATTCCGGGCAGGAGGCGCGGACCGCGTCCGGCTCGGCCGACGTGGGACACCTGGGGTTCCTCGTGGAACTTTCGGCCGATGCCGTGTCCGACGAAGTCGCGGACGACGGCGTATCCCAGGGGTTCGGCGTGGGCCTGGATGGCGGCGCCGATGTCTCCGAGGTGTCCCCCGGGCCGCACGGCCTCGATGGCCTTGCGCAGCGACTCGACGGTGGCGCGGAGCAGCCGGGCGGCGGATTCGTCGACCTCGCCGACGGCGACTGTGGCGGCGTTGTCGCCGTGGAAGCCGTCGACGATCAGGGTGACGTCGACCCCGATGATGTCACCTTCGGCGAGGCGGTGGTCTCGCGAGGGGATGCCATGGCAGATGACCTCGTTGACGGAGGTGCAGATGCTCTTCGGGAACCCGCGGTATCCGAGGGGCGCGGCCTTGACGCCGTGGTCGCGGCAGAACTGGACCTGGAGGTCGTCGAGGTCCTGGGTGGTGACTCCGGGTCGTACCTCGCGGAGAATCTCTTCGAGGCAGCGGGAGGCGAGGCGGCCTGCGCGGCGCATGCCGTCGAGTTCGCGGGCGCTCTTGATCTGGATGGCGTTGGAACGCTTGGCGAAGATCATGTCACGGTGGGGAAGCGGAGAGGGGAGTGCGCGAGACCCGTCGTCCCGCGGCGTGGGTATAGCGGTCGGGCGCCGCGGTGTCACGGGGCAGTCCGGGGGAATGGGGGAGCGGCGGTGTGCCGGCCCCGTCAGCGCAGGTGGCGCTCGATCAGTGCGGGCAGGAGGGACTCGATGGCGTCGTCGGCGTCGTCTCCGACGGCGATGACGTCGAGCTTGCCCTTTGGGCGCAGGGGGCCGGTGTTGTAGAAGATGAACCGGCCGGTGCCGCGGGTGGGGTCGAGCACTTCGTCTCCGACGGCGTCGAGGACCTCGGCGAAGGATCGTCCGTGGAGGGCGGGGTGGGAGAAGCCCTGGGAGCGGTAGTTCGGGCGGGGACCCGGTACCAGGCGGTCCACGAGCCGCATGGGGGTACTGGTTCCGCCCCAGCGGCCGTTGCATTCGGTGAAGTGGGCGCGCCAGTCGCCGTCCGGGTCGCCGACGACGATGAAGTCGAAGGAGCAGCGGCCCACGTAGCCGAGCTCCTGGAAGACGGCGGCGACGGCGAGCGAGGTTTCGGCGAGGGCGTCCTGAACGGGCGCGGGCAATCGGCTCGGTCTGCTGCCGACGAAGACCCGCTCCTCGCCGGTGAGGATCTGGTCATAGACGCCGTCGAGTCGGGGGGGCAGTCCGGACTCGGCCGGCGGGATCCAGAGCTGGGTGCTGGGGGAGAGGTCGGTGTCCTCCCACACGACGACGAGGACTTCCTCGGAGCCGCACCACTCGGTGCGTTCGAGGAAGCGTTCCACCATGGTCCGCCGCTCCGACGGGGAGAGGGTCGTCAGGTGGCTGGAGGTGTGGACCTCGTTGCCCATGGCGGAGGCGCAGCGCGTCCTCTTGAGCCCGACGCGCGGGGCCTGTCCGGCGAGCTGTCCGAGGAGGTCGGCGAGGTCGGATGCGGTGCGTGCGCGTTCGGTGCGCACGTTCCAGTGTTCGCCTGCGGCGGCTTCGACGGCGCGGACGAGGAGGTCCTTGTCGTTGGCCAGCCAGGTGATGGGGGGTGGGGGGGCGAGAACGCGGACCTCGGCGCCGTCGCTGGCGTCGGAGATGGTCTTCGCCAGGTGCCAGACGTCCTCGATGCCCATGTAGGGGTGGATGGTGAGGCGTCCGTGTTCGCGGGCGGCGGTGGCGAGCTGGTCGAGCGCGTCGCCGGTGGCGCAGGCGCGCGCCACGGCCATGGGGTCATCGGGGTTTCGGACGGGGATGAGGGTGGGTGCGCCGAGTCCGATGCGGCGGCAGTACGCTTCGTAGCCGGGGGTGGCGGGGGTGCCTGCGGCGAAGAAGTCGCCGTCCCCGGCGCGGACGCGGGCCCGGTGCTGGTATTCCTCGACGGCCGGGATGCCGCTGAGGAAGGGGATCCCGGTGACGTCCTCGAGGTGGAGTTGCGGTCCGTCGGTCTCGGCGTCGAGGCGATGGCGTGCGAATGGGGCGGCGCGGTCGCGGAAGCCGTGGTCACTATCGAGCAGGTCTGCGACGCGTCGGGCGCGGTCGCGTGCGGAAGGAGAGAGGGTGTGTCTGGGGGCGTGCTGGGGTGCCATGGGCTCGGGGGGGACGGAGCGTGGTGGGGTCAGGACGAGGCTTCGGTGCCGGGGGCAGCGTCCGGGTGTCGTCCACCGTTGAGTGCCTCGAGGCGGGGTACGCCGACCATGGTCTCCTCGATGAGCCAGTCGACGACGGCCTCGAGGTTGCCGCCGGATTCCTCGAAGATGCGGAGCTGGTGATCGGCGGAGGTTCCTTCGGCGACGATCCGGCGGATGTGGTCCATCTCGGCCCGGGTGCCGAGCTCGTCGACCACGTCGTCGACGAGCTCGAGGAGCTCCTCGACGAGATCGGCGAAGGGGACCTCGCTCTGTCGGCCGAAGTCGATGAGGTGGCCTTCGAGCCCGTATCGGAGGGCGCGCCACTTGTTCTCCCGGAGCAGCGCGGACCGGTGGTCGTTCCAGGCCATGTTTCCGCGATGAACCCGGGCGAGCCGGGCGACGAGGGCCTGCAGGAGCGCGGCGATGGCGATGACGTCATCGGCGCGGGTGGGGAGGTCGCACACACGGAACTCGAGGGTGGAGAAGCTCGGGTGTGGGCGCAGGTCCCACCAGATTCGCTTGCCGCTGTCGATGCAGCCGGTCTTCACCAGGAGGGCCACGAAGGTCTCGAACTCGCGGTAGCTGGAGAATCGTTCGGGGATGCCGGTGCGGGGGAGGCGCTCGAAGATCAGGGAGCGCATGGATTTCAGGCCGCTGCGTCGGCCTTCGAAGAAGGGGGACGAGGTGGAGAGCGCCAGCACATGGGGGAGGAAGTACCGGGCGCTGTTGAAGATGGCGATGGCCTCGTCGCGGTCCGGGATGCCGACGTGCACGTGGAGGCCGAAGATCAGGTTGGCGCGGGCGACATCCTGAAGGTCATTGACGAGCCGGTCGTAGGTGGGACCGATCGAGAGGTCCTGGTCCTGCCAGCGGGCGATGGGGTGTGTGGCCGCGGCGGCGATGCGCAGTCCGACGCGCTCGGCGATGCGTGCGGCTCGGCGCCGATTGGCGAGAACCTCCTGGCGCGCCTGCTGGATGTCGGCGCAGATGCCGGTGGCCACCTCGACCACCGACTTGTGGAGCTCCACCTGAAGCGTCACCTCGTCATCGTCGTTCCGCTCGCCCATCAGGTCGTCGATGCCGCTCCGCAGCTCACGCGTGACGGGGTCGATGATCTGGTACTCTTCCTCGATCCCGAGCGTGAACTCCGTGGCCATGGGGCGCTCCTGGCTGGGGGGGGCCTCGGCGGTGCAGGCGTCCGATGGGTCGGCCGGTTGCCTGCTGTTGACGCCCATCTTATCCGCGACAGGGCGTTTCGGCCAGCACGCAGTGGCCGGCCCTCCCCCTTTGGCCTCCCGGCCACCGGAGCTTCACCCCATGGCCTCATCCTGCCCGTTCGATCCTGTGGGCCGGTGGACCTGTGTGCAGGTCACGGTGGCGATCTCCCACGTGCCGGTGCTCGGGACGCTGGAGACGGTCACCCGGGCCGTGTCTGACCTGGCCATTTCCGTTGACGGCGCGGAGGGATACGCGGTCGAATGGCGGGTGCGGTCGCTGGATGTGAACAGCGGAACGCGGCTGGCGCGCACCGAGATCCCGGACGCTCTCGTGCGCCACATGAACGTGGTCCGGCGAAGGCTGATTTGGCCGGTGGAGGGCGACGCGTCGCGGGTGCTGCTCCCGCGTGCGACCGACGTGACCGGTGCTCGTCTCGCGAATCCGCTGACGGATCGTCTGCCGAGCGATCCGGATGATCCTCGGGTGTTCGACCAGGATCGGGACGGCAAGCCCGGGGTCACGGTCCGGGTCCGGGGGCTTGCGCGGGGAGAGATCCACGTGGTCCAGCGCGCGTGGTCGGTCCTGACCGGTACGGTGGACGGCCGGGATCGGGTCGTGGGGACGGTGGCGTGGGACGTGGAGCAGTCGGTGCTCTCCGCCACGAATCCCGTGCTGCGCAATCCGCCTGAGAACCGGCCGCACCCCGACCCGGCCCGCAGCATGTTCACCATGGAGCGGGTGGGGTAGGGGGGGCGACGATGTCCGAGCGGTGGGGCGGGCCGTATCAGATCGCGGCAGGCAACGAATCGCCGCGGTGGCGGATGCTGCGCAGGGATGGAACACGGCTGACGGGGCGTCGGGCGAGGCGTCGCGTGGGCCAGTCGATGACCGCAGCGAACCCGAGGGTCTCCGGGTCGTCGTCGAAGTCCCGGATCACGCCGCGCACGCCGAAACCCTGCCGAAGCTGGAAGCTGAGGGTAGGGTCGCCCAGGTTGCCCTGCACGACGGCGCGCGCGTAGGCATCGGGATCGAGTCCCGGAGCGACGCGGTGGTAGCCGCGGAGTCGGGCCGTGGCGCGGATTCCGTTGACCCCGAGCCGTCGCGCGAGCGCCCTGCGGGCGGCGTACAGTGCCTTGCCCACGCCGCGGCCTCGACAGAAGGGGTCGACCATGACCTCGGCGGCGTAGAGCATGTCGCCGTCCGGGTCGTGGTTTCGGAAGAAGCCGCGGCCGGTGAGGTCCATCCACGATGTGTCGAGGGGATAGTCACGGTCCCGCAGTCGCAGGGACGCGGCCATTCCGATCACGCGGTCGTCGCCGTCCACGGCCACGAGCTGGCCCTCGGGGAAAACCTCGAGGTGCGAGCGAAGCTCCTGTTCGCGCCACGGGACGTCGTGCGGGTAGGTCTTTCGGGTCAGGTGGAAGATGTCCGCGAAGTCGCCGGGGCGGGTTTCGCGGACGGTGGCTAGGCTCGGGCTGCCGTCCCCGCTGGGTGATCCGGTCTCGCCGGAGGAGGGGGAAGCAGCCGGGCTGGTACTGGAGGGGTCCGATTTCACAGGGTTCTCACGATGGGGTCTGCCACGACGTCCTTGGTCCGTGCACTGTCGAGCAACGGGAGGACTGTCCCGAATGTACGCGCTCTGCCGATGGTTTCAAGATCCAGTTCGCCGATGACCATGCTTTCCTGGTTGGCGAGCCCCTCGGCCAGGATACCATCCCGGGCGAACGAGAAATCGCTCGGCGTGAGGATGGAGGCCTGTCCGTAGTTGAGGGAGACGGCCGGGACCATCGGGAGGGAGCCGACGGTTCCGGAGTGGATGACGTACATCTGGTTCTCGATGGCGCGGGCCTGCGCGCAGTACCGCACGCGCAGGAAGCCCTGGCGGTCGTCCGTGCAGCTCGGCACGCAGAGGATCTTGGCATCGTGCAGCGCCGCCTGCCGGGCGATCTCGGGGAACTCGACGTCGTAGCAGATGGCCACCGCCATGCGGCCGAAGTCGCATTCGAAGATCTTCAGCTTCGAGCGTGCGCGCACGTCCCAGTCCTCGGCTTCGAAGCGGGTCATGTGGAGCTTGCCCTGGTGATCCCACTCTCCGGAGGGCGAGAACACAAAGCTGTCGTTGTAGACGGGTCCCCCGTCGTCGTCGATGTTGGGGATCGTTCCCGCGACGATATAGAGGCCGTGTCGCGTGGCGAGGCTGCTCATCAGGTCGATGAAGCGGGGCACGTGGCGCGCGAGATGACGGATCTGTTCGTGGATCGGGCGCCGCACGTTCGACAGCGTGAGGAGCTGCGAGGTGAAGTACTCCGGAAAGATCAGCAGCCGGCAGGCGTAGTCCTCGGCGGTCTCCACGAGCCCCTCGACCTGCTCGCGAAACTGGTCGAACGACTCCACCGGTCGGATGTAGTACTGGAGCGAGGCGACGCGGATTCGGTCCATGCTCGGGCCTGGGGGGGGAGAGGGAGACGGTACGGTTGGTGCGGGACCGGTTCGAGGTGTCGGAGAGGCGGGTCAGGGCGCGAAGCCCGGATATCCGGAGTGGGCGAGGGCGCGCCGAAGACCGTCCTCGTCGAACGCCCACTCGCGATACGCCGTGCGGATGATGCCGGCGTACACGTCGCTCGGGGCACGGATGGGGCGCGGGAGCGCGAACCAGTACGTCCATGCGGTGGCCGGGTCGGCTCGATGCTCGTCGGTCACGCCCGGCTTCCGGAGGTCGGGGAGGGGTTCGACGTTCACCTCTCCACGGGTGTAGACGTAGGGGTAGCTCTCGAAGCCGTCCAGTCTCGCGAGGTCATCGTCTGTCAGCCGGTACACCAGCCCCGGGACGCAGGCGTCCGGGGCGGCGTGCACCGTGGCGACGGCACCGTTCCAGCGGTTCGCGTGGCCCCCGAATCCGAGCCGATGCCCACGCAGCAGGGCTGGCCCCACCAGCGACGAGCCGGGACAGCGACGCCGCATCTGCTCGCGGGACAGGTTCGAACCGTAGGCGAAGTACAGAAGCACCGGGGGACCACCACGTGACTCGGCAAGCGCACAGCGGCCGACGCCGCTCGTCGGAGGGCATAGGACATCATGCCGGTCCGTGCCAAGGGGGCGGCTCCTCCGGCCCGTCCTCTTCCTGTCGCCGCCAGAGCTCCGCATAGCGCCCGCCGAGGGCGAGGAGCTGGGCGTGGGTGCCCCGCTCCACCACCGCGCCGTCCTCCAGCACGACGATCTCGTCGGCATCGACGACCGTGGAGAGGCGGTGGGCGATCACCAGGCTCGTGACGCCGCGGGTCACCTCGGCCAGGGCGCGGGTGACCGCCTGCTCCGTCTTCGTGTCGAGCGAGCTGGTGGCCTCGTCGAGGAGGAGGATTCGGGGTCGCTTCAGCAGGGCTCTCGCGATGGCGACTCTCTGCTTCTCGCCCCCGGAGAGCTTGAGCCCGCGTTCGCCCACCACCGTGTCCCACCCCTTCGGAAGACGCGCGATGAAGTCGAGGAGGTCGGCGCGTCCGGCCGCCTCCTCGACTTCGGCCGCGTCGGCATCCAGGCGGCCGTAGCGGATGTTCTCCCGGATCGATGCGTTGAACAGCACCGTGTCCTGCGGGACGACGCCGATGGCCTCCCGCAGGGACGCGAGCGTCACCGTGCGAATGTCCTGTCCGTCGATGCGGACCGCGCCGTCGGTCACGTCGTAGAACCGGAAGAGCAGCCGAGCGAGGGTGCTCTTGCCCGCTCCGCTCGCGCCGACGATGGCCACGCGGCGCCCGGCCGGGACCACGAGGTCCAGCCCGCAGAGGATGGGTCGCTCCGCATCGTAGCCGAAGTGCACGCCCTCGAACCGGATCTCTCCATCCCCCGGACGGAGGGACACCGCGTCGGCGGAGTCCGACACCTCCGGCTCCTCCTCGAGCAGCCGGAACATGCGCTCCATGTCCGCGAGGGCGTGCTTGAGCATGCTGTAGACGGTGCCGAGGAAGCCGAGCGGCAGGAAGAGCTGGAGGAGAAAGGCATTGACCGCTACCAGATCGCCCACGGTCATGGCGCCATCGGCGACCTCGCCGGCGGCGAGCAGCAGCACCAGGGTCACCCCGATGGCGACGAGGGAGCCCTGCAGGACATTGAGCATCGAAAGCGAGTGCTGGCTGCGCACGGCGGCGTCTTCCCAGGACTGCAGCGCGTCCGCGTACCGCTCCACCTCGTGCTCCGAATTTCCGAAGTACTGCACCGTCTCGTAGTTGAGCAGTCCGTCGATCGCCAGCGCCGAGGCTTCGGAGTCGCTTCGGTTCATCGCCGTCCGGTACTTCATCCGCCACTCGGTCATGAGGAATGTCGCCCCGATGTAGAGCAGCATCGTGGTGGCGGTGATCAGCGCGAACGCAGGCCGGTACTGCAGCAGGAGGATGGTCACCACCAGCCCCAGCTCCACGAAGGTCGGCAGGATGTTGAAGAGCAGGTAGTTGATCAGGGTCGCCATCGAGGAGGTGCCGCGGCCGATGTCCCGCGAGATCTCCCCCGTCCGGCGCTCCAGGTGATACCGAAGGCTCAGGCGGTGCAGATGCTCCACCACCTGCATCGACACGCGGCGGATGATGCCGTAGCGCACCCGCGCGAAGAGCACGTCACGCAGCTCGCCGAAGAGGGAGCTCGCCAGCCGCATTCCCCCGTAGGCCAGCACCAGCCCCACCGGAAGCGCCACGACCACGCCAGCGGCGGTGTCGAAGTGGTCCACCAGCGCCCGGAGCACCAGCGGAACCCCGACGGTCGCCCCCTTCGCCACGAGCAGCATCGTGAGGGCCACAAGCGCCCGACCGCGCCACGCCCGGATGAATGGCCACAGACGACGCAGCATGCGCCCATCCAGCCGTCCTTCTCGCGGCAGCTCGGTCGGTCCTCGTCGCATCGGCCTCGGTTATGAACGACCGGAGGGAAGCCGCGGAACATCCGCGCCCGGAGGCCTGTTCCTGAGTCGCCCGGTGCGTCGGCGCAACCCGACCGAACAACCGGGCGCCAGGGGGGCGCCACATGGTTGCGCGGCGCCTGCCCGCTTGTTATCTCGCCCACCCCGCCGCGGGCAGGACCGCCTCCCCAACGCGACGCCCCGCTCGCAGGCCGCCCCCCATGTCCCCCATGCCATGAACCTGCTGCGCATCCTGCTGGCCATCTTCCTGCCCCCCCTCGGCGTGTTCCTCACCGTGGGCATCCGGGGCGCATTCTGGCTCAATATCCTCCTCACGCTGCTCGGGTACATCCCCGGTCTGGTCCATGCCGTCTGGGTCGTTGCGCGGAGAACGGCATGACACGCGCCCTGTCCGAATACGAACTCGTCACCGCAGAAGGGGAGGCGCTGCTCCGGTGGATCGACGTGATCGCCAGCCTGCGCGTCCACGTCTTTCGCGAGTACCCCTATCTCTACGACGGAGACATGGAGTACGAGAAGCGATACCTCCGGACCTATGCCGAGGCGAAACACGCCCTGTTCGTCCTCGCCCGGGTCGACGGCCGGGTCGTCGGCGCCAGCTCGGCGATCGCGATGGAGGAAGAGACGCCCGAGGTGAGGGAACCGTTTCTCGACGCCGGTCTCGATCCGCAGAGCATCGTGTACTTCGGCGAGTCGCTGCTCATGAAGGACTTTCGCGGCCACGGCATCGGCGTCCGCTTCTTCGAGGAACGCGAGAAGTGGGCACGAACCCTCGGTGGACGAACCCTCACGGCCTTCTGCGTTGTGGAACGTCCGGATGACCACCCCCTGCGGCCACCGAGCCACCAGCCGCTCAACGGCTTCTGGCGCCGGCGTGGCTACGAGGAGCGGCCGGACATCCAGACCACCTTCCGGTGGAAGGATGTCGACCAGACCTCCGAAACCGCCAAGACCATGCGGTTCTGGACGCGGGTCCTCGACGACGACACCTGAGCGCGACCGGTTCGCAAGGTCCCCATGATACCCAGCCCCGAACGCCTCCCCATCTCCGCCCCCCCGGGGTTCCGCATCGAGGGGCTGCTCTCGCGCGGCGGCATGGGCTCCGTCTACCGGGCCAGCCGCGAGAACGACGCCACGCCCATCGCCCTCAAGGCGCTGCGCCATCTGCGGCCCGAGCACGTGGACGCCCTCCTGCGCGAAGTGCGGTTCCTCTCGCGGATCGAACACCCGGGCGTCGTACGCATCCTCGACCACGGAGATGGCCCGGACGGCCCATGGTACGCCATGGAGCGCATCGATGGGCCCACGCTCCGCCACTGGATCGACGACACCCACCGACGATCCGCGCCCGGGGGGCGCCCGGTCGCCGACGACGCGAGGGACACGGCCCTCCGCCATCTCCGCCGCAACCTCCGCTCGCTCACCGGCGGCGACCGGAGCCGGACGGCCCGTCTCGACGACCACCCGGGTCCACCGGCGCCCAGGGACCACACGCCCCTGACCCCGACCAGCGCGATCCCCACCGAGCGCATTCGGAGCCTCGCCGAGATCGCCTCCCGGATCGGCCTCGCCCTGACCGCCATCCACGCCGCCGGCGTCGTCCACCGTGACCTCAAGCCCGACAACATCCTGCTGCGCGATGGCCGTACCCCCGTGATCGTGGACTTCGGCATCGGGGTGCAGGTGCTCGCCGGCGACCGCGCCGACGCAGCGACCGCTACCCGACTCCGGGGAACCCTCCACTACATCGCCCCAGAGGCCCTGCGCGGGCTCCCCATCGACGGACGGGCCGACCTCTACGCGCTCGGCTGCATCCTCTTCGAGGCCCTGACCGGACGCACCCCCTTCGACGGCGAGGACAGCCGCACCCTCATGCGGCAGCACATCGACGAGATCCCCGTCCCCGTCCGAAGCCTCAGCCCGGCCCTGCCTCCGGCCTTCGCCTCGCTCGTCGACGACCTCCTGCACAAGGATCCCGCCCGCAGGCCCGCCTACGCCGTCGACGTCGTGCACCGCCTCGTCTCCGCCCGCCTCGTCGGACCCTGCCCGCTTCCCCCCACGACCTACCTCAACCGAAACCGCCTGTACGGCCGCGCCGAACACACCCGCACACTCCAGCGCCTGTGCAAGCGGATCGACGAGGGCCGCGTCGGCGGCATCATCGTCCGCGGCGACAGCGGCAGCGGAAAGACCCGTCTCGTCGCCGACACCCTCCAGCGGGCCGGACGACGAGGGTTCCTCGTCGCCGTCGCCGTCGCCGGCGAACGCGGCGTCCACAGCGGACACCGGTTCCCCGATGCGCCCTTCCGGGTCCTGCGCACCCTGCTCCGACAGCTCGTCGGGCCCACACTCGACCGCGATCCCGCACTTCGCCAGACGCTTCTCGGCGAAGGAGGCCGAGCACTGGCCGCCCTCGACCCGGACCTCGCCGAACTCCTGGAAGGCGTGCCGCCATGGCCCGCCGAACGCCCCGAAGGCTTCCGCGCAGCACTCCTCCTCGACGTCGCCGCGCTCCTCATCAACCTCTCCCGAACCACCCCCACCATTCTCGTCATCGATGACGTCCAGTGGGCCGACGAACCCTCCATCGAACTGCTCCACGACCTCCTGCAACAGGCCGGCGACGCCCGGTTCGGAATCGTCGCCACCGCCCGGCCCGACGGCAGCAACCACGCCCTCGAAGGGCTCACCGGCCACCACGCCGTCCAGGTCCTCCAGCTCCCCCTCCTCGAGGACCGCGACGTTGTCGACCTCGCCTCCTCCATGCTCGACGGTGCACCGATCCCCGACACCCTCGCCTCCCTGCTCCAGCGCAGAGCCGCCGGCTCGCCCCTCCTCGTCGTCGAGACCGTCCGAGCGCTGATCGCCGACGGAACCCTCGTCCGCTCCGGCCCCGGCCGCTGGGGCGTTTCCGCCTCGCGCCAGGGCAGCCTCGACGGCGCCATCCCGCGGGGCATGACCCAGCTCACCCTCGAGCGCCTTGCAAGCCTGCGCCCGAACCAGCGCGAGCTGCTCGAGCTCGCCGCCGCCATCGGGATGCGGATCGACACCACCCTTCTCGCTGGCGCCGCGCAGCTCCCCCGAACACGCGTCGAGGAACTCCTCGACGACCTGCGGGTCACCGGCTGGCTCGAACCCTCCAGCATGCGGGACACCCTCGCCTTCCAGCACGCCCGCCGACGCGATGCCGTCTACGAAAACATCGCCCCCGAGACCCGACGCCGACTCCACGGCGCCGTCGCCGCCGCCCTCACCTCGACCATCGGAGAAGAACCGGCACCCGCCCACGCCACCCTCGCCCAGCACCTCGAGCTCGCCGGCGTCGCCGAGTCCGCCGCAGACGCCTGGAGCCAGGCCGCCGAGTACGCCATCGCCCGCGCCGCCTGGGGGGACGCCCGAACCGCCCTCGAACGCGCCTCGCGACTCACCACGGACCCCGAACGACGCGTCGGGTGGCAGCTCCTCCAGGTCCGCGCAATCGATATCCCCACCCGACTCTACGACGCGGCACTCGAGCGCCTCGATGACTGCGAGCGCATCCTCGACAGCCACCCCAACGAACCCCTCGCCATCGACGCCGGACTCCTCCGGCTCGAGGTGCTCGGCGCCACCATGCGCAACCGCGAGGGGCTCGCCCTCGGCCTCGAACTCATCGAACGCGCCCGCGCCATCGATGACCAGCCACGCCTCGTTCTCGCGCAGGCCCTCGCCACCCGGCACGCCGCGTCGAGCACCCGCACCGAGCTCGCCCAGGACCTCATCCGGGAGGCGATGGAGGGCGCCGAGCAGGTCGATGACCTCACCGTACGCGCCGAGGTCCTTCGCACCCACGCGTCGCAGGTGCGGTTCTTCGACCGCGTGCGCCAGGAACCCGAAGTCTTTGCCCAGGCCGCCGAAGCCCTCCTCGAGGACGAGCGCCCCGTCGCCGCAGCCTGGCTCCTCCTCAACAATGTCGCCGCCATGATCGCCGCCGGCGATCTCGACCGAGCCCGCTGGATGTTCGAAGAGGGCCGCGCCATCCACAACCGCGCACATCCTGACCACACCGCCTCCGCCAGCGCCTACGCCGATGCCGTCATCGCCCACGCCGAAGGCCGCTTCACCCTCGCGCGACAGCGGCTCGACCGAATCATCCACGGCGCCGCCCAGCGCGGCATCCGCATGGCCGGCGCCTTCGCCCAGGGCGCGCGCGCCATGGTCCACCGCAGCGCCGGACACCACGCCGCCGCCGCGCGCGACGCCTCCGTCGTCCTCGACATCATGCGAGAGGCCCAGGTCCGCGAGGGCGACATCTTCATGGGCAACGTCCTCGCAGGTGCCCGCATCATGACCGGCCGCTTCGACGGTGTGGGCGACGTGCTCCGGAACGCCATCGAGGCCGGCCTCCAGACCTGCAGTCACTACCCCACTGGCGAAGCCATCCTCCAGCGCGCTCGGCTCGCCCGCCTCACCGGACAACTCGACGTCGCCGCCATGCACCTGAACGACTTCCCCGACAGCGCCCGAATCCCCGAAATCCTCGCCTTCCTCCACGCCGAGGAGCTCCACCTCGCCCTCGCACGCGGAGAAGACCCCGAACCGGCCGCACACGCCATGAACATCGCAGTCCGCGAGGCCTCCACACTCCCCTACTATGAGGGCTGGCAGGCGGTCCGCCGCGCCAGCGCTGCCCTCGACGCCGCCCGCGCCGGCCACGCCCGGTCCCTCGTCGCTGGCGAGGTCCCCGGCACCTGGCCTGCCCCGCTGCGACGACGCATGGCCACCGGACCCGGGTGACGCCGCCCGCGCTGGTGACGCCGCAGGATCAGACGCCCGCGCCCGAACCCCCGGTGCTCTCCAGGAACGACGCCTCCAGCGACCCGCCAGGCCGCACCTCCACGAAGCCCACACCAGCCTCCAGCAGCGCACGCGTCACGCACCCCACCGCGTCGTGCACCGCCATCCCCCCCCCGTGCCCGCACACCAGCCACTCCCCCGCCAGCCGCGCCGTACCCCCCGCGCCGAGGGCCCCGGCCACCGCCTCCATCGCCCCCGGATCCGGCGGCGCCACCAGCCGCACGTGCACCTCCGCATTGCGCGCCGTCAGCACATCCAGCGCCTCCGCACGCAGCAGCCGCCCCCCATGGATGTACGCCGCGTGGGTGCACAGCTCCTGCAGATCCTGAAGCTGATGGCTGCTGATGAGCACCGTCGCCGCCGGCGCGAGCCCCGCGATCAGGTCCTTCACCAGCCGAGCATGACGCGGATCCAGACCGTTCGTCGGCTCGTCCAGCAGCACCACCCGCGGCGATCCCAGCGTCGCCTGCGCAAACGCCACCCGCTTGCGCATCCCGTGCGACAACTCCGACCCCCGACGCCCCTTCGCGTCCGCCAGACCCACGCGATCCAGCGCCTCCTCCGCCATGCGACGCGCCTCCCGCGCCCCCGCACCCTGCAGCCGCGCGTAGTGCGACAGCTCCGCCACGATCGGCATCGCCGCCGGAAAGTCCGCATCCTGCGGCATGATCCCCACCGCGCCGCGCAGCCGGTGCAACCGCAACGGCGACTGCCCCAGGACCTCCGCATGCCCGGTGCCCGGCCTCAACCACCCGGCCAGGATGCCGAACGTCGTGCTCTTGCCCGCGCCGTTCTCCCCGATCAACCCGCAGATCGCCCCCCCGGGCACCGACAGGCTCAGCCCGTCCAGCGCCCGGTGCCGACCATACCGGAACGACACGTCCACCACGCGGATCGGATCCGTCACAGCCGCCTCCTCCCCAGCACCAGCGCCGGCACCCCCAGCCAGAACACGCTCAGCGCCGCCAGCGCCCCGGCGCTGCCGAGCCACGCCCCCCAGCCCATCGCGTGCATCCCGCCCACCCAGCGGTAGGGACTCAGGAACGACAGGTGCCCCAGCGCCGCGAGAACACCCCCCTCCACCGCCGCAAACACCGGCAGCAGACTCACCAGAAGCACCAGAAATCCACTCAGCGCCAGCGCCGCAAACGGGTGCCGCACCACGCTGCTCGCCGTCAGCACCACCCCCGTGAACGCCGTGATGAACAACGCCAGCAACGGCACGCTGCGCAGCAGCGCCACCACCCCCGCACCCACCTCCGGCACCGGCAGCAGCATCGTCCCCACCCCGAACAACAGCGCGCCGCACACCAGCGTCACCGCCGTCAGCCCCGCCGCCAGCGCCAGACCCCGCGCCACCGCCATCGACGCCGGCGAGATCCGAGCCGTCAGGTAGCACAGACTCCGCCGCTCCACCGGCGTGCTCAGCCCGTCGAACGCCGTCAGCACCCCCAGCCACGGCACGAAAGCCAGCGTGCCGATCACCAGCATCGCCATCGGAAGACTCGCCGCCAGCGCCGGATCCACCTGGTCCACCGTCGAACCGAAGAGCGCCGCCACGATCTCCGGCGTCGCCATCGCCAGCGCCTCGTCCAGCGATGCCCCCACCTCCTCCGGATCCGCCTCCAGCACATCCGCCACGAACTCGTGCGCCCGGCGCAGCAGGAGGAACGCCGCGAACGCCGTCACCAGCGCCGCGCTCACGTAGAGCACCGCCAGCACAACCAGCCGCCGCGTGCGCAGCGCCGTCTCCAGATCGTGCCGGAACCGCTCCAGCAGACTCCCCATCTCCCCTCCGGACACGTGCGGACGAACCCCCTGCAGGGCCACGCCGTCCACCACGGACGGCCCCCCCCCGAAAGCACGCGCCGCCCCGCGACGCAACCCGCCAGTGCACCCCACCCCTCAGATCGGGTACGCGAACCCCCGGATCGACGCGATCAGGATGCCGAACACCCCCACCGCAAGCGCCAGAAGCCCGCTCAGCGCGTACAGCCACCGGATCGGCTGGCGCAACCCTTCCGCCTGCGCGCGATCCCGCGCCAACCACATCAGCACCCCCGCCGCCACCGCGAGCACAAGGCTGTACCACCCCCAGTGCTCCTTCACCTCGAAGAGATCCCCCCAGAACGGGTTCGCCAGATACAGCTCCGCCTTGATCTCCTCCCGGTACGGCGGATAGATCCACCACCCCAGCAGACTCGTCAGGACGATCCCCCCCGTGGCCAGATAGCCCGACAGCCGCACCGCCGGCGACGGCCGCCGCGCGCGCCGCAGCGCGAACCACGGATGGAAGCACAGCGCGATGGCCAGCAGCGCGATGTGCCCATGCACCTTCTGCAGAACGAGCAACTCACTGACGAGACTCATGGAAACACCGCGCTGAGGAACGTGGACAGGGCCAGCGCCACCAGCGCCACCCGATACGCCTGACCAAGCCGCTCCGGCTCGGCCGCCCCCCTCCACTGAAGCAGCGCCAGAAACACCGTCACCGCCAGAAAGCCCGAGATCCCGATGCGCCAGAAGTAATCGATCCGCGCGCTCTCCAGGATCAGCAGCGGGTCGTACGGATCCTCCGTCAGCGCCGCCCGCGTGCGGTCCACCCCGTAGAACAGGCAGCCCACCGTCGCCGCACCCAGCACGGCCACGGCGATCCGCGCGCGAGCGCCCGCTGTATGCGGGTCGGCCCCCGTCCCTGCTGCGACCGGTGCTTGCGCCGCCGGCTCCGGCTCCGCCGCCGCCCCTGCCGCGCGCCGCGCTTGCGCCGCCGCGTCCACCGCGGTCGCTGCGGTATCCGGTGCCTTCGTCGCCAACGTCGCCCC
>REDH01000127.1 GCA_007693585.1 Deltaproteobacteria bacterium
CGGTCACGGAGGGTCCGGTCACGGAGGGTCCGGTCACGGAGGGTCCGGTCACGGAAGGTCCGGTCACGGAGGGTCCGGTCACGGAAGGTCCGGGATCGGTCGGATGCACGGCGATCGAGGTGCCCCCATTCGACGGCGGTGGAGCGACCACGCCCTCCGCGTCGGCACCAACCCTGTCCGGCTTTCCGCAGGCGACGTTCAGCGCGCAGTCGCGGGAGTTCACCAATGTGCCCGTGGCCGGCAATTATCGCTACGACGTGCTGGCCTACTGGCCGCAGGAGTCCCCTCCGACCCGTCGGCCCGTGGTGATTTTCGAGCATGGGTTTCAGCTCGCTGCGAGCGACTTCTCCCGATACGGGGAGGTCCTCGCGGAGCACGGGTTCGTGGCCATTCTGCCTTCCACGAAGGACAGTGGCGGGCTCATTCCGAGCAGCCGTGATCACAACCTGCTGGCGGATGATCTCAGCTTCGTGATCGACTGGGTGCTGTCGCAGGGCGAGGACGCCGCGTCGCCACTGCGAGGTCGCATCGATCCGTGCCGGATCGGCGCAGGCGGTCACTCCCGCGGCGGCAAGGCGGCGATCTGGGCGGCGATCAACGATGATCGAGTCCTGGCTTCGTGGAATCTGGATCCTGTGGATGCGCCCCCGCAGGGACCGGGTGGAATCGCGGGGACGAGTCCGGCCGTGGCGCCCGAGCTGATGGTCGGGTTCACGATTCCCGGCTTCTTCGTGGGTACGGGTCTGGGCCCGCAGGGGGGGGGAGCGTTGAGCCCGGCGTGTGCTCCGGCGGACGAGAACTGGAGCAAGTTCTTCGAGAGCGCCGCAGGTCCGGTGAGCGCATTCGTGCTGACGCAGCATGGGCACAACGACTTCGTGGAGCGCTGTCACGGGCAGAGCGGGGGATTCATCCCGAACGAGTGCACGGTGTGCCCGGCGGGGGAGGACGAGGCCTGGGCGGTCCGCTTCACGTCGTTGCATCAGGTGGCGTTCTACAAGGTGTATCTCGAGGGAGATGCCACCTATCGGCCCTGGCTGGACGGGGAGCCCGTGCGGGAGATGGGCGGCTGGGTGGACGACTTCCAGCGTCGCAACGCCATCGACTGACCGCACTTCCCGGGTGGGCGCGGAGACAAGGGCCATGCCCCGGTCAGTTCCTGTGCCGGTTCGGGCGGCCGGCTCGGTCGGTCGATCGGCCTGCCGGTGGGTTCACGGGGGCAGGAGCCGCTGGTTGCGCTCCTTTGCGGTCTGCACGGCATCCACGATGGACCAGATGTTCACGACCCAGCCGAGCAGCACCATCCACAGCAGGATGCAGCCGAAGAACATGCCGATCGCCTTGCCGGGTTCGCCGTTGTAGAGCTGGCCGGCTCCGACGAACAGGAAGGAGAGCACGCCGGCGAGCGTCGGGTCGCGCTGGGCGGGGTGTCGTCGGGCAGGCGCGGATCCCCAGGGCGAGCCGGTGTGGACCATGGCCTGACCGGGGGGCACCTGTGCGGTGCCGTGCGGGGCCTGCGTCCAGCCGTGGTGGGTCGGCGGGGGATGTCCTGGCCATGAGGCCGAGTGGGTCGGGGTCTGCTGGCCCCAGGCCGAGTGCTGTGCCGGGGGGTGTCCGGCGGCCCAGCCCGGCGGGGGGCCGCCCTGTGGCGGGGCCTGCCAGGCGCCGGGTGGGGGTGCGCCCTGCCAAGGGGACGGGCCTCCCGGTCCGTGGCTGCCCTGGGGGGCCCAGCTTCCCGGGGGCGGTCCCCCTTGCGGGCCGTGCTGGGAGGGCTCCTCACCGGGGGGGCGCGGTGGCGGGTACTCGGCCCAGCCGGAACCTCCGGCCCCCACGGCGTATGGGTCGTCCTCGTGGGGAGGCCATCCGTGGCTGGAGGCTCCCTGGCGATGACGGTCCCCCGGGAGAGGATGCTGCTTCGACTCGTCTCCGTGGCTCATGCTACTCCTGGCATGTTCGAGGCCGCATGGCCCGAGTATACCGTCATAGGTTCCTCAGGGCGAGCCGTAAACCGGGTGCCCGGGATCGTGGAGTCATCGTGCGTTGCGCGTCATGGTGTGCCCCGCAGGAGGCTGGCCGTCGACTCATCGGCTGTCGATGATCCGATGGACCACGGAGCGGGCCTCGCCGCCCACGGCGAGGCCGAGCTGTACCGCATCCCCTCTGGCACGACTGTCCGGCCGTGTGGTGCTGAGGAGGGCCACCAGCACCAGGAGTACGGCGAAGGAGGTCAGCCACCCCGGGCTGGCGAAGCGGCCCCACTGGAACCGGTCCCGGACGCCGTCGGGGAGGCCTTCGTCTACCCGGAATGGGGTCACTGTTCGAGTTCTCCGTCCGGTGTGACGGCTTCCCCTGTGCGACCGGTGAACCGGGCTCGTACGTCCGGGGGAAGCCGCGTGCTTCGGGCGCCCGGCCACTGTCGCGCGGTGAGGTAGCGCTCGGCGGCGCCGCAGCAGACCGTTCCGATCGCCAGAGGTCGACCGCCGGGCTCCGTTCCGATGTCCATCCAGAGCAGGTCGCCCTGGCGCAGGCGTCGTCCGGCGCCGCGCGGCACCCGGACGGCCGTCCACTGGTCGAGAGGCGGGGACACCTGTCCGTCGACGCCGGAGACGCGAATGTGCTCGTTCTCCGCTTCCTGCACGCGAAACCATCCGGCGGCGAGGCTTGGAAGGGGTCGTCGCGGGCTGCCGAAATGGGTCCATGCGAGGTGTTCGAAGGCCTCCATGGTGCGGATGACGTCGGCGTCCACCCGCGCTCTCGCCTCGCCGACGACAGCGTTCAGGGCCGGCATGGAAAAGCGTTGCGCGGCATCCCGGGCCCACAGGCTCAGCAGGCGTCCCGCGTCGGTGGCGAAGTACCAGCTTCCCCGGTAGAGGGCGACCGGTCCGTGGCCTGCGAGGAAGTCGACCACGGGCTCGGCATCCATGTCGTTCGGGTCTGCGGGCTCGCTGCCGCGGACACCGAGCGACCGGAGAAAGGCCTCCAGGTTGCCTCGAGCCGCGAGCAGTCGTCCGAACTCGCCGCGCTCGCGCAGGTCGTCGAGCCAGACGTTCACCGACGGAAGGAAGGCGGTCGCGGCATGCCCCTCGGGCAGGCGGACGTGGTGGGCAGGCGCGCTGGTCATGGGCTCTTCGGGATCCTGTACGCTGCGTGTGGTCAAGCGGTTCGTCGAGGCCGACCGACGCTCACCGGACTAAGGAGCGCGCGGCGATCTGGCAATGCCGGCGGCGCGCCGTCGTGGGCGGGTCGGGGCTGGGTCCCTTGCCATGCACACCGTCACCGGGCAGAGAATTGGGCCGTGCTGGGCGTTGACGGATGTCCCGTGACCCCGGCCGGAACCCATCGGAGGTCCCCGATGCTGAGCAGCGCCCGCGTCTATCGTGACCCAGTCCATGACATCATCTCCTTCAAGGAAGAGGGCGTGCTCGGACGGATCGTGGCCACGCTCGTGGACACGCGGGAGGTGCAGCGCCTGCGGTCGGTGCGCCAACTCGGTCTGGCCTCCCTTGTGTTCCACGGTGCAGAGCACTCGCGCTTCCAGCACTCCCTGGGGGTGGCGCACCTCGCGCGCCGGATGGCAGACCGTCTCGGCCACACGGTCGGGGAGGAGCGCCGGATGGAGGTCGTGCTCGCCTCGCTGCTTCACGATGTGGGCCATGCGCCGTTCTCCCATGTGATGGAGCGCGTTTTCGACTTCCATCACGAGACGTATTCGCACGACATCGTGACCCACCCCGACAGCGAGGTGCGCCGCGTTCTCGCTTCGGTCGACAAGGACCTCCCGGACCGGGTTGCACGCCGGATCGCGGGGGGTGCCGGAGACTTCGCGGACGCCATCGTGTCCAGCCAGCTCGATGCGGATCGGCTCGACTACCTGCTGCGGGACGCGCACATGACCGGGGTAGGGGTGGGGCGCTATGATCTGGAGCGAATTCTGCTCCTTCTGGGACATGATGACGAGGGGCTGACGGTCGAACGCGGCGGACACGAGTCCATCGAGGGTTATCTCGTGGCGCGCTACCACATGTATCGACTCGTGTACTTTCACCGGACGGTGCGCGCGGCGGAGGCGATGCTTCAGGCGCTCTTCGCACGGGCCCGTGCCCTGCTGCTGGATGGGCGCGACGAGATCGCTCCGGACCATGCGCTGGGCCGGTGCATGAGGGGAGAGTCCGTGGATCCGGTGTCCTGGGCGGGCATCGGAGATCACCACGCGTGGTCGCTGATCGAGCGCTGGCGTACGGATGACGATCCGGTGCTCGCGCTACTGGCGGACGGGCTGCTCCGTCGGCGCCTGTTCAAGGCGATGGAACGGCCGCTCGACGCTCAGGGCGCCCTGGAGCAGGACGATCAACTTGTGGAGCGAGTGCGCGAGGCCCTTGCCCCCAACGAGCAGTACCTGTTGCGGATCGATGACGCAGGCGACACGCCGTACCGCCCGTATACCCCGGGGGACCACCACGGGCTCGCGGGCGCGATCCGCATCCGGGGACGCGACGGCCACATCGAGCGCATCGAGGCGCGCTCGCCGATCGCGGCAGCACTCGCCCGTGCGGCCTACCGGTTCCGTCGCTGGTATGTTCATCCGTCGATCATGTCCAAGGTCCAGCATGTTGCCGGCCCGGACCTTCTCGCCCCGCGCGCGCACCCATGAGCACGATGGCCCCGCACCACTTCCGTGTTCGTGTGCGATTCATTTGACAAGGCGCGATCCCTTGCCGAATAACCGGCCCGGGTCGTTTCCGCCCGCTTCCGCTCCAGAGGGAATCCCGACGATGAGCACCCTGTCCGCCGAAGAATTGATCTCCACCCTCCAGGAGGGAGGGAAGCTCGACGCCGACGCGCTGGCCGGCCGGAACCTCGAAGGCGCGGAACTCAAGGGGGTCGATCTGACCGGGATGGACCTGACTCGCTCCGACTTCACCGGGGCCAACCTTCAGGGGGCAAACCTCCACGGCGCGGACCTCTCGAACGCCACCTTCATCGAGACCATCTTCGCGGAGGCGGATCTGTCCGAGGTGGAAGCCTCGAACACCGATTTCACCTCCGCGAACTTCGACGGCGCAAACCTGGGAGAAGCCAGCTTCAAGCACGCCATCCTCGTGACGGCCTCCTTCGTGGATGCCGACCTCACCGACGCGGACTTCACCGGTGCCGACCTCACCGAGGCGCTTCTCAACGGTGCGACCCTCTCCGGAACGGATCTCTCCCGCGCCAACATGACCGGGGCGGATCTCACCGATGCCGACCTCTCCGACGTGATCCTCGATGACGCCATCCTCGACGATGTCGAGGGGTACGAACCCGAGGATGACGACTTCTGAACGTGCGTCGGGGTGCATCGCAACGCGCTCCGGTCGCTGAGGAGGAGAGCGCCGCATGCCCCCCTTGCCCCGCGTTGCCGTCCTGCTGTCCGGGCGTGGCTCCAACCTCCGCGCCCTGCTCGACCACGGGAATGCACTGGGCGCGACCGTGGTCGGGGCGATCGCCTCGCGGTCCGACGCCCGTGGGCTTCGGATCGCCCGGGAGCGCGGAATACCCACCGCGATCAACCAGCGCGCCGACCACCCCACCCGCAGGGACGCCGATGCAGCCATCGTGTCCCGACTCCAGGCCTGGCAGGTGGAGTGGGTCGTCCTCGCGGGATGGATGCGAATCCTCGATGACGTGGTGCTGAAGGCCTTTCCGGGCCACGTCGTGAACATCCACCCGAGCCTGCTGCCCGCATTCCCCGGCCTGCACCCCCAGCGACAGGCCCTCGCCGCCGGTGCCGAGCGAACCGGATGCAGCGTCCACCTGGTCGTTCCCGGCCCCGTCGATGGCGGACCCATCCTCGCCCAGGCCGCAGTGCCCATCCTGCCCGGGGACGACGAGGAAAGCCTGTCCGGACGGATCCTCGAGCGGGAGCACGAACTCTATCCGCGGACCGTCTCCCGGCTCGTGCGGGGGCACCACGCCGCCGAAGTACGCCAGGCCGAGCTTCTGACCGTTCCCTGACCGGTCGGGGCCCCCTTCGCTGGCGCCGCGCTCAGTCCGTGGTGAAGCTCGTGCCGCACCCGCACCCTCGGCTCACGTTCGGATTCTCGAACCGGAATCCGCCGTTGAGCAGATCCCGCGCGAAGTCGATCTGCGTGCCGTTCAGGTAGAGGTAGCTCTTCGGATCGCAGAACACCTTGAGGCCGTTGCTCTCGTAGACGCGGTCGCGCTCTCCGGGCTGATCGATCTCCAGCAGGTAGGAGAGTCCGGAGCAACCGCCAGACTTCACGCCAAGCCGGACGCCATGGTCGGGGCTCAGCCCCTGCTGTGCGATGATCTCGCGGATGCGTGTCGCTGCATTCTCGGTGACGGAAAGGGACATCGTTCGCTCTCGTCTTGGGGCCGGGCGACGCCCTGCACGCGAGACGTCGCCGAAATCGTGGGGGGACATGACCGGCGCCGGGACATCACCACGGCGGTCGATCACCCGAAACATGCGAATGTCGGCACGCCCCGTCAAGCCGTTCCGGAGGGCCGCCCACTGTCTTCCCCCGAAGCGCCCGCTTGCTCCCCGAAGAATGCCCTGCTAGCCCCGTCGACCCGCTCCCCGCGGACACCCGGTTCTCCTCTCCAGCTCCAGCCGCATGAGCGAACTCAAGATCACCTTCCTGGGCACGGGCTCCGCGCGCCCCACCCCCCAGCGCTCCGTGGCCTGCGTCGCCCTGTCCCTGGGAGGCGAGGCCGTGCTCTTCGACTGCGGGGAGGGGGCACAGCTCCAGGCCACCCGGGCCGGGTTCAAGCCGAGCAGGCTGCACGCCGTCTGCATCACCCACTTCCACGGCGACCACATCAACGGGCTGCCCGGCTTCATCGGCACCATGGGCCTCAACGGACACCGCGATCGCGTTGCCCTCGTCAGCCCGCGGGGCCTTCGACGCTACCTTCAGGTCCTCCGCGAACTCTCCATTCTCCATCCGGCGTTTCCCCTCGACCTGCACGATGCCGCCCAGGACGTCCCGTTCGCCACCGACGACTGGCGGATCGAGAGCTTCCCTCTCGACCATCGGCTCCCGTGTCACGGCTACCTCTTCCGGGAGAAGGATCTGCCCGGACGGTTCGATCTCGAGCACGCCATCGCGCTCGGCATCCCGCGGGGCCCTCTCTTCGGCAAGCTGCAGCGGGGCGAGAGCGTCCGCCTCGACGATGGCCGGACCATCTCACCCGAACAGGTGCTGGGCCTGCCCAGGCGCGGCCGCAGCGTCGCCTACGTCACGGACACCCGCCCCTGCAGCCACCTCGTCGAGGCTGTCCGGGGCGTCGACGTGCTGATCCACGAAGCCACCTACACCCACGAGTTCGCCGACCTCGCCAACGAGCGCGGCCACAGCACCGCCGTTCAGGCCGCCGAAGTGGCGCGGGACGCCGGCGTGGGCCGACTCATCCTCACCCACGTGTCCACCCGCTACGTGCGTGCCCGCCCCCTGCTCCGCGAGGCCCAGGCCGTCTTTCCCAACACCGTGGTGGCCCGGGACCTCGACGTCTTCGACGTCCCCGTGCACGACTGAATCCGTCCCCGCTCCCGACCGTCGCTCAGTCGAGGTCGTCGATGCTCAGGCGCGCGCCGCGTCGATTGCTCAGGCGCCAGAGCAGGAAGACCACCACCACGAGGAAAAACGCGCCCACCGGAACCCCCACCCGGTAGCCCCACCACGCCCGGTCCAACCGTCCCGAGATCTCGTCCGCCCGCTCGGGATCCACATCGCCGGCCCGCTCGAGCGCCTCCCGGGCCTCTTCCATCTGAACCCCCGTCAGCAGAAACCCGCGCCAGTCGTGCATCGCCTCGGCATAGTCCAGCCAGCGGGTGCGAATCGACGACGCGCCCGAGCCCTCCGGGTGAACCTCCGCCGCCCACCGCAGCGCATGGTCCGCGGTGGGGAACCGGAACTCCTCGAGGGCCTCGTCCACCCGGCCCAGCGCGATCTCCGACAGATCCGTCCCGAACTCCGCCCGGTCCGCATCCGTCAGGGGGGACATCCGAACGGCCTGGTCCCAGACGCCCCAGGCGCGCTCCAGCGCCCCCGGATCCCCATCGGCCCGCGCCGTGTCCAGCGCCTCCCGCAGCCGGGCCAGCGCGCGAACCCGGTTGATCTCGTCCCGACCCTCCTCCCACTGGGGCACCCCCTCGAGAAACCGGTTCCCGCGGATGAACACGTTCCGGGCATTGATCAGGTTGCCGCGCTCCGCCTCGCGAACCCCCTCCGCGAGCATCCGCTCCGCCACCGGACCGGCCAGAGGGTCAAAGTCTCCGTGCTCCGACCACTCGGGCCGCACGCGCGCCAGAAACTCCATCGCGTCATGATGATCGCCCCGGTCCATGGCGCGCTGCGCCCACGCCAGACCGCTGGACACCAGGCGCCGCGCGAGCGCCTCGATGCGAGGGTCCTCCGGCATCGCCTCGCGGAGGTCCTCCAGGGCCGTGAACAGCGTCCCGTACGCGTTGATCGATTCCGCCCCCGTCCGAATCCCGTCCTCGATCAGCGAGACCCGGCTCTCCGCGTAAATCTCCGCCCAGCCGGGGAGAAACGAGCCGTCGCTCTCCCGCATCCGGAAGACCAGCGCATCCTGCGGCCGATCCCCCCGAAGCAACGCGCGAGCCGTCGCGAGCTGCGTCTCCTGGGCAAGGCACGTCACCCGAAGCCCCACCGCGTCGAGCAACTCCATCTGTTCCCGATACGCCGCCTCCCGCGCTCGCGGCGTACGGGCCCGCATGATCGCCGCGTCCGCAAGCCCGCACGCCCTCTCCGTCAGGCCATCCAGCACCGCCCGGACACGCGCGTGGTCGAACATCCCGTCGTCGAACCCGGCTCGCGAAAGCTGGTCCGCATGAAACCGCGCTCCTCGGCCGATCACCCGCTCGCGCACCCGGGCATCCGGAATCGCCTCCGCAACCTGAGGCCAGGTCCCGCGCTCGATCAGCGGCTCCAGCGGCGCAGCCCACTCTCCCACGTCGAACCCCGCGGCCACCGACAGGCGGTCGTGACCGCCCCAGTCGATGTCCGCGTCCCCGGCGATCTCCCCACCGTCCGGAAGCCGGAACGTCAGCCGGCCCGTCCAGCGCTCCTCGCCTCCCTCCGCCGCACCGAGCGCGATCGGCGACTCGGGCTCCGCGAAGTAGAAGTCCGTCGCACCGCCGCCCCGAGCGTAGCCGACCCGTATGCTCCCCACCACCACCGGAAAGGGAATCTCGCTCTCGAGCTCGACCTCCACCGACGGAGCCAGCGTGTCGTCGGTGACGTCGAGGGTGAAGTCGTACCGCGCGCTCGCCTCCAGCGGATGGACAAGGAGGATGCACAGGGCGGGAAGCAGCGCCGCGCGACAGGAACGGGTCAGGAACATGAGCACACCGGGAGAGCAGGACGGACCACGGACGGCCGCCTTCTTCGCCGGAGTGCGCTCCCCCCGTCAAGCCCGCCACCGACCCATGGCCTGCAGGACGCTTCGCAGGCCCCCGTCACCGCCGATCAGGGCCCACCCCCGTCACCTCCCGCCCCTCCAGGAACAGCCCCGCTTCCCACTCAGAACTCGCAGACCATCGTGGTGGCACCCGTGCGTCCCGTGCTGTCGGCCCAGGCGATGGTCCGCGAGCCCACGAAGGTCATGGTGAGCGCCTCACCCTCGATGCCGATCTCGTTCGACGGATCCCCGGTCCCGTCCACGTCCGGCTGGGCCTCCCCGAGAACCATGGTGCCCGAGGACGGGCAGGGACCGTCACAGCGCGTGAAGCCGGTGAACACGGTGGGGTAGAGGTCCGTGTTGATGGTCGACAGCCACCCCCCCTGCATCACCATGCAGTCCTCCTCGATCCGCGCCGTGAAGCTGCCCGACCGCGTCAGGGCCTCTCCGTCCCGGGAGACGCCACCCCCCGCCGTGATCAGCTCGTACTCCCGAACCCCATCGTTGTCGTCCATCCCGCCGGAGACGTTGATCGCGATGGGCGCGCCGTTGAGATCCAGGCTCGCCGAGGTCAGCGCCACCGAGGTCCCGAGCGGCCCCGCCGGCATCACGAAGGCCAGGTTGACGCCCCCCGTCACATTCCGCAGCCCATACGGACCATTGCAGTTCTCCAGCGCGTAGTTCACCGTGTCGCTCACCACCTCGGCCCCCAGGACGCAGTCCGAAGGCGTCAGGATGTCCCGGACCGCAGCCGCCGCGGAGGCAGCCAGCTCCGCCTCGCTCCCCTCGATCTCCATCGTGCCCGTCAGGGCCAGAAGCAGCGCCGTCTCGAGCGATCCCTGCTGCAGTCCGTCGATCGCGGCCTGCACCTCCTCCGAACCTCCGTCGGGCAGCCGGTCCACGAGGCGGTCCACCGCCTCGCTGCACGATGTCGCCAGGCCACAGAGCGCCACGATTCCTGCCAGCCGAGTCACCATCCTCATGGAGCACCTCATCATCATGGGGAGAAGGGGTCGCACGCCTGCGCTTCTCGCCCGTTCACAGCGCAGCGTCAAGTCAGGACGACCCGCCCGCCCGCGGATTCACTCCCGCGCCCCACAGTCGCGCGCCGGACTGTCCTCCGCCACGCGATCGCGCCCGGTTCCGACAGGCCCGACCCTTGTGCCCGAACCGCTCGCCGCCTAATCGCTCCCGTGCGACCGCGCCCACGCCGCGGCGCCCCGGTTCGGGAGCTGCAGTCGTCCCGCGGACGACCCACCGGAAGACCCACCGGAAGACCCGCAGCGTGCGGAGCGACCCCTCCGCCGTGCCGCAGCACCCGTGTCTCCCCGCAGCCCCTCGACCGAGCACGCCGTGTCCAGCCCACCCCACAACGACGACCGTCCACCCGCACCCTGGAAGCACGCCCTCGAGCGGCATCAGGGGTGGCTGTTCGTCCCCCTCGTCGCCGGCCTCGTGCTCTGGCCCATCCTCGGCCCGGGCGTGGGCCTGCCCGTCGCCGGCGCCAGCGTCGCGGCCGCAGGCATGGTACCCGTCCTGACCGGACACTACCTGAGCGGACCCTTCCGCTTGCGCGGAATCCCCGCCCGCCTCCGCGGACTCGTCTCCGTGGGCATCGGAGTGGCCGTGATCTGGTTCGGACGATCCCTCGCCGGATGAAGCGCGGCCCCCGTCCGACCGCCGCCGCAACGGGTCGACGCGCCGCGCTCCAACGCCCCCCAGGCCCCGCACCATGACCGACCCCGACGCCCTCGGCACCACACCGCAGGCCCCATGGCCCGACGACGCACTCCGCGACCGATTCTGCGGCGACTGGCTCCTGTGGCAGCGCCGCCGCGGTCACCGAACCTCGACCGACGACATGCTCACCGCCTGGCTCGCCACCCGGGTGCATCCCGAGCCTCCGGAGCGCTACCTCGACCTCGGCTGCGGCATCGGTTCCGTGCTCCTGCTCACGGCACACGCGCTCGAGCCCGGCGAGAGCCACGGGGTGGAAGCCCAGGAACAGTCCGCCACCATGGCCGCCCGCTCCGTGAGCGAGCTGCCCGCCAGCGCGCCACCCCTCCTCGTGCGCTGCGCCGACTTCCGCCAGCTCGACCCCGCGCGCCTCCCCCGCTACCCCCTCATCACCGGCTCGCCCCCCTACCTGCCCCCCGGCACGGGCGTCCCCTCCCCGGACCCCCAGCGCGCCGCGTGCCGGTTCGAGCTGCGCGGCGGCATCGAGGACTACTGCGCCACCGCCGCCTCCCTGCTCGCCCCGGACGGCGTCTTCGTCGTGGTCTTCCAGTCCGCCTGGCACGACCGCGTCCTCGACGCTGCGAGCAACGCCGGTCTCCGGGAAACCTGCCGCGCCGAACTGCGGACCCGCGCCTCCCACGACACGGACTTCCTGCGGGCCTACGCCTTCCGACCCACAGGGACCTCCGCACACGCGGGATTCCTCCCCGACGACCGACACGACTCCCACGGCGCCGCGGACGTCCCCATCGAGCACCTCGATGTGCGCGACCATGACGGCCAGGTCACCCCGAAGTGGCTCGGCGTGCGGCGAAGACTCGGCCTCGCGCCGTGACCCGCGCCCGGCTCAGAAGCAGCGGCTGAGCTGGAAGCAGCTGGTGGTCTCCACGCACTCGATCGTGTCCGTCGTCGTGTCCGGATCGTCCAGATACCCCAGGTAGCAGAGGCGACGACAGCTCGGCTCGTCCCAGTCGGGGACGATCGAGGGCAGCCCACACTCGACGAGCGCGGCGCACATGGCATCGCAGGGCGGGTGCGGCGGGGCGAGGCAGCCGTAGAGCGCTTCGGGGTCGCACGTGGACAGGGACGCAGCACACCGGGCCCCATCCTCGAAGGGAACGAACCCCCACTGGATGTCCGCACCCGTGAAGACCCAGGCGCACTCGGCCACGTTGGCATCGGCGAAGTCGTCCGAGAACGCGCCCAGGGTGTCGCATGCGTCCTCGACCGCCCTGCAGTACGCGGCGCTACCGGGGGCAGGCTCCTCCGGGGGCGGAAAGCACTCCGGCAAGAGCGAACACCCTTCCTGCGAGGGCCGGAAGTCACCGTCCACGTCGGCCGCAGCCACGAAGCAGGCCGCCGTCGCCAGCCGCTGTCCGTCGGAGTGGCCACGGCAGGTCCGGCGGCACTCCCCCATCGACGCGAAGAGCTGCCCGCCACCGACATGGCCGCAGAATTGAAGTCGGTTGCAACCCGTGTCGCACCAGGACTCGTTGGGCTCGATGGGATCACTCGGCGGCGAATCGTCGATGGGGCTCGTGGGCTCGGGTGTGTCCGTGGGTTCGGGTGTGTCCGTGGGCTCGGGTGTGTCCGTGGGTTGGGGGGAGCCGGTGTGGGAGTGGGCGCCGGGGGATGAGATGCCGAGGGCGTCGGGGATGGGG
>REDH01000070.1 GCA_007693585.1 Deltaproteobacteria bacterium
GAGGTGTCGGGCCCAGGGTTCGGGGGCGGGGTGTCGGGGCTGTCGGGGGGTGAGGATGGCGAGGAGGGTGGCGACGTCGGTGTGGCGGAAGGAGCCGGGGGGGAGGGGTTCGAGGGAGAGGAGGTGGTGGGTGCGGCCGAGGAGGTCGTGGAGGGCGGCGGCGGAGGGGCTGGCGGCGAAGGCGCGGGGGAGGAGGAGGGCGATGCGTCCGCGGTTGTCGGCGAGCTGGTGGGCGCGTTCGACGAAGACCCAGGCGCGGTCGAAGGCGCCGGTGGTGGAGACGGGGAAGCGTTCGCGGAGGGCGGCGGTGGTGCGGGCGGAGCGGGCGGTCTCGCTTCGGATGGCGTTTCCGAACGGGGGGTTGAGGAGGACGTGGGCGGGTTGGGGGAGGGTTTCGCTCAGGCCGTCGGCGACGCGCAGGGGCAGGAGATCGGCGTCGGCGGGGGGGAGGTCGAGGGCGAGGCGGAGGCGCTCGCGGGCGATGGCGATGGCGTCGCGGTCGGTGTCGATGCCGTGGAGTCGGCCGGCGAGCTTGCGGCGGGCGTCGAGGGGGGCGCTGGTGGGGTCCGGCAGCAGGTGGTGGACGGCGCCGAGGAGAAGATCGCCGGCGCCGCAGGCGGGGTCGACGAGGGGGAGGTCGGGTGCGGGGGGGGCGAGGAGGAGGTTGGCGAGGTGTCGGGCGATGGGGGGCGGGGTGTAGAAGCGTCCGGCGGCCCTGCGGGCGCGGGGGTCGTGGAGGAGGGCGTCCTCGTGGGCGCGGGCACGTTCGTGCGGGCAGCCCTCCGGGCTGTCCTTCGGGGAGGAGACGCCGCGAGTGTCGGGGTGCGCGCGGTGCTGCGGGGGGAATTCTCCCATGATCTCCAGTCTGCAGTTGACGAGCACGCGGGTGCTCTTTATGGCCCGTGAACGAGGCAGGCCGTGGATTCCGGTGCGACCGACGGCAGTGCGTACCAGCCGTTTGTCGTGTCCGCCACCATCGACGCCTGCGCTTCGGACAAGGGAAACAGGAATCGTCCATTCGAGGAGAGGGGGAGGCGACCGGCCTCCCGAAAGCAATTTCGCCGTGATTGAGGAGAGCGAATGAGAAACGCACGTGCATCCTGGCTCGTTCTGCTGCTGAGCGCCGCGCTGGCGCTGGGCATGGCCGCCTGTGGCGGTGATGATGGGTCCGACGGCCCGGCCGGAGAGACCGGTCCCGCAGGCCCCGCGGGTCCGGACGGTCCTGCGGGGCCCGAAGGCCCCGGTGGGGCGGACGGCCCGCCCGGAAACCAGGGCCCTCCCGGAGCGGATGGCCCTGCCGGCGCGGACGGGGAGGACGGCCTTCAGGGCATGTCCACGCGCGTGGAGGTGACGGACCTCGAGGTGGGCGATGAGATGTGCCCCCACGGCGGCGTGCGCATCGACCTCTTCCACGATGACCCCGCGGCCGGAGCCGGCGGCGAGACCGGCGGCGAGACCGGCGGCGAGACCGGCAACGAGACCGGCAACGAGACCGGCAACGAGACCGGCAACGAGACCGGCGGCGAGACCGGTGGTGGTCCGACGGAGACCCGTCCCACGGATCCGCCGAGTGGGGACGAGCCGTTCGAGACGCACTACGTGTGCAATGGCGCACCCGGTGAGGATGGCGAGGACGGCCCGCAGGGTCCGGGGGGCCCGATCGGGGATCCCGGGGTGCCCGGGGACACGATCTGCTCGGGACTGCCGGGTCTGGAGATCGAGGAGATCGACGGTCTGGACCAGGTGCTCTACCGTGGTTTCGAGAGTGATCCGGTGACGGTGCGCACGAACCTTCCGGCGGAGCGTGAGGATCAGCTTTCGCTGGCCTTCGTGGGTTCTGGGGCGCGGTTCGCGGACCTGGGCGCGGGGCGGTTCACGGTGACGGGGACGCAGGCGGGCAGCACGCTTGCGTTCGGTCTTGTGGTCACGGACGGCTGCACGACGGCGATCGGCCAGGCGGCCTTCGACGTGGAGGTGGGTCGCGCGACCGTGCGCTTCATCCACCTGGCGGATGGCGTGGGTTCGGTGAACATCCGTCCCGAGGGCGGATCGAACCTGGTGACGGGTCTCGGCGCGTTCGCGGCGACGCAGCAGGCGGTGGATGCCGGCGAGGTGACCCTCGAGGTCGTGTCGGGCGGGGACGTGGTGCTGAGCGCGGGTCCGGTGAGCCTGTTGCCGAACGACACGGTCACGGTGGCGGTGACCCTCGACGACGAGGGGGATCCGGTGGCGGTTCTGCTCGAGGATGACCTCTCGCCGCTTTCGGACGCGGAGTTTGACGAGGAGGATCGGACGAACGCGCGTCTTGCCGTGGTGCACGCGGCGGCGGACGTTCCGCCGGTGGGTGTGCTGGTCGGCGGCGTGAGCGTGGTCGGGGACGACCTCGCGTTCGGCGAGTCTTCCGGCGGCTTCGAGGTGTTCGCTGCAGAAGCGGGCACGGTGGAGCTGATCGCGGGGGGCGACACGCTGGAGTTCGTCGTGCCCGACGGTGCGCTTTCGGCGGGGGATATCGCGACGGTGTTCGCCACCTGGCGCAACGAGGAGGTGGTGCTGGCGGTGCTGTTCCTGACGGAGACCGGCGCGCCGGTGGCGCTGCTTCAGCAGGATCGTCCCGGTCGGGTGAGCAGTGCGCCGAACCTGGGCATCGAGATCCCCGACGCCGAAGGTGGGACGCCGGGGCCCTGGGTGGAGAGCAGCATCGACGTGACGGATTGTCCGTTCGCGGGTCGGATCGAGGTGACGGTGACCATCGACAAGGAGCGGTGGGCCGGCGACATCGCGATGGAGCTGGTGTACGGGGCGCGCACGTACACGTTCCCGCGGAGCGGTGGTTCGGCGGCCTTCGGGACGCGAATCGTCGAGCTGCCGGACACGAACCCGCATCTGGAGCAGCCGGCGACGGGCACCTGGACGCTGCGGGTGCGCGACACGGACACGGTGACGTTCTCGACGGGGACCCTGCAGCAGTGGGGGCTCGACATCCAGTGCCTCGACGAGCCGCAGTCCGCCTTCGTGCGGTTCGGGCACTTCATCGACGGTCTGGGTTCGGTGACGTTCCGCGACGAGGAGGGGGGCACCACCCGCACGGTGAGCTTCGGGGGCATCTCGACGCCCATCCGGGTGAACGCTGCCGAACAGGAGCAGATGGAGCTGGTGGTGGGTGAGGACGTGCTCACGCTGGACCTCGACGCCGTCGGTGGCGACGAGGTGCTCTTCGTGGCCATTCCGGACGCCGCCGGCGATCCGGCCTTCTTCGAGCTGCCCCTCGACACGGTGTCCCAGCCGCTGGATGCGGGGGACGAGGAGGCGACGCTCGCGCTCGTGCGCTTCTTCCACGGGGTGGACGGGGCGGGTCCGGTGAACGTGGAGCTTGCGGACCAGCCGGTGGTCTTCGGCGTGGAGTACGGCGAGTACTCGATCGCGGCGGACGTCCCGGCGGTGGGCGGCCTTCTCGGCCTGGAGACGGGTGCGGGCACGCTGACCTACAACGCGACGGCGTTCGCGAGCCCCGGCGATGTGGTCACGTTCTTCGTGGTGCCCGATGCGGACGAGAACGTGACGCTTCGTCGGTGGGTGAACTTCGGGTCGACGACCACGGCGCTGTCGCCGGTCGATCTGGACGCCCTCGGGACCTTGCCGGAGGACTTCGCCGCGACGCCGGAGGGGGAGCTTCCGCCGAACTGGATCGGCGGTGGGTTCTCGCCCTTCGAGGTGGTGGAGGACGAGACCTCGCCGACGGGCTTCGCGGCCGCGAGCGGCCTGGGCCCGGATGACCACAACCAGGAGTCGTGGATGGAGGTCACCATCCGGACCGAGGAGCCCGGCACCGTGAGCTGGCAGTGGAAGGTCAGCTCGGAGTCCTGCTGCGACTTCCTCTACTTCTGTGCCAACCGTTCGACGTGTGGGCGGTTCGTGACGGGCAACGACATCCGCATCGCGGGCGAGGTGGACTGGACCGAGGCGAGCTTCGACCTTCCGGCCGGCATCCACACGCTGCGCTGGGCCTACGGGAAGGACGGCAGCGTTTCCACGAATCAGGACACGGGGTGGGTGACGGACGTCCGCTTCACCCCCGAGGACTGAGTCGGTTCGGCTGAACCCGACCGGATTCACCCCCCCGACTCCAGAGATGAAGACCATGATCAGCAATCGACATTGTGTACGGCTCCTCTTCGCCGGCCTGCTCGCCTTCGGGCTGGCGGCCTGTGGCGATGGGGACGATGGCGCTGCGGGCCCGTCCGGGGAGCCCGGCCCTGCCGGGCCTGCCGGCGGCGCCGGTCCGGAGGGTCCCGCAGGGCCGACGGGCCAGCCCGGTCCCGACGGAGCGCCCGGCCCTGCCGGCGGCCCGGGCTCCGATGGCGCGGAGGGGGTGCAGGGCACCTCCACCCGCGTCGCCCTCACCGACATTCCACCCGGCGAGCGGGGTTGCGAGGCGGGCGGAACGCTCGCCTCGTGGTTCCGCGGCATCGAGACGGAGCCCTATCGCGAGACCGTGATCTGCGCCGGCGTCGATGGCCCGGACGGCACGGACGGTGCCGAGGGGCCGGTGGGAGACCCCGGCCCGGAGGGCTTCGACGCCAGTGTGGCCTGCGCGGGCATCGATCCCCTGCGCATCAGCGGCATCGACGCGCCCGAGCAGCGCTTCTATCGCAACCTCCCTTCGGAGCCCATCTCCCTGCTCACCAACTTCGATCCCTCGACCCACAACGAGGGCGCGCCGCTCACCCTGCGCATCCGTGCCATCGCGCCCAATGCGCGGGCCATCGACCTCGGTGACGGGCAATTCCAGCTCGTGGCCCAGGAGCTGGGCGGGCCCTACAGCGTGGTCCTCGTGGCCACCGACGGGTGTACCCGGGACATCACCTCCCTCGCGGTGGACGAGGTGCTGCCGGCGAACGCCCGGGTGCGGCTCGTGCACGCGGCGCCCGGCATTGCCGACACCGTGCGCCTGGAGCGCGACGGCGAGGAAGGGGCCGTGGCCACGGCGACCGCCCTCGACGGGAGCGCGCCGGTGGCCGTCGAGGCAGGGCTCGCCGATCTTGCGTTCTACGCGGGCTCTGGCGAGACCCCGTTCGCAACCCTCGATGACTTCGTTCTTGGCCTCGATGCCACCATCACATTCCATGTGTGGGCCGGTCCCGATGGACCGACGGTGCTCCCGGTGAACGAGGACCTGTCTCCCATGGCCGACGCCGAGGACGAGACTCCGGAGAACTTCCGCGTCACGGTGCTCCACCTCGCCGCGAGCGTGGGCGTGGTCGACATCCTCGACCTCGATGCCGAGGTCGCGCTGGTGGAGGGTCTGGAGACGGGCGGCACGGCCGGCCCGCTGGAGCTCCCGACGGGCGACTACCGTCTGGGCATCGACACGGGCGAGGCGGTCATCGAGATCGACGTGCCCGGTGCGGCCATCCCGCCGGGGACGGTGGTCAGTCTGGCGGCGCTCGAACCGGTCACGGACTTCTTCCGCCTGATGGCGGTGTTCGTGGACGACGCCGACGCCACGGGTGTCGCGTTCCTCACCGAGGCGCTGCCCGAGGAGCTGCCGGTCCTCGATGGCACCACTGTCATCGAGGACGTGGTCTGGACGACCTCCGAGGATCATCCGTGGACCGCCGACGCCGACGAGCTGTACCAGGGCAACCTCTCGTTCACGAGCGGCCGCCCGGGGCACAACGGGATTTCCTGGCTGGAGATCTCCTTCGAGGCGCCGCGGGACGGACAGCTCCGGTGGGCGTGGCAGGTGGAGTCGGAGGGAGCGCTGGATTTCCTCGCCGCCTGCTGGCAGCGGGACGACATGTCCACCTGCTCCCGCACGAGCTTCGATGACCGGATCGTCGGGGGCCCGTTCGACGCGCCGCTCACGCCGTGGCAGACCGCGGCCACCGGCGTCGTGGACGAGGGCGAGACGGTGACGGTGCGCTTTGCGTACGTGAAGGACGGTTCGGTGGACCGGGGCCGCGACCGCGGCTGGATCAGCGATCTGCGCTGGGTCGATCCCCCGCCGCCGCCGCCGCCGACCTCCTGGAGCGAGGACTGGCCCGTCGCGCATGGCGCCGATGAGCTGGCCGTGAGCTGGTTCAGCTCGGACGAGCACCCGTGGGCGCCCACCACGGAGGAGTCGTTCACCGGCGAGTCCAGCCTCGAGAGTGGCTCCCCCGGCCACAACGGCGTCTCCTGGGCGGAGGTGACGTTCGAGGCCCCGACCACGGGCCGGCTCGCGTGGCACTGGCAGGTGGAGTCCGAGGGCAGCTTCGACTACCTGCAGGCCTGCTGGCAGCGTTCCAGCATGGGCACCTGCGTGCGCGGCAGCTTCGAGGCGAACCTCACCGGTGGCACCATCGATGCCCCGCTCACCCCGTGGACCTCGGCGCAGACCGACGTCATCCAGGCCGGCGACACCGTGACCGTGCGCTTCGCGTACGTGAAGGACGGCTCGGTGGACCGGGGCCGCGACCGCGGCTGGGTCGACAACCTCCGCTGGGTGGACGGCAACTGAGCCACCCGGAGCGCGCTGCGCTCCCCGAACGGACGCTCCGCGCCCGGTGCAGGTTCGCCCGCACCGGGCGTGGTGGTTTTCCGGGACGCATTCCGTCGACGCGGCGCTCGCGGGATCAGCCGGTGTTGCGGTCGCGGGCATCGCCGTCCGCGCGATCCGCCCTGTCGGGCTGGCGGCTGTAGCCCCCGGCGCGGGTGATGATGAAGTGCACGAGTCCCGGGGAGAGCCGTGCCAGGAGCACGATGGCCTTGCCGTGCCAGGTGAAGGTGTGGAGCCGTCGCCGCCGGTGCGTGGCGGTCACGATGACCCGGGCGGCATCCTCGGTGCGCCACATGAGGGCCCGGGGCCGCGGGTCGCGGCGGTTGGGGTCGTGGTGTCCGCGGTTGTCGACCTGGCCGATCTCGCTCTCGACGAAGCCGGGCTGGATGGTGGTGCAGCTCACGCCGCTGCCGTGCAGCTCCATGGCGAGGCCGAGGCCGATGGAGCGCACGGCGGCCTTGGAGCTGTGGTAGGGGATGGAGCCCGGCATGGCGACCTCGCCGGCGACGCTGCCGATGAGGACGAGCCGCCCTCGGGTCAGACGCAGGGCGGGGAGCGCGGCCCTTGCGGTGGCGACGAGGCCGATGATGTTGGTGTCCATCTGGCGCCGCCAGTCCTCGACGGCGAGCTTCTCGAAGCGACCGGCGACGCCGAACCCCGCGTTGGCGACGGCCACGTCGAGGCGGTCGAAGGCATCACGGACGCGCGTGACGGCGTCGTGGACGCTGTCCTCGTCGGTGACGTCGCACGGCACGGCGAGTCCCCGCCGGCCGAGCCGTTCGATCTCGGTGACGACCTCGTCGAGGCGTTCGCGTCGGCGGCCGGAGACGGCGACGTGTGCGCCTTCGCGGGCGAAGGCGAGGGCGAGCTCGCGGCCGATGCCGCTGCCGCCGCCGGTGATCCAGACGACCTGATCGGAGAACCGTTGTCGAGCCATGGGGTGCGTTCCTTCGGGGATGGGCCCGTGGGGCCTTTGCGGCACTGCGGTGCAGCAGTTGGGTGCGGGGCAGCTCGCGTCCCACGGGGCGTGGCCGGTCGGGATCTGGGTACGCCCGTCGGCATGGCAAGGGAAGGGAGCGGCGGCACGACTCGTGGACTGTGGGGGCGCGGGCGAAGGGTGTGCCTGCGCACGGGGATGGGCGCATGTCGCGCCCCTGGGGTAGACTGCGCGGGGGGGTGGCGTGCAGGTGTGGAGGCCGTGATGTGCGATACGCTGGTGGCGACGCGGGAGAGCACTGTGGATGGCGCGGTCTGGTTCGCGAAGAACAGCGACCGGGAGCGCGACGAGGCCCAGGTGGTGGAGGTGATCCCGGCGCGGCGTCCGGCCGGGCCGCGGCAGCGCTGCACCTGGATCTCGATTGCCTCGGCGCCGTCTCGCGCGGTGGTGCTGTCGCGCCCGGTGTGGATGTGGGGCGCGGAGATGGGCGTGAACGAGGATGGGGTGGCGGTGGGCAACCAGGCGGTGTTCACCCGCATGGCACCGGGGAAGCCTGCGCTGACCGGGATGGACCTCGTGCGGCTGGCGCTCGAGCGCGCGGGGACGGCGCGGGAGGCGGTGGAGGTGATCACCGGCCTGCTCGACGCGCACGGTCAGGGAGGGCCTTGCAGCCGGACGCATCCGGGGTTCCGGTACGACAACGCGTTCCTGATCGCGGATGCCCGGGAGGCGTGGCATCTGGAGACGGCGGGTTCGCTGTGGGCTGCGCAGCGGCTGTCTGCACCGCGCACGCTCTCGAACGCGCTGTCCCTCGGTCGCGATTTCGACCTCGTGCATCCGGAGGCGGAGACGGAGGCGCGCCGGCGGGGAGCGGCAGGGGGGGAGCGGCTCGACTTTGCAGCCGCGTTCGGGGACCCTGTCATGCGGGTTCTCGCGGGAGCGCGGGAACGAAGTGCGTGCACGCTGGGCCATCTGCAGCGTGACGATGGCCGTATCGACGTACGCACGCTCCTGCGTGCGTTGAGGGATCACGGCCACGACGGCCATCCTCTTCGAGACCTGCGGATGACCGGTCCGTGCAGCCATGGGAGCAGGCTCCCGACCCGGGTTCATGGCCAGACCACCGCATCGATGATCGTGCGATTGTCCGACGATGGCCCGCGCATTCTGGCGACCGGAGCGCCGGCACCGTGTCTCTCGGCGTTCAAGCCGGTGGTCTTCGACCTGCCGGGGAGCCCGGGTCCGGTTCCGGCGCTCCGTCCGGACGGGAGGAGCCTGTTCTGGCTGACCGAGCGGCTCCACACCCGGGTGCTGCGCCGCTGGGGGCACCGTGCCGCGGCGGTGCGCGCGAGCGCCGGCGCCATCGAGCAGCGGGCACTCGCGCACCTCGAGACGCCGATGGACGCCGACACGGTCGCGGCGCTCTGGGCGGACGACCACGGCCGCGTCGCTTCGCTCGTGGCCCAGACCTGAGCCGTTCCTCTGCCCGGCCCTGTCCCACGGTACATGCGTTCCGGAGCTTCCGAAAACCGTCCCCTCAAGCCCGATTTTCACCGGGGCGAAGCCGGTCTCGGTCGGCGAGAGGATGGCCGCACTGCGGCAAGCTTTCCGTGGTGGATGCGCCTCCCTTGCGTCGCCGCCCGCCCTCGCGCATCATGGCTCCCCGTGCGGGCCATGCCGGACCCGCCGTCTCCCCCTGTCACGGAGCTTCCGTCCATGGCTGCCCCCGACTCCGCCCGGGCCTGGATCGAAGCCCTCGGGCTGCAGGCGCATCCCGAGGGCGGCTGGTACCGCGAGGTATACCGCTCCCCGGAGCGCGTGGCGGCCGAGGGCCTGCCCGAGCGGTACACCGGACCGCGCAGCCTCGGCACGTCGATCTACTTTCTCATGACAGGGGACCGCCCCACCCGGTTCCATCGGCTGCGGTCCGACGAGACGTGGCACTTCCATGCCGGTTCCGGCGCGGTCGTGCACCTGCTGATCGAGGGGGCCGGGTATGCGCGCGGGCTGGTCGGGCTCGACGTGGACGCCGGCGAGCGTCCTCAGGTCCAGATCCCTCGCGGGGCGTGGTTTGCGGCCACGGTGAACGATCCCGACGGCTACACCCTCGTGGGCTGCACCGTTCAGCCCGGCTTCGAGTTCGAGGACTTCGAGCTCGGCCAGCGCGACGCGCTCCTCGCTTCCTTTCCCGACCACCGCGACGTCATCCTTCGCGGCACCTGAATCCCCGCCCCTTCCCCGGACACCATGCGACTCGACCTGCGACACAGCTTTTCCTGCGATGCCGAGACCCTGTGGCGGCTCACCGACTCCGACGAATTCGAGGCCCGGCTGGCCGAGGCCAGCAACACGACGCGCGAGATCGTGGAGCGGCGCCACGAGAACGGAGAGCACTACCGCCGGCTCCGGATCTCGGTGAACCGCGACCTGCCGGCGCCCATGCGCAAGGTGCTGGGGAGCGACACGATCCGGTACGATCAGGAGACCTGGCGCCGCGACGGCGAGAACACCCTCCGCTGGTCGATCACGCCGATGGTGCTGCAGGGCCGTTTTCACGGCGAGGGACTCACGCGGATCGAGAGCGAGCCGTCGGGCGGCTGCGCCCGGATCATCGAAGGCGAGCTCACCGTGAAGGTGCCCATCATCGGGCGCAAGATGGAGGAGCGCCTGGTGAACGACGTGGCGCAGTCCTACGCGCGTGCCGCCGAGATTCTCCGCGACATGCTCGCCGCCGAGCAGGCGGGCTGAGCCGCCGGGAGCCGCAGCGGCAGCGCGGGTGCGCGCCCAGCCTGGTCGCACGTTCACCCGGCGCCGGCACCGCGTCCCTGCCACCGGGTTCGCCGTAGCCCTCGGGAGGCACGGAGGCGAACCGCGACGTGGATGCGGTGGGCGTTGCACAGGTGCAACCGTCATTCATGCATGGACGCGGGAACGTCCCGCGGCCGATCGCGATGGCGAGCGCCGATGTGTGTGGGCCGGACCCCTGCGGAAGAAGGACTTCCGCGCCCGAGCGGTGAACGGTTCGGGATGCGCGGGTTGCAATCATCGGGAGGCGACATACCCACGACGTACCCCGGCCGGATGACGGCCGTGTGTCGCACGTTCCAAGCACACCCCCTGGAGGTTTGCATGTATCCCATCGTTTCCGATGATCGCCCGACCATGGCTTCGGCCTCTCCCTCCCGTCGACCGGGCCGAGGGGCGCTTCTCGTCGCGCTCGTCTCCGCTGTCTTCCTGATCCTCGGCGCCATGGCCTGCGGCGGCAGCCAGGCGAGCCCCGAGGCCGCCGGGCCCGACACGGACGGCGTGGACCGCGAGGTGCACGAGGTCGCGCCGAGTCCGGAGGTCGTGGATCCTGCCGCGCCGGGGGAGCAGCCGCCCATGGGCGTGCCGGACGAGGAGCCGCCACCGCTCCCGGATCCGGAGCCCATGCCTCAGCCGGGTGACCCCGAGCCCGTCGGCCCCGACGAGCCGGAGCCGCCGGAGGACGATCCGATCCAGCGGCGCTGACCCGCTGCCACCCGGATGCTCCGGGCTCCGCTCACCGGGTGCGAAAGACCAGCGTGGCCTCGACGTTCGCCACGCCGGAAGCGGGCGCGGGCAACACCCATCGTCGGGCGCGCATCTGGATGCAACCGGCGAGCCCGGGGGCGGCCCAGGACGCCGGTGCCACGCGCGCCGACGCCACATGACCCGTCTCGGCCACGAGCAGTGAGAGGCCGAGGCTTCCGCCTTCGACGCGCGCACCCGCGCCCAGCGACATCTCCCAGCAGTGAACCAGCTCCCGCCGGTGCTGGCGAAGCGCGCGATCGACGTGGCCCGCGGCGAGGGCCCCCCTCACCTCGGCCGGCATCGGCAGCACGACCGCTTCCCGCGGCGCATCGCGCCCATGTTCCGGGGTGCCGCGCTCCGCGGCCTCGCGCGTGGGATGCGCGTCCGACGGATCGATCCCCGGCCCGCCGGTCGCGACTCCCTCGCTTTCGTCCGCGGCACCGATCGGGCGTGCGTCGCGGAAGATGGCCTCCAGCTCCGCCGATGGTCCGCTGTCGAGGGTGCCGAGGATCGTGGGCGCGCTCTGGTCCGCTCCCGGGTTCGGGGAGGCGCTGGCGGGTTCGGCCGGCGGTGGTCGGACGTCCGTGTCGGGGGCGTCCGCTTCGGCGTCGGTCGCGGTCGGCTCCGGCGTGGCACCGAGCGCGGGCGCCGGCTCCGGTTCCGGGATCCGTTCGCCGGAGTCATGGGGACCGGGGGGTTCGGGCGCAGCGCCCGCGGAGGTGCCGGGCTCGCTCCGGAAGTCGGGGCTGTCCGCGTCGTCGCCGGTCGCGAGGAGCCCGAGGAGGATCAGCGCGACACCGGCGGAGCCGAGCAGGGCGATGAGGGCGGCGAGGAGGATGGCGGCGGAGCGGGGCATCGGGAAGACCGGGGGTGAGGTGGGCGTGCGCACCGCGCAGGGTGGCACGGGGTGTGCGCCGGGACAAGGCGCGATGGCGGTGCCACGCCGGTCCGTCGGCGCCCGGGTTGGCCACGACAGGGGATGGTGCAAGCCGATTGTGCCTTGCGCCGGACTGGCCTAGCTCTGGCCGCCGGACTCGTGCGGTTGTCGGTGTTCCATGGGCGGTCCGACGCCCCGTCAGGGCGCCGGCAGGCAAGCGCGATCCGTCCCCCCCGCTCGTGCCCAGGGATGCGCCGTGCGATCGTTCCTGCTCGTGGTCGTGGTTCTCGTCCTCGCTCTGACGGTCTCTGCCTGCCGGGACGAGGACCCGGGGAACGACTCCTCCCGGCCCGTCGAACCGGTGGTACCCTCCACGGAGGAGCCCTCGCGTTCGGCACCCGAGCCGACGGATCCTGCGCCGACGGATCCTGTGCCGACGGATCCTGTGCCGACGGATCCTGTGCCGACGGATCCTGCGCCGACGGATCCTGCGCCCACGGATCCTGTGCCCACGGATCCTGCGCCGACGGATCCTGTGTCCACGGAGCCTGCGCCGACGGATCCTGCGCCGACGGATCCTGCGCCGACGGATCCTGCGCCGACGGATGCCGAGCCGACGGGTCCTGTGCCGACGGATCCTGCGCCGACGGATCCCGCGCCGACGGAGCCCGCGCCGACGGAGCCCGCGCCGACGGATCCCGCGCCGACGGATCCTGTGCCGACGGGTCCTGTGCCGACGGATCCTGCGCCGACGGATCCTGCGCCGACGGATCCTGTGCCGACGGATCCTG
>REDH01000141.1 GCA_007693585.1 Deltaproteobacteria bacterium
GGCGCCTGATCCGGCGTCGAGGTGATGTCCCGCCCGTTCAGGTACGGAAAGAGCACCTCCGCGTTGCGCGCGTCCTTCGCGATCAGCGCCTCCGCCTCGTCCGGCGTCATCGTGAAGCCAAGGCCGAGCACGTTCGAGCCCTGGAAGCTCTTTCCCGCGTTCTCCGGCAGCCGCCGCGGCGGGCCCGTGACTTCCCCCGGCGCCGTCAAGTACGGCGTGAGGCCCGGCAGTTCCTCCCACACCGGCGGGCCGCCGCCCTCCTGCGCCGCGGTGGCCTGCGTGTCCTCCCGCAGGAACGGGCCCGGCCACTCCCCGCGCACCAGCCACACGTGCGCCACCTCCAGCACCGCGCTGCCCGGCCACTTGCGGCTCGGCACCGCCCGGAACACCGTCAGGCCGCGCTGCACGGCCTGGTCGAGCCCCACCTCCCGGGTGTCCCCCTGCGCGATGGTGTTCGTCGTCAGCGTGCCCGCCACGCCCCCCGGCGCCAGCAGCTCCGCAAACAACAGGACGAAGTACGCGCTCAGGTCCGCGCTGCCGCGCTGCCCCCCGCCGAGCCCCTCCACGATGAACTCCCGGTACGGCTTGCCATACGCCCCCGTCAGCTTCTGGCCGCCCAGGAAGGGCGGGTTGGCGAGGATGACGTCGAAGCCGGCGCGCTCTCCCGCGCCATCGAACACGCTCGGAAACTCGTATCCCCAGTGGAACGACCGCAGCGCCCTGCCCTGCACCAGCGGCGCCACCGACGCCGCGCGCACGATCGCCGCGCGCACCGCCGCCACGTCCGCCGACGGCGCGCCGAGGCTCCCGTCCACCACCTGCTGCCACGACACCCGGTCCAGCGCCGCCGGTTCCTCCAGGTGCTCCGCCAGGAGCTTGCGCAGCGCCTTCTCCCCGGCCGCCCGCCGCGGCCGCACGTCCAGCAGGCGCACGAGGAGCGCGAGGTCGAAGACGTACCGGATCGGCTCGAGCATCGCCCGCGTGCGTTCGTGCAGCCGCTGGCGCAATCCATACACATCCAGCGTCTCCGCGTCCGCGCCGAGCACCGACCGTCCGTCGCCGGTGCGCGCCCAGGCGACGAGCCGCGCCGCGTCCTCGCGCAGGTGGGCCTGCAGGGCCATCACGTCGTCGTGCCGCTCCTGCGCGGTCTCCCCGCCCTGCTCCGCCCATCCGCCGAAGAGGTCCAGGGTCTTCCCGGCGGGCCCGCCGATGCGGCTCACGCTCACGCCGAGCCGTTCCGCCAGCGCCTCGCGCGCGCCGGTCCACGTGACGCCGAGCAGCGAGTCCCCGCACCGGATGTTGCCGTCGAGGAACGCGAGGTCCGGCCGCTCGGTCACCTCCCCGTCGCGCGCCACGTCCTGGGCCGCCATGGTGAACAGCCACAGGGACAGCTTGCCCAGCTCCACGGCGATCGGGCTCACGTCCACCCCGAAGCAGGACCGCTGGACCACCGCGGGCAGGATGCGCGTCAGCGCTGCGTGGAACGAGGACTCCTCCTCTCCCTCGAGTCCGGGCAGGGGCGGCCCTTCCACCGGGTGGGTGTGCACGCGCGGGTGCATCGTGTGCCGCGGCTGTCCGAAGCGCTGCACCCAGATGATCTCGCTGGCCAGCTCGCGGGCGCCGGTGGTCAGGAAGTGGGCGCTGCCCATGGCGGGGTCGACGAGGCGGAGCTGCTCGAGTCTTCGGAGGTAGGCGTCGGCGTCCTGGCCGGCCTCTTCCCACAGCCGCTCGAGCCGCCCCCCCAGGGCCGGGCGCACGACCTCTTCCACCAGCGACTCGGCGGTGTAGTGCGCGCCGAGGGCCTTTCGCTCGTTGCTCTCGGTGGTGGCTTCGCGTCCGCCGACGGTGAGGGTGATGCCGCGTTCGGTGCGCTTCGGGGTGAGGGCGAGCACCTGTTCGTAGACGTCGCCGAGGACGCGGTGGGTGTGGGCGACGGCGCCGAGTCCGAGGTATCCGATTTCGCGTTCGGCTTCGCGGACGTGTCCGGCGGCTTCGCGCTGGTCGACGACGCCCTGCACGGTGTGGAGGGTTTCGGCGAGGGTGCGGTTCCAGCGGCGGCGGAGTTCGGGTGCGGGGTGGAGGGTGTCGGCGTCGAAGGCGTCGAGCCAGGCGACGACGGTGTCTTCGAAGCGTTCGTTGGGTCGGGAGGCGAAGAGGGAGCCGCCGCGGACGGCGACGCGGGGGTCGCGGGTTCGTCCGGCGAGCACGGCGGTGAGGTGTCGGAAGGCGGCGAGGAGGTCGCGGTCCGGGGGTGGGGGTGCGGGGTCGTCGTCGTCGAGGGCGGCGGCCTGGGCGTCGAGGAGGGTCGGTACGTCGGGAGGGGCGGGCGCGGGACGCGGCCCCGTCCGCAGCGCGGACGTCTCCCGCGCCGACGTCTGCAGCGCCGCCGCGTCCACCGCCGACGTCTGCAGCGCCGCCGCGTCCACCGCCGACGTCCCGGGACCGGACGCACCCGCGGACCGCTCCCGTTCCGAAGGGGCAGCGCCAGGCGCGGGGCCGTGCCCCGCGTGGCCGTTGGATTCCACGTCTCCGGCGTCTTCGTCGCCAGCGCCGGCGGAGGTCCCGTAGAGGAGTCCGCGGCGTTCGAGTTCGCCGAGGAACATGAGTCGGAAGACGAGGACGGAGGCGGCTTCGCGGAGTGCGCGCAGGGGGGTGTTGGGGGAGGCGACGTGGGGGAGGGCCTCTTCGAGGAGGGTCATGAGCTCGGCGAGGCGGTCCTTGAGTGCGCGTCGGACGACGGAGCGGACGTCGCCGGCCTGGGAGGCGTCGAAGAGGTGCTGGCAGCCTTCCGGGGTGGCGAGCTGGTGGAGTTGTCCGATCATGCCGCGGAGGGCGTTTTCGGAGGCGTGTTCGATGCGGGAGAAGTCGAAGACCTTGACGACGGAGCGTTGTTCGCTGTCGGGGGTCTGTCCGCGGAGGGCGGGACCGGCGAGGTAGACGTCGGGTCTGGGGCGGTCGCTTCCGGAGACGGTGAGGACGAGGATGGTGTGAGCGCGCTGGTGGGTGAGTGCGGGGTTTTCGTGGCGTCGTGCGGCGAGGGTGTCGCGGAGTTGCTGGACGAGTCCGGGGGGGAGTCGTCGTCGTCCGGGGGCGTGGTCGATGCCGAGCCAGAAGACGGGCCAGGGGGTCTGGAAGAAGGAGTCGTGGTGGGGCTGGAGGTGTCGGAGGTCCGCGGAGGCGCCGCGGAGGGACTCGGCTGCGAGGAGCCGGTCGAGGGCGGCCTGGGTGCGTGCCGGGAGGAGTTCGGTGGGGATGGAGGGGGCGACGTCGTCGGCGGTGCGGATGAAGGCGACGTCGTCGGGTTCGCCGTCGAACCAGCAGTCGAGGGCGAGGGCGGTGAGGACCTGGTGTGCGTCCGCGCGTGCGGGGGACCAGTGCAGGAGGGTGTCGGTCAGGCGCATGGGGTCCAAACAAGGAGGCGCGGGACAGCTGAGGAGGGGAGGGTACGCGGTGGGGTGCGGGGAAGCAAGGGGGGTGGGGTGTGGGGTGGGGGTGTGTGGGGAGGGGGCGGGGCACGCGTCGCGCGCGGGGTCAGGACTTCAGGGGCCCGTGATCGCGGAGGAGCGGAACGCGCCGCCAGTGTTCCTCGATGGCCTCGACCATGTCGGCGGGGGCGTGGGGAGCGATGGCGGGCCACGCGTTGCGCGCGGCCTCCAGACCCTCGTGGAGGATGGTTGCCGCGCGACCGAGGGAGCTGCGGTGGGCGAAGGTGTGCAGGCGCGCTTCATCGAGCGAGACGAGGTCGCGGGAGCCTCCGAACGGGAGAGCGAGTCGTGGATAGGGGTGAGCTTGCGTCGCGCGGTCGGGATGCCACCGGAACCCCGGGAGGCTGATTATGGCGACCTGATCGTAGGCGGGAGTGAGCGTGGGTCGCAGGGCATCCCCTGGCCAGAGCAGGGACCAGTTCTTCAGGTGTTCGTCGGTGTTGCCCGAGGCGATCACGAAGGCGAGCCGGCGGACGTAGTCGACGGCGACGGCCTCGGAGGCGACATCGCTCAGCAGGCGAACGATTGCGTCGTGCCCGACGCGGACGTGGCCCTGGTCGACGTACTTGGCCCCCGGGAGCAGGTCGAGCGCCTGAGCGAGGTCTTCCTGGTGGATGCGGGCGCCGTCGTCGGTGCGGTCGAAGCGCCGTACGGCGAGGACTTCGGCGTCCGGCTCCAGGTCGGTGGGGCCCGGGGTCTGCACGTCGGCCATGGGGACGATGCGCGTCTCGGCCACGGTCAGACCGGATTCGGCGGCCCAGCGCATGGTCCAGTGCTCGATGCGTGGAAGCTGCGGGAGGTTGGTGGGGGGAATTTTGACAATCCACCGGCCGAGCTCGTCGCTTGCGGGAACGGCGAACTTCTGTCCGCGCAGGGCCATGGAGAACTTGAGCTGGACGCCTGCCAGGGAGAAGCGCCACGAGGCGTCGTACTCCAGCTCTCCCGGCGTCAGGTCGTCAGTGGCGAGGGGGAGTTCGGCCTGGCTGGAGGTGCCGTTGGTGACCGTGACGGCACCGGGGAGGTCCATGCCGAGCACCTTGAGGAGCGCGAAGCTGTCGGATTCGCGCAGGCCGAGTCGCGCGCAGATGCGTTGCCTCAGGACGGAGCCTGGTTCGGGCAGGAGGTTCTCGAACCACGGGGGGAGCCCGGTCCCGGCACGGCGGGGGGAAGGGTCACGCAGGAACGCAACGCCGAGGCGGGGTCGTTGGTTGCTGTCGAGCCAGTCCGGGTCGGGCAGGAAGGTGACGAGACCCGAACGCGAGCGGGTCAGGGTGCCCACCTGCACGTTGTGAAGGATGACCCGAAGCTGCGCGACTCCCGATGTCACGGTTCGTTCTCGGCAGGGGAATCGAGGTAGAACTCCACCGGTCGAACGCGTGGCTCACCCCACCCACAACGTCTGTCGAGAAAGGCGGTTGTGAGGCTCTGGAGCAGGCGTGCGCGGTCCTGCAGGAAGCGGGCCCGGTCCTGGTCCTTGAGGGCCTTGACCATGTCTTCCGTGACGAGGTGCGACTTCAGGATCTCGTGTCCGTGCTCGGCATCGTGTACGTCGCGGAGCCAGGCGTGGAGCCCGGAGGTCGCGGTGTGCAGGACCACCCGGTTGGCGGCGGTGCGTCCAAGTCTGCGAACGTCGTCCGGCTCGCCCCTGAGGCTGGTGGTGGTGAACACTTCGCGCGCGAAGCGCTCGTCGCTGCTGAGGTCGTGCACCGTGATCAAGCCCGTATCGTCACGCGGCTCGAGGGTCAGGAGAGCGAGCACCTCGATACGGCTGCGGGCGCTGCGCTGATCGAAGGGCTCGAGGCTCCATTCTGCGGGCGCCGTCGAGGGCACCGCCTCGTGGAGCCGATCGAGGGAGTCGTACACGGTCGCTGCCGGGTCGATGGCCCGGATCTGGTGGCGCATCTTCGAGACCGCCGCGCGCTGGTGAGAACCCTGCACCGTGCCGCGCCACAGCCAGCGTGCGAGCTCGATCCGCAGCAGGCGATTCGTGTTTCGATCGCCCCAGCTCTCCCCATGCACCAGGAAGAAGCGAGAGAGAATCACGAAGACGACGGGGTAGGGAATGAGCCGCCAGTGCGGGATGCCGGCGTCCTCGCGGAGGAAGGACAGCGCGGCGCGCAGCGCCTCCTCGGCGGCGTCCTCGGACACGAGGCGCGTCAGCTCCTCCTGGGCGAGCTGCTCGGCGCGGCGGGTGGGGTCGAGGCCGCTCATGGCGAGCACGGCCTTCAGGACCTCGCTGCGCGGCGGCGCGCCGAAGCCGTCCACGTCGCAGTTCTCCTGGAGCTTGGTGAGGTCGAGCGCATCGCGATCCCCGCTGCCGCTACCGAGGAGGGCCTGAAAGACCTCGTCGGCCCGCATGCGTGCGCCGGTGCTGTTCAACCTGGCGAAGACGCCGCGCAGGGCGCGCTCGTCGTCGGTGTCCACGATGTAGACGGGGATGGCGTAGTCGAGCAGGGCCTGCTGGGCCTCCTCGATGCGTGCGATCACCGTCTCATCCTCCACTGCATGCTGCCGCAGCCAGCGGCCCAGGCGGCTGAGATCGCCGAGCACGCGCACGGGGACGTCGATGCCCACGCGTTCAGGGGGGGGATCGCCGGCGTAGAAGGTCCGGTTGTCGACGTCGAAGGTGTGGGTCCAGCGTCTCTCGTCGCCGTGGTCCAGGTCGAGCAGTGCGGCGGCGAGGGCGGTCACGCGCTGTTGGCCATCCACCACGTGCCAGGCGTCCGGCACGGCTGGTGCATCCAGGTGAGCACCGCCCACCCTGAGCGTCTCGGCCTCGGCCTTCCGCTTCCAGAACAGGAGCGAGCCCACCGGGTAGCCGCGCCAGATGCTGTCGAGCAGCTTGCGCACGTCCTCTGCGCGCCACCTGAGCGGCCGCTGGAACTGGGGCACGCGGATCTCGCCGTTGCGCATCTTGTGGATCAGCTCGCGCACCGTGATGGTCCTGGCCTCCGGTCTGCGGTGCAGCGACTGGAAGAGGACGGTATCGGTGCTGGCTCCCATGGGTGGCTCCTTGCTGGTTCGCGGTTCCGTCGGGCCCCGAAACGAGCACATCGTCCGCGTCCGTGAGGCTAGACCGCCTCGGACGCGGTGTCCATCGGCGCACCGCGGCGGTGCGGGACGTTCCGCGCTCGCGCTCAGGCGGCGTTGGGGCCCTGGGTGGGGCCGGGGAGCGGGCGGTTTCGGGAGTCGGCGTGTTCCGATCCCCTCCAGCGCAGCACGAGGTTCCAGCCGGCGTCGGGGGGTGGGGTGCCTTCGGGCGCTGCGCGCGGGGCAACCGGGCAGGAAGGTGCCCTCAGCGCGTGCGCTCGCGGGCATGCCGAGCCGGGCGAGGGTGGTGTCGAGGGCACCCTTCGGGAGAACACGAATCGGATCGTTGACTCGAGCGGGAGACAGGATGGTGCACGCAACAGGGCATGGCTCAGAGGTTGCGCAGCACGTGATCGGGGCGACGTTCGGAGATGCAGGTCAGTTGGGCGCCGGTGAGCGTCGGCGGGAGCCCCACTGGCTGCTCGTGGAGCGCGGCGGTGAGGTCGTTGATCAGGGCGGAGAGGAAGGGCATCCGGGGGGTTGCATCCGGAAAGACAGCGGACCAGTTCAATTCTCCGAGCGCCGCTGCGCCGTTTTCTGCCTCGCGGTAGCGGGTGCCTTTGCGGTCAGCAGGTTCAAGGGAGAGCCAGGCCAGATATGCCTTGGGATGGTGTGGGCGGACGGCGGGACTCTTTCGCCACACAGGCCTTGCATTTTCGGGAAGGTAGCCGCCTTCGTCGTGTAGGAAGCAGGCATCCACGACGCGAAGGAACTCTGGATCGCTCTGCTCGGCAAGCCTGGTAGGCAGCAGAAGAGAGTGCGCCCCTGCCCGTTTCGGTCCTCCGGGATCGGCAAGGAGCCATGCCTCGATCATCGGTGACGCCAGGTGGAAAGAGACTCTCTCCTTCAGGACTTCCGCGGTCTCTTCCGCACTGATGTGACACTTCTCGCGGATGCGATCGACATGATGGCGGGCGGCCTGGCGCATGTGCTCAACGACCACGCAGGGCTGGCCGAGATTGGGAACTTCCAGATCATCGATGATGATGGCGAAATCGGCGGCGCCGTCTCTCCGGCTGCGAGCACAGGCGAACGCCGCTTGCTGGACGAGTCGTTCTGCCACGGAAGGCTTTGGCAGAAGCCGGTGAGGTAGAGAAGTTGTGCCACGGGAGTCCGAGGTGAAGCTCGAACAAGGGCTTGCAGGCACCGTGATGAAGTCATGGCCTGGGAACAGGCTGGAGAGCGCGGCGGGAAGTCCACGGTGCTCCATCTCCCCGGTCGGCACGATCGCGACACGAGCCATGTCCTCAGTCTCCGTGTTTTCGAGGCGCTCCGATCAGGAGGCTGTCGTAGAGATCGCCCGGCAACATCTGGAGATACTCCTGATACTCGAGCTTCTCTCGGGGCGGTACACGGGAGAGATCGGGTGCGACCTCCCGGTGAGGCTGCTCGTCTTGCTCCACTGCGGGCTCGGCCTCCGGCTTTCTCCGCGCAACACAGAGTGGGTTGGGGCGGCCCTGGAGATCCTCCTTCCTCTCCATCACGAAGAACCGTTCTGGCTCGTCCCTGAAGGTGTTCATCACCACGGGGGAGTGGGTGGTCACTAGCACATGGAGACCCTGATCGTCGGCGCGTTCCCGGATGGCCGCGAGGAGGCCGCGGATGGCCTGTGGATGGAGGTGGGTCTCGACCTCGTCGATCCCGACGATGGCCCCACGAGGAGCGCCGGCCACCGCGGTCAGGTGCAGGAGTCCCGTGATCACCCCATGGGCCATCAGCGCCGGGGGCAGGCCTTCCGCCGAGTTTGGGCGGCCCGGCACGATGAACGATGCCTGCCCGGACGGGAATTCGAGGTCGGTGAACTGCTCCGGAAAGACGTCTCGCATCTTCTGAACGACCCACTCGAACCGATGACCGTACGCGCTTGGGGCACTCTTCCAGTTCGCAAGCACGGACCATAGGTTCGTCCCGTTTCCAGCAAGATAGTCCGACCGGTGTCCCGGGTGAACCGGACTGGCCTGGCGAATCTCGTGGAACCAGTACCCATCGTGCACGCGGACTGCTTCCATGGCGGCGTGGAGTGGTTCGATCCACTCGGGTTCCATCCTGTCGCGCACCTGTCGCGCCACCGCTACGGTACGCGAGCGAGAAAGCGCCGCCGGCTCTTCACCATCCTCTGACCGCACGGAGACCGGGCCACCGCCCAGGGGCGCAACCAGCCAGTCCATGCAAGTGTACCCCTTCCTCAGCGAAACCCGTTCCCCAAGATCCCCTTCGATCAGTCCACTCGGATTGGTCGGCATGCGGATGGCCCACACCACGTCGCCGACCCGAAGTGCCATGACGACGAGTTCGTCACCGTTCGCGCCGAACGACCGCAGCGACTGTGGGCGAAGCGCATTGAGAGCCTCATCCGGGCCCCGGAGATAGTAGTTGCGGAAGAACAGCAGCGCCTTGAGCACCGAGGTCTTGCCGGTCCCGTTGGCTCCAGCCAGCAGGGACACCCCGCCGAACTCGCAGTCGAAGTGGTCGAGCGCACGGAAGTTGAGCAGCTTGAGCCACACGGTTGTGGACATCGTGCAATCCTCGCAGAACGGATGTCGGCACAGTCACCCATGTGCGACCGTGCCATGACGCACCGTACCCACTTGTTCCCGACGCCACAATGGGAGCGATGCCTCGTTGAACGCCCGGAGAGCAGGGCCGATGCCCGCACCCCGCCCTGCTCGATTCATGCGACAGCGGGCCAGAACGGGATCCGCGGAAGAGCGGGCGCCGCTTCACCCCCAGCGCAGCACGAGGTTCCAGCCGGCGTCGGGGGGTGGGGTGCCTTCGGGCACTGCGCGCGGGCGGCCGGGCAGGAAGGTGCCCTCGGCGCGTGCGGTCGCGGGCACGCCGAGCCGGGCGAGGGTGGTGTCGAGGATGCGTTCGGCGCCGTCGGGGAGGAGCGGGGGCAGCGCGGGGGCCTCGTGGGACGCGTCGTGGACGCGCACGGTGCGGACCTGTCCGGGGCGCAGCAGCGCGGTGGCCAGCACGTCCAGCAGCTCCTCGGCGGCGGCGGCCGGGGAGGATGGGTGGTGCCGCACGTCGACGCGGTGCGCGGCGGCGGCGGCGTCGAGCGGGGCGAGGTCGTCGGGGTCGACGAGGACGGGCTGGGCGTGCACGGCGCCCTCCCCTCGTCCGGCGATGGCGACGAGCATGGGCAGCACGCGGTCGCGGGCGACGCGGCCTCCCATCTCGCTGCGTCCCCAGCGCAGCAGGAAGGGCTCCCAGCGCTCGGCTTCGAGGGGGGTGCGGGGCGCGAAGGCGCACCAGCCGGTGAGGCTGGCGACGCCGCGGCGGGCGGGGTCGGGCTCCACGGGCCACTCGATGCCGGAGCGGGCGGCGACGCGGGCGCCGACGTCCGCGGGGTGCCAGACCTGGAGGCCGGCGGCGGCGAGGCGCGCCCAGGCGGGCCCGGGCTCTCCGCGCACGAAGCGCTCGGCGACGGCGTCGCGCAGGGACGCGGCGAGGTGCACCTCGAGGGTACCGCGTCCCGCGGCGCCCTCCCCGCCCCCGGTGAGGTCCTCGTCGTCGGTGGCGGTGTGCGCGAGCCGCTCGCGGATTTCATTGTAGCGCGCGAAGAGCTCCTCGCGGCGGCGGAAGCCGGGGGTCTCGACGTCGAGTTCTCCGCTGAGGACGCGGCGGGCCTCCTCGTGGTCGAGGACGACGGGCCACTGGGAGAGGCCGAAGAGCATCTGGATGGTGCTGAGCTTGGCGAAGAGGGCCTGGCGGACGCGCTCGGCGGCGCGGGTGGCGCGGGCGCTGTCGACGACGGGTTCGGGGGGGACGACGCTGAGGTGGTAGACCTGGGCGGGGGCCAGGTAGCGCAGGGCGCGGTCGACGGCGGGGCCGCGGTCGGGATGGAGGCGTGCGAGGAGCTCGGCCCGGTCCATGGGGTCCTCGTAGACGGGCTGGATGCGGCGGTCGACGCGGCCGTTGCGCTGGATGAGGCGGGTGGGGTTCCAGGGGAGGTCGTAGTGGATGACGACGCCGCACTCCTGGAGGTTGACGCCCTCGGCGAGGACCTCGGTGGCGAGGAGGGTGAAGACGGGCCGAGCGACGGCGCGTTCGAGGCGGGCGAGGGCCTCGGGGGCGTCGTCATCGCCGGCGGCGGCGGGCTCGACGCGGTAGAGGGGGGAGAAGGCGTCGATGACGCTCTCGTCCTCGGGGCTGGAGGGCACGAGTGCGGGCTCCTCTCCTTCGGCGAAGGGGTCTTCCTCGTCGGTTTCGGCGGCGGAGTGGCGCGGGGGAGCGCCTCCGGGCGTTGCGGCGGGCGGCGTCGCCGGCGGTGCGGCGGGGGTGGCCTCGTCGACGCGTCGGGCCTGTTCGGCGGTGCGCCAGGCGGTGGTGGTGGCGAGCTGGGCGAGGGTGTCGGCGAGAGCCTCGCGGAAGCGTGCGGTGGGGAGGGCGGCGAGGGCGTCCGCAGGCAGCGGCGGGCCGTAGGCGGCGGGGTTGGCGCGGGCGGCGGAGGGGGGCGCGGCCTGGATGGGGCGGATGGCGTCGGCGAGGTCCTGCTGCTGCTGGAGGATGAGCTGGCGGAGGGTGTCGAGGGCGCCGTCCCGGCCGAGTCCGGCGATGCGGAGTCGGTCGGGGAGGTGGGGGATTCGGCTGGCGGCGAGGAGGAGGAGACGGAGGTAGTCGATGGTGTCGGCGTATTCGGTGAAGACGAGGCTTCGTTCGCCGGCGCGGGGGACGAGGGGGCTGTCGGGGGAGCGTCGTCGGAGGGTTCGGCAGACGCCCTGGGCGAGGAGGAAGGTGAGGAGTCCGCGGGAGCGGGGGTCGTCCTCGAGCTGGAGGAGGAGCCAGTCGACGAGGAGCTGGTCGCGCACGGGGTCGGGTTCGGCGTGGTCGGCGAGCCAGAGGGCGAGGGCGTCGAGGAGTCCCCGGACGGGGCGTGGGGAGGCGAGGAAGGTGCGGAAGGCGGGGTCGTCGACGACGGCGGAGGGGAGGACGCGGCTGGCGAGGGCGTGGCGTCCGACGCAGGCCCAGTCGAGGGCCTGGTTCACGTCGTGGAGGAGCCTGGAGCGGGGGTCGACGAGGTCGTGTGCGGCGTCGGCGAGCCAGGGGGCGCCATCGAGTCGGTCGAGGAGGCGGTCGGCGCGGCGGCGTCCGAGGAGGGCCTGGACGAGGGCGACGGCGTGCTCCCCATCGGGTCCGGGGTCGGGCAGTCCGAGGACGGTGGCGAGGGGGGGCTGGCGCAGGTCGAGGCTTTCGGGGGCGAGGGTGGGCTGGAAGGCGAGCTGGAGGAGGTGTCCGTGTTCGCGCTCCTGGCGGGCGAGGGTGGCGGCGACCTCGCGGGTGACGGCGGGCAGGGCCCGGGCGAGGTCGTCGGGGACGCGGGCGCGGGCGCGCAGGCGGGGATTGCGCAGGAGGGCGTCGGCGAGGACCATCTCGTGGAGGGTCTTGCGGAGCGGTCCGCGCAGGAGGGTCTGGAGGAAGGCCCATCGGCTGGACTGCAGTCGCTTCACGAAGCCCATGGCGCTGAGCTCCTTCACGTTGCCGGCGGTCTGGCGGTAGCGCTCTCCGTCCTCGTCCTGGCCGCGGCGGGCGGCGAGGTCGTAGGCGAAGAGGGTGAGTCCGGGGGGAAGGGGCTCCACCTCGCCCGGGGCGGGCGCGGCGGCGGAGGCCGTGCCGGGGGCATCGTGCGCTGCGCCCTCCCCTGCGGCGTCCTCGCTGCCGAGGAGCTCCCAGAGGCGGGAGAGGACATCGCGTTCGAAGGCGAAGGCGCGGGGGTCCGGCTGGTTGAGGGGGAGCGGGACGCGGGGGATGAAGGGGGCACGGAACTGGGCGGCGGCGTCGGACTCTTCCATCAGGCGGATGACGCGGGCGCGGGAGCGCTGCACGAAGAGCCGGCCGAGGAGGGTATCGAGGCGGAGCATGGCCTCGTCGAGGCGGGCGCGGGCGTCGGCCTCGGCGTCGGGCTCGGCGGTGGTGGACCCGGCGCGGTGGCGCAGGGCTTCGGCGATCTGGGCGAGGGCCGGCGCGAGGGCGGGGTAATGCGCCTCCGGCCAGTGGTAGACGGGTCCGCCGTCGCGGACGCGCTGCTCCTGGGGGTCGCCGTCGCGGGTGACGCGATCGTCGGGGGGGTCGAGGCGTCGCGAGCCGGAGAGGTGGTCGGTGGCGGACCGG
>REDH01000144.1 GCA_007693585.1 Deltaproteobacteria bacterium
CGCGGCGCGGGGTGTTTCGTCTGACCGTCCGCGGGCGCCGCGCCCTCGACGAAGCACCCGGCTCGATGAACGACGGTTGTCCACGGTGCCACGGGCATCGACGCCGCGTCTGACACTTCCACGACGCCTTGACCATGGAGCATTGAACATTGGACATCTCACCTGACAAGCAGAACATTGACCGCGTGTTTTCCAACACGTCGTACTTCATTGACTTCTACCAGCGCGACTATCGCTGGACCGCGGAGCCTGTCCAGCGCCTGCTCGATGACATCTTCCACAAGTTCGACGAGCAGTATGCCCGGTCCAGCGCTCTGGACCCGAGCCGTGAAGCGGTTGGGCGGGAGTACCCCTGGTACTACCTCAACACCTACGTCACGAACGTGGTGAACGGGCGCGTCTTCGTGGTGGATGGCCAGCAACGGCTGACGACACTCTCCCTCATTCTGATCAAGCTGCGGCACCTCGCGCGTGAATTCGAGTCCGGGCTTGCCGGATGGATTGACAGCAAGGTCGCTGGGCAATCAGGCTACGAAAAGGAGTTCTGGATGAACCACGTTGGGCACCGTGCTGTGCAGCAGGCGCTCTACGATGGTGAGGTGCCGGAAACGATTGATGTCTCCAGCGGGCTTACGGCCAGAAACATGGTCGAGAATTACGAGTTGATCTCGCAACACCTTGACATGAAGCTTGCGGAGCAGAGGTGTTTCGAGACGTTCGTGTTCTATTTCCTTCAACGTCTGGTCCTGATCAATCTGACGGTGGAACAAACGGATGTGTCCATGGTCTTTGAGGTTATCAATGATCGTGGTGTGCGTCTTCGTCCGCACGAGATTCTGAAAGGCAAGCTGCTCGGTCAGATCGACAAGGACGAACTCGAACGTGGCGGATACAACGAGCTGTGGGAGAAGCGGGCGGCAGAGATCAACCAGTACAAGGAGGACGAGTTCGACAACTTCTTCCGCTTCTATCTGAAGGCTACGTATGCAAAGAACCGGAAGGATGGGCAGCGCTTCGACGGTGACTATCATCGCGCGATGTTTGCACCGGAGATGGACCAGGAACTCGGCCTGCTCCACAATCCGAAGAACGTGAAGGCATTCCTGAACGGAGCATTCAGCTACTACAGTGGCTTGTACGCCAGGATCTGGGCAGCGTACAATGTGCGCCAAGAGGGTCTGGATATGGTGCACTACAACGCCCTTCTGGACTTGAATGCACCGTTCCTGCTCGCATTGTCCGCCTGTGCGCCAGACGATCCCGACGAGCAACGAAAGGTCTCGGTCGTGGCGTACGAGGTGGACCGCATGTTCGCGCTCCTGCAACTGCAGAGCGCACACGACAGCAACGAATTCGCGGACGCCCTCATTCGGATCTCGGTCGGCATTCGCGACGCTCACGCCGACACGTACCGCGAGGTGTTCGACGCCGAACTGACGAAGCTCGTTGCCGCTCGGAGGAACGTCGCCGAGGCTGAGCCGCTCAGCTACGCTGCATTCCGGCACGCTGGTCCGAATCTCAACAGGCGGTTCAAGCGATACTTCTTCGCTCGGATCGATGGGTTCCTCGCGCGCGAAATGAACCTGCAGCCGCGGCACAGCATTGCGGACCTGGTGCAGAAGACAGGGGCAAGGAACGGCTTTCACATCGAGCACATCCTCTCTCGCAACGAGGAGAACCGGGCGCTGTTCGGCAATGATGAAGAACGTTTCGATCTCGAACGAAACCGGCTCGGAGGGATTCTCTTGCTGAAGGGAAAGGACAATATCTCCAGCAACAACGAATCCTACCGCGAGAAGCTTCAGTCTTATGCCAACACGCTCTACTGGAACGAGACGCTGCGGGCCGACAGCTACAAGTCCAAGCTCGACATGGACGCGTTCAAGCAACGCCACGGACTGGAACTGCGGCCACTCGACACGTTCGGTCCCGAGGAGCTCGAGGAGCGACACCGGCTTCTCTTTCAACTCGTGCGGAAGATTTGGGCATGAGGTTGCCGATGCTGATCCATCCCCTGCCTGAAGAGCGAGGGTGTTCGTGTCCTGGAGGTGTTGGTCCTCAGCCATCGATCGTGGCCGATGCTCTCGCCCACGGCTCCGAAAAGGGTGAGCATTGCGTGCGTGATGGCGGCGATGAGCATGAGGCGATCCAGGCGCTTCGAGCTGGAAATCCGGTGTCCCGATGGTCCGAAAAATGGGGGCAGGTCAAGATGCTTCAGGCCTTTCGACGACGAGGCGTAGGCCGTCCGGCTCCAACCCGCGTACGTGAAGGGGCTCGAGCGGCTTCTCGCTCTCGTGCAGGAGGTCATCAAGGAAGCTCGTCAGGTCTACACACACACCATCCGGCTGGACAGCGACGAGCAGCCACTTGCCTCCTCCCTCTCGTCGAACACGGCGCGCGACACCGAGTTCGTTTCGCGAGAGGTGAACTCGTATCCGCTTGGTGTTGGCGGAGATGCCTTTGCACTCGTACCTGACGGGCACGAGCCCCCCCTCCGCACGTTCAAGCCCCAACACGTCGAAGCCCGCGCCCGACCACCTGGATGCGATGTGAAGCGCGCCGGGAAGGTCGTCGTTTCGGATCGCGTCCCTGACTTCGCGCCATGTCTTTGTGTTCGGCTTGAAGACGCCAAGCAGAGCATCTTCGAACCCATCAACATCACGAAAGGCTGCGACCTGCTCGACGACCCAAGCCAGGAGGGCAAGCTCTGCGGCGTCGCCGATAGCCCCGCGAGCAAGGCTCTCCTCGACCAGATCTTCATTCGTCAGCTTGCGATGCGGTCCACCGCGGCCCGCACCCGATCGACCAGGCCCAACTCGCCAGCCGGTCTGCTGTGGCAGCAACGGAGCGCTCTTCACAGGTGAGAATGTGGGAGCGATCTCGTCGAGCCGCTGGTCGAGGTCGGCGATGGAGTGACCGTACTGGCTCAAGTAGCCGGCGGCGACGCCCGCCGCGTCAAATCTCACCTCGTCCCACGCCTGCTGTGCCTCCTTCTGGAGCTCTTGCCTCCACGCTGGTGGCAACCCGCCTAGTGTATCGACGAGGGCAGCGAGCGCAGAACGCCGTCGTTTCACCCAGTCCTGCCAAGCGCGCTGGTTGTCGGATGCAACAACCACTGCAGGCAAGTACTGGACAAGTTGTGCTGGGACCTGCTGCCTGAGCCTCGCTTCAAGTTCACCCGCCCCGGCGCAAGGGAGATCCCGACGCAGGTCCTCGGCTGCGATTCTCCCGGCTCGCAGGACTGCGCCGGGATCTGCACAGATCTCTCCGATGTGGACTTCCAGCTGCCGACGCTCGTCGTCCGATAGGGGACGTAGACGCGAAGACCACTCACGGACGAGAGCGTCGAGGTGGTTTCGCTCGACGAAGTCTCCCAACCGCCCCTCGTCGATCGATGCGAGGACCTGAGAGAAGAGCGGGCCGAGTGCGGCGTTGTTGACGAGCAGTCTCGCCAGGGCGTCGCCGAAGTAGCGCAGGGGGAGACGCCAACCCGGATCATCCTTGGACCTCGGGTCTACGTCGAAGATCACAACGCCCGGATCCTCCTCGTCTCTCCCTGGGAGGTGGAAGACATCATCAAAATCCCCCTTTCTCCAGGCGATCGGATCCCGGTCGAGTTCCTCGACACGAATCTCGACCCAGGCGTCCGCAACCTCGATCACCGGCTGCTGCACCACCCAGGCGCGGTGCAAACGTTCTGCCGACAGGGTTAGCATCGCCTGCCGACTCTGGTCGGCAACCGCCGCGAGAACGGGAAGATGCGGGTCGATGCGCTCGCGTATCGCCGATGACCGCGGCGTAGTCGTTCCACGATCCACGTCGGGGCGAACGCGCTTGCGGAGGCGTACCTGGCGGACGCCGAGTTTCTCGGGGAGGCCGTCGCGGTGCTCGGCTGCGACCAGTGCAAGATCGGGAAAGAAGCGACGAAGCTCCTGACGCTCGTGTCTCCTCGCTATCCAGGCCTCGGCTCCGGGCTGAAGCCATTCGAGGCGACCGGCGCGCTCCGCAAGGATGGCCACTTTCTCTTCTATTCCCAGCCGGACCATCAATCGGTTGAAGAGCGCTGCAAGCGACAGCCCGACGGAGGCAGGGAGATCAGCCGGGGCCGGAATCCTGCCAGAAAGCCGGTTCAGAACAGCTGGCACCCTGCCAACGCAAGCCTCGTCGTCGGGTCTGTTGAGGGCTCCCAAAAACCGAAAGACCTCCGCATCACCGTCATTCCTGGGCACACCGAAGAATACCCGCTGTGGATCATGCGCGTGCAGGACAACATCCAGGGGTGCGATGAAGTCGGGAAGCGCCGGCACTCCGTCAAAGGTCCTGAACCACTTCGAGTCGATCCATTCGCGGTTCCGTACCATCTCATGGACACGGGAACGCTCGCTGTCCGGTGCGAGCCCCTGCAAAGCCAGGACCACCGCCGATGGTTCAGTACCTGGCAGGAGGATCGGCTCGAGTGCCGGTATCTGTTGAATCCCACCCGCTTCCTGCGGGCGTGGGGGATTTTCCAGCGCGTTCACTAGCCCGTCCTCTCCTCCTTCCACGATGGCCACCGAGCGCTCCGGTGCGACGCCAAGGAGCGTGACGAACTCCTTCAACTCCTCCTCGGGTTGCTCCATCAGCTTGGCAAGTCGCTGCATGTCCACGCGGTCCAGCGAGAGCTGCCGTCCTGGTTCCCAAAGCCCGTCGGTCGTTGGGAGGAACATCGTGGCGAGAGCGCGCCCGATACGTTCTCCGTCCTGCGAATCCGCAAACGCACGCCAGGCGAAATGCCGTTTGGCGGTTCGCCGCGTCGTCGTGAGGCGGTATGCGAAGAGAAGCAGGCTGGCCTGCTCCTCAGGGGACAGCTGGGCCTCGACTTTGAGGTCCGTCGGCTTATTGGGAACCTGTCGCAGCTCGGGCAGCAACTCGGCTTCGGCGAACGGTTGCACGCCTGCTGGCCCCTCGAACTGCCCGAGCTCGAACGACGTCACGACACGTCCCATGTCGAGCAGGATCTGCGGGACGGGAGGGATGCTGGCTCCGCCCCGCGGCGACCAGAAAAAGACCCGCCGCGCAGCCTTGCGGCCTTGTTCCTGGCGTGATGGCAGAGCGACGGATCGAGCCCCCACGTCCACGACCACGGGTATCGCTGGAACTCCGGCTCTTTCTCTGAGCTCGTCGTACGCTGCGAGCTCGTCGCACAGCTTGCGTGCGCAGTTAGCCCACGTCTTTGTCCAGTGGCCATAGCCAGCCAGGGACTCCAGCCATCGCAGGCTCGCGTTCCAGAACCCGCGGCAGGTTGACTCGGAGGCTGAGGGCGTGAAGTATTCCCTCGCCAGTTCCACCCACACTTCGAAAGACCCCGAGGGAAAGAGCACATCCTTCAACGCACGGGTCCACGCGGTCGGGGCGTCGTGTGGCCGGTCGGCAAGAAGCCAGAAGTCACCACGAGGGCCTTCCTTCCTGGCTTCCGCTTGGAGTGCTCGCACGTGTGCGTTTGCCGCTCGTCGAAGGAGAGCGAGGTTGTACTCTCCGACAGCATTGTCCGACGCCAGGGCCATGCCTTCCCGGTCGGCCTTGAGCTGAAAATCACCGTGAATGTCGATCGGTAGGCCTGTCGACATCCTGGTTGGAAGGTAGTTGTAGAAGAGTCCGGTTCTCCGGTGACCGTCGACCTCAGCGCCCTTAGCGCCCTTAGCGCCCTCAGCGACCTCAGCGACCTCAGCGACCTCAGCGACCTCCGCCCACGCGACGCCGACGTTCGGCTTCTCGACAGGGTGTTCAGCCTGTCGCGCGAGGTCCGCGAGCTTAGCGAGCTCCGCACAGTCGTCGTGATGACGTGTCTTGGTGGAGACCAGCGACCAACCCGACTCGGATGCGATCACGTCCCCGTTGATGTGGATGTGAACCCCGGGTCGCCGCAGCCCTACGAACTGGAAGCGGGTTTTTCGAAGGCGCTCGACCTCGCGCTCGATCTGCCGATGATGCAGCCCGTCGACGACCTTGAGCAGCACGACGGTGCTGACATCGGCGCACCCGCCCGTCGGGTCCTCGGAACTGCGGAGCAGCCGGGGGAAGTGGAAACTCGGTCGTGGCTGGCTTCCCGCACCGCGAACGCGGCCGTCCAACTCGCTGAGCGCGCTTCCGGGCCAATCTGTGGGCACAAGCCGCTGACGAAGCTCCATGCCCCACCAGCCGCCGTCGTGGCATCGGCTCCAGAGTCGTACGTGGTCTGCCACACCGAACACGGAACGGAAGCCGATACCCTTGTTGCCGAACTGGCGCTCGGCGCTCTTGTTCGACGTGTGCAGCGCGCACAGCGCGTGGAAGTCGGAACGACCGTCTCCCTCGATCGGCTTCGAGTAGTCGTAGCGCGGATCGACCTGGATACCGTCGCCGTCGTTTCCAACGAGGAGGAGGCCGTCGGTGAACCTGACAACGGCGCGCGTTCGCGCGCGGTCCAGCGCGTTCTGGACGAGCTCGTAGACCACCCGCCCTGCATACTGGAGGGTGACCGCGCCTTCCGCCCGAAGCCCCACCAGCGCGTTCTCACCGCCCCCGTGACCCGCGTAGTGGTCCACGTGGCTTGTGAAGGTGGCGATCACGTCGTCCCATTTGGCAAACTTTGGCGGTGGGTGGCTCACTCAGCTCCAGTCCGGAAAGGGCTCGGGTCCGAGGCTCCTTACCCCTCGCCGATGCAGTTGCACAAGCGTCAAGGGGCGAGTACAGGGAACGCGTTCCGAAGCGCCGTCACCGCCCAACCCCCTTGCCGTCCCCCCAGCCCCTCCCGTACACTCGGTCGTGGTCCCCCGTCCCATGCCCGTTGCCCGTGTTGCCCCCGTGATCGACCGCCTCGACTACCAGGCCTTCATGCAGCCCCTGCTCGCCCTCGCGGCGGATGGGCGGGACTGGACCCTCGCCGAGGCCCGCGCACGCATCGCCAGCGACCTGGGCCTCTCCGACGACGACCTCCGCGCACGCCTCCCCAGCGGGCGCCAGACCGTCTTCGCCAACCGCGTGGGATGGGCGAAGACCTGGCTCACCAAGGCCGGCCTCCTCGAGTCCCCGCGGCGCGGGGTGTTTCGTCTGACCGTCCGCGGGCGCCGCGCCCTCGACGAAGCCCCCGGCTCGATAGACAACGACTACCTCCGCCAGTTCGAGACGTTCCTGGAGTTCGAGCAGAAGGGCGGCCCTGCGGACGCCGCCTCGGAAGCCCCCGCGCAGATGTTCCCGGCGGCTGACGACGACGTCACGCGCTCCATCATCAAGCAGGACCGGCTCGGCCTCGACATCATCTACATTCTGGCCAGGCGCTGGACCGATGTGTCCGTGGGCCGCACGGGATACGCGATACGGTTCTCGCCAGGCTTCTCGATCTGCATCGGAAGCGCTATGTTGCGGATGTCGCCGCTGGCCTCAGCAACATTGGCGGAGAATTGCAAGGCGACGGTTCAACGGGCCACACCAAAGCCGCGCGGGGGTACAGGACCGTGAGCAACGAGGTACCGAAGTACGCGCCTCTGCTCGATCTCAGCGCGAAGCCAGGAGACCACCAATGAACAGAGCGACCGAGACTGGAACCGCGCCGGAAAACTCGGGCACGGAACCGCCGTTCATCACGGAGGTGGCTATCGAGCGGTTCAAGGCAGCATTCAAGCCTCCGCCGATTCCGCTGCGATCGTTCAACGTCGTGATCGGGCGCAACGGCAGCGGGAAGAGCACGCTCCTCGAGGCCCTCCAATGGCTCGACGCCACGATTCGAAGGGACGCGCGCGAGGCTTCGGACCGGTATGCTGGAATCGGAGACCTCATCAACCTGCGTTCCCAGGATCCGTACTTCAAGCTCATATTGAAGTGGAGTGAGGGTGGAGAACGCCCCAGGTGGCGATACTCGCTCCGCGTGGACGGCGATGAGGGCGTGCCACGTGTCTCGGAAGAAGAACTCGCGCTCCTGGACGTGCGAGGGCGACGCAGTCGGCAGTATATCGCCACCAAAAACGGAGAGCGGTGGGTTCAGCCTGACGGTGACGCGACGTCGCCGGCCCGGTTCCCGGTCCCGGAGCCCGACCGGCTCGCTCTCGTCCGGGCGGCAGAGTCGCCTCACTCAATGGAGTCGCCGAGGGGGCTCGGACCCTTCTGGCAGCGCGCCGTGTTCTTGCGCCTGAGTCCCAACCGACTGGCATTCGGCTCGCCCGCGACGCGGAAGTCCTTCGAGCCCCTGCTTGATGAGGAGGGGCAAACCCTCCCAGCGTTGTTGAACGAGCTCGACAGGGATCAGCGCATCGAGCTCATCCGGAACGTGCAGGAGATTCTCCCGCGGGTGAGAGGCGTCGACGTGTCGAAGGCGGAGGGCGGACGAGATACCCGTGTGCACTACAGTTTGCTGGAGCGGATGCCCTACCGCGGCAGGGCGGGGCTCAAGGAGTTTCCGATTCCGGCGTGGATGCTGTCGGAAGGTACTCGACGGATTACTGCGATCCTCGCGCTGTTGGTCCGCGAACCAGCCCCCACGCTCCTGTGCATTGAGGAGGTCGAGAACGGACTCGACCCGAAGACTGTCCAGGCGATGCTCGCGCACCTCCAGTCGGCGGCCGATGCCGGTACACAGGTCATCATCACGACCCATTCACCGTGGCTGCTCGATTCGGTGCCTATCGAATCGATCATCGAAGTTCGCCGATCACGAAACGGCGATACGAGATACGAGCGTTTCATCGCACGCCCCGAGATTGCCGCCTACGACCCCAGAGTCCCGGCCGGCACGCGGTATGTTCAGGAGGCCGATTAGATGGGGGGCTTGCGTGTTGCGCTGTTCGTGGAGGGCAGCATGGCTCCTCCTCCTGCACACAGGACGCCAGCCCTGGAGCGAATCTGGAACGAGCACATTGCAGACCAGCTCGCCGTGGACCGGTTCGCCCCTATCGTCCCGATCTCCAAAAAACACTTGGTCGCGATGGATCCGGCAGCGCCAACGATGAGCGGGTCCGGGGAGCGCCTCGACCAGCTGCTTGTCCGGATGCTCCGCCGGCACCCCTTTGACGTCGCGGTGGTTGCGTGGGATCTCGTGCCAGCCTGGAACCCCGAGGGGACGTTCTGTCGATGGCAGGAGACGCTCGACTTCTACCGCCTGCTGGCGGCATCGCAGGTGCTCCCGCGAAATTGGACAGCCGCTGCTCAGGCCCGCTACCAGGACTTGTCGACGCGCTCCGTGAACAACGCCCGGCCGGGACCACCCAAACTGAGCGCACACGCCATCGTCGCCGTCTGTATGGAGCCGATGTTCGAGGGACTGCTCGTCCAGGACGAACAGGCCGTGCGCCGCGCATTGGGGCTCGAAGGTGCGCGGGCACCCGGGGGATGGCCTGGCACGGGGTGGGGGGCACCGGCAGCGCGACAGCCGGACTCCGCTCTCCTCGTACCTGCCATCGCCTCTCTCAGGCGCATCCGCCCGAGGAACGAGGTGGCGAAGCGTATCGTGGGCGACTTCCGCACCAACAAGGACGGCTGGGGCGAGTACATTCTGCGCCAGCTGCTCAGAGACGAGCAGGCTCGTCCAGTCGTTCTTGGCCACCCCATCTATCGGCGGCTCAGGGAGTGGCTCTCATGACGACGCCGACGGTCGATGCCGTCGGGAGGTCCAAGGCCCCCGCACCGTGATGCGTGCGCGCAGCGTCCCAACCCCCTCGCCCTCCCCCACCCCCCTCCCGTACACTGCACCACGGTCCCCCGACCCTGCCCCCGGCCCCTGCGCTCCTCCCGTGATCGACACCCTCGACGACCAGGCGTTCATGAAGCCCCTGCTCGCGCTCGTTCGTTGATAGCCCAGAGATTATCTTTCCTCCGCACTTGAAGCGCCTTGAACGAGGAATGATAATCCCTATGTAATGATCGCCACGACTCCCGCTGGCTTCCGGACATGAAGAACAAGGAAGAGAGACTTCAAGAAATCTACCGGAGACTTCAGGAGTTTGCGCCCGCCGGCAACGCAGAGGAAGCCATGCAGCAGCTACGCGAGACCACGGATGCCGTGGAGGATGTACTCTCCGGAATCGCATTCAATCCTGGCAGCATGGGACGGGATGGGCGGATCTACCCACCCCAGGAGGATGCTCGGCGCAAGGACTGTCCTGGGTCGGATGTACGGCGGTACAGGACGAGGGGACACAATGTCTTCGTCTCGCCCGGGGGCTCGCTGGTGATCCAGCACGTCAGGTCAGGCGTCGTGGAGTTCCGAAAGATCGGCGCCGGCGACTGTGAGGAGGACCCATGACGATGATTCCCGGAAACAGCATTCCCTCCAGCCGGATGGTTGCGCTCCTGCGCGACGCATTGCGGGCGAGGCTTCCGGTTTCCGTGACCCTCCAGGCGGATCCCCCATTTTCGGAGGACGGGGTGCACATCCTCGACATCGCCGCAGTGGATTGGTCCGCCACCGTGACCGTGAACGCGCATGGGCGGCTGGGTCTGGCAGCGGGGCCGGACGACGAGGCCGTCTTTGGTGAACTGGTGGATGAACACTGGGGAGACTGGCGTGGTCTGGTCGAGCGCGTGGTCACGCTGCACGACGAGAAGGGCTCCACTGCGCCGAGCGTCGCCGGACTCCTCGCCAGCCTTCGAGATGTCGTCGGCGTCAGCCAGCGCGTGCTCGCCCGGCGGCTCGGCGTGACCCAACCCGCTGTCTCGGCGCAGGAGTCTCGCGGCAATGTCGGCGTGGACACTCTTGGACGCATTGCCCGTAGCCTGAACTGTCTGCTCTCCATCAGCGTAGATCATCCTGCCGGGCGCCTCCTGGTGCGCGATGGCGAGGGCCTGTTGCGCCAGGATGGCATGAGGGCCTCCGTGGTGCGCAGTCTCGAAGCCGCGTCAGTGTGCCGCCCTCCATCCATGATTGCCACGCCCCGTCCCGATCGGCTTCGCTCGCTGCCAAGGCTGACGGTCCAGTCCGCTTCTGTACCGGGGAACGAGGAGGTCCTGGACGTCTCCCGCCTGCATGATCCGGACGTCCGTTCGCCGCTGGATGCCGGGCCACGGTCGCCCCATTCGCCATGCCGTGCGCCGTTGGAACTGGGGGCAGCATGACGAGCCATCTCCGAGCAGGTCGCTACATCCATCGGGGGAAGTGCCTGTGCGTGGCCTTTGACGCCACCACCCGTTGTCGTGCGATCCAGGCGTTGTGGAGCGCCGCCGAGGTGGCGCACCTCTGGCACGCGGCGCCGGCGGGTTCCTACGCGGTTCCCGTTCCGCTCCAGGTCAGCGCGTGGCTTCAGGATCAGTTCCGCTTCGGCGGACTGCAGTATTTACCTGATCCGGAGTACTGCGACGAGTGGTGTTCTCCGTCCCGGACCCTTGCGCGCGGCTATGGTGACTGTGACGACTTTGCGATCCTCACGGCGAGCATGTTGGAGGCCGGCGGTCTCTCCGTCTGGGTGCTTGTTGGCCAGTACGGCGAGCAGGGCCACGCATGGGTGGAAGGTTACGACGAAGCCGGCCGACCCTTCATGATCGAGCCGACCAGTGGTGGCCTGTTCACCGTCCGCCCGCACGGCTACCATCCACAGCTGCTGACCAACCCCCGTGACTGCCAGAGGGCGTGGGTGGCGTAACGGGTGTCGGCACCCGCGAGCTATGGTGCATTGGCAGCGCGAGCAGGACTTTCGCGGTCCGAAGCGCACAGTGCGGTAGCACGGCTCGTAGCGTCCGACCTGGTGCGCATCCGGGAGTCGGGATTCCGCGTGGTGGCACCCGCCGTCCGGGAGGCGGTCCTCTCCGGCGCGCCGTGGATGTTTCCGATCGTCCGTGGTGGACCGGCCCGCGGTGTGCCCACGGCGTGGGGAGTCCCCGGACTGCGCGAGCTCCTTCAGGTGGGCGCGGATGCGGACGTACCGGTGTGGCCTCACGCAAGCGGAATGGCGCACGGTCCCGCGTTGATCCCGTTGTATCCCTTGGTGCCGAAAGCGGCAGAGGCGGACTCGGCGCTCCTCGAGCTCCTGGCCCTCTTCGACGCACTGCGGGCGGGCCGCGCGCGCGAACGCGCCCTGGCGCGCGAGCAGCTCCTGGAGAGGCTGCCGTGAACGTCGCGGATGCGAACACTCTCGCGGTCGACGCGGTGGCTGACGGGTTGGAACCGCTGCTGGACGACCTGGTTCTGGTGGGCGGATGTGCGGTGAGCTTCCTGGCTACGGACCCCGCTGCACCGTCTGTCCGGGCGACCGTGGATGTAGACTTCGCAATCGAGCTCGACAGTCGCCTCGAACTACGCCGCATGGAGGCGCATCTCGAGCGTTGTGGCCCGGCACATGACATGTCGGATGACGCACCGATCTGTCGCTTCCGCATGCGCGACCGACTCGTCGACGCCCTGCTCGCGGACATCCGGACGGCACAGGCGCGGCACGCGCCGCAGCGCACGCTCCTGTAGAAGGCGACGCAGGAACGCGCCCGCGTTCTGTCTCGCGACGCCGCCCACCCACGCCCCACCCCACCCCGTCCCGCGACGTGGCGCGTTTGCGGGCGGTAGCGCGGGGCATGGCCCCGCGCCTGCGTGCGGCGTCCCGCGACGTGGTGCGTCTGCGGGGGGTGGGGCGGGGCATGGCCCCGCGCCTGCCCCGTCCCGCTCCGCGGTGCGCGTCCAACCCCCTTGCCGTCCCCCCCAGCCCTCCCG